>DAIEJF010000005.1 GCA_027351005.1 Paracoccaceae bacterium | reverse complement strand
ACCTGCCCCCGCGCCCGCCCCCCCGCCGGTCGCCCGCCCGGCCGGCCGGGCCCGGCGCCGGGCGCGGCACTGGGGGCTGATCGGCAGTTTCGTGGCGCTTGTCCTGTTGCCCACGCTGATCGCTGGCGGCTATCTGGGCCTTCGGGCGGCCGACCAGTATGCGACCACCGTCGGCTTTGCCGTGCGCACGGAACGCGCCTCGGCCATGATCGACCTGTTCGGGGGCCTCTCGCAACTGTCGGGGGCCAGCAGCACCGATGCCGCGATGGTCTACCAGTACCTGCAAAGCCCCGATCTGGTGGTGGAACTGGACCGTCGGCTGGACCTGCGCGCGATGTTCGCCCGGATGCAGGCGCGCGATCCGGTGTTCGGCTTCGATCCCGCAGGCAGCGCCGAGGATCTGTGGCGCTACTGGAACCGCATGGTCACGGTGACCCAGGATCAGGGCACCGGGATCCTGACGCTGGAGGTCCGCGCCTTCGCGCCCGCGGATGCCCAGCAGATCGCGCAGGTGGCCTTCGAGGCCGCCAGCCGGATGATCAACGCGCTGTCGGATCTGGCGCAGGATGACGCGATGCGAACGACGCGCCATGAACTTGCGCTGGCCGAGGACCGGCTGCGCGCCGCGCGCGCCGCGCTGCAGGACTTTCGCGACCGAACGCGGGTGCTGGACCCCGGCGCCGACGTGGCAGGGCAGATGGGGATCGTCACCGCGCTGCAGGACCAGCAGGCCGCGGCGATGATCGCGCTGGACATGCTGCAGGGCACGACCCGGGCGGGCGACCCGCGCATGGCCGAGGCCGAGCGCAAGCTGGAAGCGATCCGCGCCCGCATCGTCGAGGCACGCCAGCAGTTCGGCAATGCCGCGGGCGTGTCCTATGCCAGTTTGCTGGGCGAATTCGGGCGGCTGAGCGTGGACCAGGAGTTTGCCGAAAAGGCCTATCTCTCGGCACTGGCTGCGCGGGATGCGGCGGCGGCGGCGGCGCGGCAGAAATCGCTTTACCTGGCCGCCTACCAGCAACCGATCCGGGCCGAGACCGCAGATTACCCGCGCCGCCCGCTGCTGACCGCGCTGGTGGCGATGTTCGCCTTCCTGATCTGGTCGGTGGGCGCGCTGGTCTACTACAGCCTGCGGGACCGGCGATGATCCGGCTGGAAAACCTGTGCAAGATCCATTCCCTGCACGGCCGACACAAGATCGTGGCACGCAACATCCATGCCACCTTTCCGTCCGGCGTTTCCATCGGCCTGTTCGGCCGCAACGGCGCGGGCAAGTCGACGCTGTTGCAGATGATCGCAGGCACCCTTGCGCCCGACCGGGGCGAGGTGTTGCGGCGGGGTACGGTCAGCTGGCCGGTGGGCTTCGCGGGCAGTTTCCATCCCGATCTGACCGGGGCGCAGAACACCCGGTTCATCGCGCGGATCTACGGGGTCGATACGGACGAGCTTGTGGCCTTTGTTGCCGAATTCGCCGAACTTGGCGGGCATTTCCACCTGCCGCTGCGCAGCTATTCGTCGGGTATGCGGGCGCGGCTGGCCTTTGGCTGTTCCATGGGAATCCGCTTCGACACCTACCTGGTGGACGAGGTCACCTCGGTCGGCGACGCCCTGTTCCGGCAGAAGAGCGAGCGGGTCTTCCGCGCCCGCCTGGCCGAAAGCGGCGCGATCGTCGTGTCGCATTCCGTCGCGCTGCTGGAACGGCTCTGCACCGCCGGGGCGGTGCTGGAGGACGGGCGGCTGGTGTTCTACCCGCGGATCGCCACCGCCATCGCGCACTATACGGCCCTTCTGGGGGTGGATCGCGCCCGGCTGGACTAGGCTCAGGCCAGAAGATCGTAAAGCATCAGGCTGCCGCTGATCTGCAGGTCGAGATGCGGCTCTGCCGCCCCATCCACCAGCGCCCACAGGATCTGCCCTGTCGGGCGGTAGATCACGAAGGCCTCGGCCACGCCGTCGGCCCCCGCCATCGGGGTTTCGGCGAAATTCACCTGGAACTGGCTGACCCGGGTGCCCGGAATGCCGAAGACAAGCCGATCCCCGTCAGCCGCGCGGTAATCCTGCAGCCAGTCCGACCCCTCGCCTTCGGTGCCGCCGTGAAAGAACCGGTCGGCGCCCGCGCCACCGTTCAGCCGGTCGTTGCCAAAGCCGCCGTTCTGGAAATCGTCCCCCGGTCCGCCCAGCATCTGGTCGGCGCCGGGGCCGCCGTTCAGCGTATCGGCCCCGTCATTGCCGATCAGCGTGTCGGCCCCGTAGCCGCCGCCAATCGAATCGTCGCCGCCATCCCCGGTGGCCCAGTCATTGCCGTAGCCCGCATCGATCGTGTCGCGCCCTGTGCCGCCGTAGATCGCGTCGCTCAGATCCGTATCGAGCTCTCCGCCCAGGATCATGTCATTGCCGTCGCCGCCCAGGACCGTGTCGGCCCCCTCGCCCCCGCGCAACTCGTCGTTGTCGGTGCCGCCGTCCAGCCAGTCATTGCCCGACCCGCCGGAAAGAAGGTCGTCGCCGGGTCCGCCAAGAACGGTATCGCGCCCCGCCCCGCCGTCTGCGGTGTCGGCGCCCGGGCCTGCGTCGATGCTGTCGGCGCCGTCGGCCTCGCTGTCCCCGCCCAGGATCAGGTCGTCGCCATCGCCGCCGTCGATCGTGTCGGCGCCATCGCCGCCCTGCAGCGTGTCATTTCCCCCCAGGCCCGAGAGCCTGTCGTTGCCAAGTCGGCCATGGATCAGGTCGGCGCCAAGATCGCCGGTCAGCGTATTCGCCTCTGGCCCGCCGATCAGTGTCAGTGGCGGCGGGGTCGTGGGGGCGGTGTTGGGCACGTGGGGGACCGAAAGACCGACGGCCACACGGCTTGCGTTCAGCACCCCATCGGTGGGGAAGGCCGCCGCTGTCAGGGGCGTTCCCGCGGCCGACATCACCTCGACCCACCAGTTGCCGAAATGCAGTTCCGCCCCCGTGGCCGTGGGGATCACCTGAAGCTGTGCGGCATCATGCAGAAGCGGCAGATCCGACAGATCCAGCCGGTCGGTTCCGGGGCTGAAATCGCGCACGGTGCCAAGTTTGCCGTTTGCCGCCGCCCCCGACAGGTCGAAGACAAAGAGGTCTGCCCCCGCCCCGCCCGACAGCAGGTCACCCCCGCTCAGGGCGACAAGGATATCGTCGCGCGCGGTACCGCCGACGGTGCCGCCCGCACCCCCTTCGACGATGAGGCCGAAGCGCGCGAGATCGACCGACAGCGCCGTCAGCCCCGGTTCGGTGGCCGAGGCGGCGAAGATGTTCAGCGTGGTGCCCTGCGCCAGCGCCGCCAGCGCCGCGACATGGGCCAGCGTCATGGTGGTGCTGTCGGCAAGGCTTGCCAGATGCAGCAGCCGCCCCCGTGGCGTCAGCGCGAACAGGCTGACCCCGTCATCGGCGCCCGCGGCAATCACGAAGGCCGTGCCGCCCGCGGTCACGCTGACAAGCTGGTCGACCCGCGCGATGCGTGTCGCCAGATCATCGACCACCTGATCGGTCGCGCGCAGCGTGCCGTCGGCCCCGACCGCCACCACCGACAGGCTGGACGATCCCGCTGCGGCGACCACTGCATAATCCTGCCCGCCCGCCCGGACGGCGGCGATGGCCGTGGGGCCCGCGATGGGCAGGCCCGTTTCCGCCCCGAGCGTCGCGGCATACCGCAGCCCGCCTGCGGCATCGGCGGTATAGGACAGCAGGCGGTCGCTGCCGCTCTGCCCCCCCAGCAGCACCGCGCTGCCGCCAACCGTGACAAGGCCCAGCGCGGTCAGGACCCCGCCGCTTGGCACCCCGGTGGAATCCACCGCGACCGGGCCCAGCGGGGACCGTGCGAGGTCGTATCCCGCCGGGGCCGGGCCCGCCTGCGCGGTATAGATGATCGAGTGGTTGGCGATGGTCAGAACCACCGGATCGGCGCTGGCGGGGGGCAGGGCGGCGGCGGCCTGCAACACGCCCGCGCGGCCCCCTGTCAGCGTGCCGTCGGCCTTCAGGCCATAGGCCGTCCAGACCGTGTCATAGGCGCCGATCGGTATCAGCACCGGCTGGCCGTTGTAAAGCGCCGATGCCAGCGTGGTCGAGGCCAGCGCGCCTGAAGACGAGGCATAGGGGGCCGTTCCCCGCAGGCCGGGCGCACCGGTGGCCGAGATCGCATAGGCGCTGAGCCCGCCGCCCCGCCCGGTGGCAAGATACAGCATCGGGCCGCTGCCGGTGGTGGCCGTGGCCATTCCCGTCACGTTCGTCAGAAAGCCACCCGGATCACCCGGCAGCGTCGAAACGGCCTGAAAGTTCACCATTGCAGCCACCAAGAACAGACCATGCCCCGCCCGCGACCATCATGGCAGGGGCAGGCCCGTGACCCGCCGCACCGTGGCGCGCCGCCAGAGTGTGCCCGGCAAATGCGTAGATTCCCTTAGCAAGGCCGCGATGTTCCCGCGTGCGGGGCATCGGGCGGCGTTGGGCTGCGTTGGCAATCCGCAACAGGCCGGCCCGGTTCTGCCGGGGCTGGGCCAGAAACCCCCTTGTACCTCGGGGAGGATTCTGGGAACTCAATCTATGCGCGTGGGGCAAGAGTATGGGGTTGTGATGAGACATGCGGTCGCGGCACTGGTGTTGCTGCTTGGCGGATGTGGCTCGGCCTATCTCAGCCCCAGCGTTCAGCAGGATGCCGCGGGTGGTCTGCAGGTGCATGTGTTGCCGATGGCCCCCGCCGTCGTCGCCGATGCCAATGCGCAGCCCTATACCCCGCGTGCCCTGCCCAGGGCGTTCTACGACAACGGCCCCGGCGGCGCATTGCCCGCGGGCGGGGCCACGTTGCCCGCCCCGGCCATGCTGCCAGAGGCGCGGCCCGCCCAGGTCACCGCCGACCTGCCGCCGCCGCCGCCTGATGCGCCCTACCGGATCGGTGTGGGCGATGTGGTGCTGATTGCCACCACCGATACCGCGGCCACGGCGAATACCGTCACGGCGCTGACGGGCCTTCTGGTCGCGCAAAGCAAGCGGCAGGGCTACACCGTGCAGGATGACGGGGCGATCGCGATCCCGGACATCGGGCGGGTGAAAATGGCCGGCATGACGCTGGAAGAGGCGGAAAACGCGCTGTTCCAGGCGATCGTGGCCAAGCAGATGACCCCGGCCTTCAGCCTTGAGGTGGCCGAATTCCACTCGCAGCAGGTGTCGGTGGGCGGCGCCGTCCGCCAGCCGGGGGTCACCCCGATCACGCTGACCCCGCTTTACCTCGATCAGGCCATCGCCGCCGTCGGTGGGGTCACGGTGACCGACGAGAAATACGCCATCGTGCGGATCTATCGCGGCGGCAGGATCTATCAGGTGCCGCTGAAGGATGCGTTCGCCACGGCCACCAACAAACGGATCCGGCTGGTGGCGGGCGACAGTATCTTTGTCGATACAGAATACGATCTGGACAAGGCGCAGGCCTATTTCGCCGAACAGATCCAGCTGATGACGGCGAAGACCGCAGAGCGGCAGGCGGCACTGGCCGAGCTGAACGCGCAGGCCACCGTGGTGCAGGCCCAACTGACGGCGGCGCGGTCGAACTTCAAGGATCGGCTGGCGCTGGGCGCCGAGGCGCAGGATTACGTCTACCTGACCGGCGAGGTCAGCAAGCCCGCCCGTTTCGGCCTGCCCTTCGGCAATGTGGCCACGCTGGCAGACGCGCTTTATTCGCAGGGCGGGTTCTCGAACGTCACGGGCAACCCGCGGCAGATCTACGTCCTGCGCGCCGACATGGCGAAGGGCGGGATGACGGGGATCACCGCCTACCAGCTCGACGGGCGCAACGCCGCGAACATGATCATGGCGACGCAGTTCCAGATGCGGCCGAATGACATCGTCTTCATCGCACAGCAGCCGATCACCAAATGGAACCGCGTCCTGTCGCAGCTTGGCCCGTCGCTGGTCACGGCGTCGGTGAACAAACTCTGACCTTGGCCCCTGCCGCGGTGAAGCCGCCGCGGCAGGTTTCTGCAGAGCGGGGCATCAATGCGATCTTTTGCGGCAGAGTTGGAATATGGCCCGCCCGGGCGCGGACGGGGGACAGTGTATGATTGAAAAGGACCACGCCCGCATGACCCAGATGCCCCGTCTGCCGCAGCAGGGACAGGACATGTCCCCGGCCCAGGATGCCTCGGACGAAATCGATCTGATGGCGCTGTTCCGCGTCCTGTGGCGCGGCAAACTGCCGATTTCGCTGACCGCGCTGGTGCTGATTGTTCTGGGCGCGGTCTACAGCTTCCTGATCGCGACACCGATGTATCAGTCGACCGCCGTCGTCGCGCTCAGCACGCAGCAGAACCAGGTGGTCAGCAGCATCAGCAGCGTTCTGTCGGCGCTTGGCACCGACAGCTCGACCATCAACACCGAGACCACGATCCTGCAATCGCGCAACCTGATGGAACGCGTGGTCGAGAAGCTTGATCTGGTCAACGACCCCGAATTCAACGACCGCCTGCTGCCGACAAGCTACCCCAAGCAGGTCAAGAACCGCGTGAAGGCGATTGTGGGGCTGCCGCCCGACCCGCCGCTGACCGCTGCCGCGGTGAAAAGTGCCACGATCGACCAGCTCTTGCAGCAGGTGACGGTGACGAACGAGCCGAACACCATGGCCTTTGACATCACTGTGTCATCGGTCAATCCCAACAAGGCCGCGCTGATTTCGAACACGATCGCCGCACTTTACATCGATGACCAGAAGCAAGAGAAACTTCAGGCCACGAAAGAGGCCAGCCAGTTCCTGACGGTGCGCACGGCCGACCTGCAAAAGCAGCTTCAGCAGGCCGAAAACAAGCTCAGCGATTTCAACCACAACACCCAGCTTGTCAGCGCCGATGCGCTGACGGGGCTTCAGGTGCAACTGAAGGATCTGCGCGACCGTCTTGCCCGGCTGCGCGCCGATCGCGACGGCATGACCAAGCGCCAGGCCGACCTGAAGGCGGCGCTGGCGCAGGGCACGGCCGATGCGTTCGCGGGTTTTGTCGACGACCCGGGGGTCAGCGTCCTGCTGGACAAGCTGAAATCCGGCGCGATCTCGCAGCCGGATTTCCTGACGGGTGTGCAGGCAGTGATCGCCCGGACCGCCGTCAACCTTCAGCGGTCGGATGAGCAGATCGCCGCGCTGGAGGCGTCGGAAAAGGTGCAGTCCGACCAGATCGACACGCAGTCCAAGGATCTGATCACCCAGCAGGAACTGCAACGCGAGGTCGATTCGACCCAGGCGATCTACGACTCGTTTCTGTCCCAGCTGAAGCAGACCGACGTTCAGCTTGGCCTTGCGATCCCCGACAGCAACCAGCTTTCCTCGGGTGTGCCGCGCCCGGCGGTGTCGCCCAAAGTCGGGCTGATCCTGGTGATTTCGGGCTTTCTTGGCCTGATGATCGGATCCGGCTTCGTGCTGCTGCGTGAACTGCAATTCGCCAGCTACCGCACCGCCGACGAACTGCGCGCAGCCACCGGCCTGCGCGTTCTGGGGTCGATCCCGATGATCCCCAGCCGGTCGCGCAAGGATGCGCTGGGCTTCCTGCGCGAGAAGCCGACATCGGTCGTGGCAGAAGCGATCCGCAACCTGCGGACCTCGATCCTTCTGTCCGACATCGACAACCCGCCGAAGGTCATCATGATTACCTCGTCGCTGCCGGGCGAGGGCAAGACGACCCAGACCCTTGCGCTGGCACTGAACATGGCGAGCCTGGGCAAGAGGGTCATCCTGATCGAGGGCGACCTGCGGCGGCGCGTCTTTGCCGAGTATTTCGATACCAAGCATTCGGTGACGCTGCTGTCGGCGATGAACGATCCGACAGAGATCACCCGGCACGACCTGCGGCAACCCGCGCTGGGCGTCGATCTTCTGGTTGCGGCCAAGGCCAATGTGAATGCGGCGGATATCTTCGCGTCGGAAAAGTTCGCGCGGCTTATCGCGATGCTGCGTGAACATTACGACTTCGTGCTGATCGACACGCCGCCGGTGCTGGCGGTGCCGGATGCCCGCGTGATCGCGCGGCATGCCGATGCGATCATCTACACCGTGAAATGGGATGACACCACCCGCACCCAGTTGCGTCAGGGGATCGAGATGTTCTCGTCGGTTGGTGTCGAGGTCGATGGCCTTGTCCTGAACCAGGTCGACAGCAAGCAGATGAAACGCTACGGCTACGGCGGCCAGTATGGCTACGATGCCTACAAGTCGAAGTATTACGACGAGGTCTGAGGGCGCGGCACGATGCGGGCCCCTGACGTTGCCGGGGGCTCAGGTGGACAGGAAGCTGACCGCGCCGGGAAGGATCCGTGCCGCGGTCAGCCGACCGGTGTAGACGCCCCCGGTATCGGTGGCGATGCGCCCGTCCTTCGCGCTGGGCGTGTCGAAGACGAAATGGCCGTGCGCGACCCACTGGCCATCCTGGCGCGGAACCGCATTGAAATCGCGATGCCCCCAGAGCATCACCCGCCGTGTCTGGTCCGGCATCGCGACCGACGGATCGGTCCCCGCGTGGGTGACCCAGAGGTTGCCGCTGTTCCAGACCAGGGGCAGGCCGCGCAGCCAGTCCTCGATCCCGTCAGGCAGCGCGCGGTGAAGGTCGACCGACAGCGCGGCCAGTTCCTCTTCGCTCGTGCCGTCGGCCAGGATACCGCCCAGCCCAAGGCTCATCAACGTCTGCAAGCCGCCGTTGCGCAGCCAGCGCGGCCCCCTGTCGGGTGTGTCGATGAAATCGAGCATCATCTTTTCGTGGTTGCCCATCAGGCAGACCACGCTGTCCGGCCGTTCGGTCTGCAGCGCGAAGGCCCGCGACAGAACCGCGGCACTGTCGTCGCCGCGGTCGATGTAGTCACCCACCAGCACCAGCATCGGGGCGGCGGGTTGCTCCAGCGTGGCGGCATCGGTCTCGATCAGCGCAAGCAGGCGGTCCAGCAGATCGATCCGGCCATGGATGTCGCCCACCACATAGACGGGGTGGTCGGGTTGCGGCGGATCGAACACGACCGGGCCGCGCGGCGCGGATTGAGACGCAGCCCCGGCGGATGTCCGGCGACGGAGGAACGAAAACAGGCTCATGCCCGACAGATGTGCCGATGCCTCGGAAAACGCAAGAGCGCGGGCGCCCCGCCCCACGGACGCCGCGCCCCCGCGTCAGATCCGGATCGCCTTGGCGCGGGGCACCAGACTGTTCATCCGCGCCAGATGCTGCGCCCGCGTCCGGGTCAGGAAGTCGTGATGTTCGATGACATGGGCTCGCGCGGCGGGGCCCAGCGCGGCGTAATCGTCCGGGCGTTCCAGCACGTCAATCACCTGGCGGGCCAGCGCCTCGTGCGACAGGAAATCGACCAGAAGGCCGGTGTTGCCGTCGGTAATCATCTCGCGCACCGGGGAGGTGTCGGACGCGACGATGGTCGCACCCATCGCCATCGCCTCCATCAGCGACCAGGACAGGACGAACGGCACGGTCAGGTAGATGTGGCAGCGGCTGAGCTGAACGACACGGGCATAATCCACATAGGGCAGGCGGCCCAGGAAATGCACCCGGCTCCAGTCAAGCGTGTCGCCCAGTTCGCGTTCCATCTGCCCGCGATAGCCGCCGGGCGCGTCGCTTTCGGCACCGTAGGAGACGTCGTTGCCGCCGATGATCAGGGCGCGGGCCTGCGGGCGCGCAGCAAGGATCCGGGGCAGGGCGCGCATGAAGACGTGGAAGCCCCGCGTCGGCTCCATGTTGCGGGCCATGTAGGTGAACACCTCGTCCTCACGCCCGACGGTGCGGTCCAGACGCGCCAGGTTCACGCGGGCGGTGGGGTCGGGCATCAGCCGGTCGGTGCGGATGCCGTCATGACAGACATAGCTGCGGGCGCGGAATTCGGCCGGATAGGTCTGCATCTGCCAGTTAGTCGGGCATTGGCCCAGATCGATCATCGGCAGGCAGAGGTGATTCACCGCGTTGCGCGCCAGGCTGACCTGCCGCGCCGTGTCCGTGGCGGGAAATTCCGGATCGAAGCCGACCGAGCCGCCTTCCGACAGGAAATAATATTCCCAGTATCCAAGGATCGGCACATCGGGCCAGACCTGCTTGAGGAAGGTCAGCTCTCCCCAGCCGACATGGCCCAGCACGAGATCGGGCTTGAACCCCTGGTCCTGTATCTGGCGGCAGGCCAGGTAGGCGCCGTAGCCCGCGCCCATGCACTCCTCGAAGTAGCGCGACAGGGCATAGGCGTCCTTCGCGGGCTTGCGGTGCGGCACATAGCGCGCAACCGTCACGCCCTTGATCGGCACCGCGTCCTTTCGCTGGGTCAGGAACAGGATCCGGTGTTCGCCCTGCGCGGCCAGCCAGGCCAGCATCTCGCGATACTGGCCGGGCATGTTCTGGTGCACGAAAAGGATGTTCATGACTGATACGCTACCCGGGGCCCCGACCCGGCCCTTGATGCATGGTTAGGCAAGCGGTCCGACAATCGCAAGGCTGGCGCCCGCTAGACCAGCCCGACGCTTGCCGCGGCCCAGAGCGCGGCGGTGCCGATCCAGGTCTGGCGGCGCAGGCCCGCCCGGCCCAGTCGGCTGGCGCAGCGCGGGCCGGGCGCCGCCCGGGCCTGTGCGAATTCGGCCAGCAGCGCGCGGCTTTCCGGGGTCAGGTAGGGCGTGGCCCGGTGCAGCGCGGCGATGTTCATGGCGTTCCAGTCGCGATAGGTGCCGGTCAGAACGACCCGACCGCGGCGCAGCATGGCGCGCAAGCCGCGGCTGGCCCCGATGGCATTGGCGTCATGCTGGCGGTAGAGCAGGCTCGGCACCTCGTCCGGCAGGATCACGCCCCCCGCACCGCTGACCACCTGATAGGCCCACCAGTCATGCGCGGCCACGTCCTGCACCCGCCGGGCGGCCGCCCGCAGAAGGCGCTGCGCCGCGTGGTTCAGCACGATCGTATTGCCCGCCGCGATGTTCTGCACCAGCGCATTGCGGAACGATGGCGGCCGTTTCCACAGCCGGGATCGCAGCGGTCGGTCCAGCCGCGCGTCGCAGATCCACGTCTGGCTGCAGTAAAGTGCGGGCGTCCGTTCCTCCACCATCGCCAGGCGGTCGACGGCACGGCTGAGCTTGCCGGGCAACCAGACATCGTCCTGATCGGCAAAGGCCACCATCCGGGCGTCCGGCCCCACCGCCGACAGAAGCCGCAGGAAGTTTGCCGCAAAGCCCCGGCAAGGCCCCGGAATCAGCCGGACATCGTGGCCGGGGTGGCGCACGGCCCAGCGCAGGACCTGCAACGGCCCGTCATCGGTCGAGCCGTCATCGCTGACCACCAGCCGCCAGGCGCCATGGGTTTGGGCCGCCAGGCTATCGAGTTGATCGGTGATGAAGCGGGCGCCGTTGTGCAGCGCCAACAGGATCGTCACCTCGTCGCCGGGTCGGGGCGGTGCGTGCCGGGCCAGATGCCTTGCGCGGGCCAGGGTCGGCAGATCATCGGGGGCATGTCGCATGGGAACCTCGCAGGGCATGCCTGAACGATAGGTCCGTATTGGTTAATTCGTCCTGAATCGATGCCGCCTCGGGTGGCGGGTGCGCCACAGTCGGGCGGGTTCCCGGAGGTCGGCGGCAAAGCGGTTGTGGCGCCCGCCGCAGGTCCGTAAGGTCTGCTGAAAAGGTGAGGCGTAGATGCGATTTTGGCGACTGTATTCGCTTTCTCTCGGGGCCTTTCTGTTGGCCACGGCCATCCCAGGGGTCCGTGCGGCACGGGCCGACGGCGTCGGTACGTCTCCCAGCCTCAGCTTCTGGGGCGTTCCCGGTCTGATCGACATGCCGTCGGCAGAAACCGCGCCTGACGGTCAGGTAACGGCCAGTGTCAGCAGCTTTGCGGGCATCAGCCGTGGGGTTCTGGGTTTTCAGATCACCCCCTGGATGTCGGGGACCTTCCGCTACAGCAGCATGCGGCGGTTCAACACCAGCTTTCCGACCACCTATTACGACCGCAGCTTTGACCTGCGGTTCCATCTGGTCGACGAAGGCCGCTATGTGCCATCGGTGACGCTGGGCCTGCAGGATTTCATCGGCACCGACCTGATGTCGGCCGAGTATCTGGTGGCGACCAAGCATGTGACGCCTGCGCTGGCCTTCACCCTTGGCCTCGGCTGGGGACGGCTGGGAAGCTACGGCGCGATCGCATCAACCTTCGGGACGCGCGCGCCGCATGGCAATCTGGCAACCACGGGGCAGGCCAACGTCAAGCAATGGTTCCACGGCCCGGTGGCGCCGTTTGGCGGGCTGGCCTGGCAGGTGAACGACCGGCTGACCTTCAAGGCGGAATATTCGTCCGACGCCTATGCCCAGGAAACCGGGAAGGCGCTGTTTGACCGCAGATCACCTATCAATCTGGGAGTCGAATATGCTCTGACGCCCTCGACGCGGATCGGGCTGTACGAGCTTTACGGCGCGAAGATCGGGGTCAGCCTGCAGGTTTCGATCGATCCTGCCACACGGCCGAGCAGCCTGATGGGCCCGGCGCCGGTTCCGGTTGCGGTGCGCCCGCCCGAGGCCGCCAACCCCGACGCCTGGTCGCCCGACTGGATCCGCCAGCCGGATGCCGTCACGATCCTGCGCGACAATGTGGCGCGACAGCTCAAGAGCCAGGGGCTGGAGCTGGATGCGCTGGCCGTCACCCCGGATACGGCAGAGCTGCGGATCATCAACCCGGTCTACGATTCGGGCGCGCAGGCCATCGGCCGCGCCGCGCGGGTGCTGAGCCAGACGATGCCGGCCTCGGTCGAGACGTTCAAGATCGTGCCGATGGCGAACGGGATGCCGGTGTCGCAGGTCACGATCCGCCGGACCGATCTGGAACGATACGAATTCGCGCCGAACGGCGACCTGCTTCTGCGCGGCCATTCCGATCTGGGTCTGCCTGATCCGCTGCCCGCAACCGCCGCCCGTGGGGTAGGGCTTTATCCGAAGCTGTCGTGGGCACTGACGCCCTACAGCCGGATCTCGATCTTCGATCCGGACAACCCGCTGCGGGCCGATTTCGGGCTGCGGCTGTCGGGCAGCTACACGCTGGCGCAGGGGTTGATCCTGTCGGGGTCGGTCACCAAGAAGGCGTTCGGCAACCTTGACCAGACGACCCGGGCGTCAAACTCGCAACTGCCGCATGTCCGCTCGGATTTCGCGCTCTACAACGCCGAAGGCGATCCGGCGCTCGAGTCGCTGCAACTGGCCTGGTACACCCGGCCGGGCCCGAACCTCTTCGGCCGGGTGACGGCGGGCTATCTGGAACAGATGTTCGGCGGGGTCTCTACCGAGCTTCTGTGGCAGCCACCCGCCAGCCGCCGCCG
>DAIEJF010000312.1 GCA_027351005.1 Paracoccaceae bacterium | reverse complement strand
GGGCTGGGCCGGTTCGACCTGAAATATGCCTCGGGGCCGATGCCCCATGCGCAGCTGATGCGGTCGGTGGAACTTTACGGCACCCGGGTGATCCCGCTGGTGCGCGAGATGCTGTCAGAGCCTCGGGCCTGACACCGGCGCTGGGGGCCCCACACCGGGCGTGGCGCCCGGCCACCCTGTCTCTCCCCGCACAGGGCCCGCGCCCGACCGCGGGTGGGCGCCGAGCGGGCGAAGGTCTGCGCTTTATGGCGCGGCATCTCGTGAGGGTGAGCCCGCCCCCGACGCTCCCGAAGCGCCCGCCCGTCCGGGCGGTCGGGCGCTGGCCCGGGGGCGCTTCGCGCTGGCCCCCGGACCGGGGGGGAGGCGCGGCGCCCGTCCGCCCCGTTTCTTACCGCAAAGGGTGCCCAGCCCCTTCCCCCCGGATCATCGCCGCAGCCTTTTCCGCGATCATGATGGTGGGTGAATTCGTGTTTCCGCTGGTAATCGCGGGCATCACGCTGGCATCGACCACCCTGAGCCCGTCGATCCCGTTCACCTTCAGCGACGGATCGACGACGGCCCCCGGATCGACCCCCATCCGGGCGGTTCCAACCGGGTGAAAGATGGTTGTGCCGATCTTGCCTGCGGCCTCGGCCAGGTCGTGATCGCTCTGGGCGGCGGCACCGGGGCGGAATTCCTCGGGGCGGTATCTTGCCATCGGCGCCTGCTCCATGATCCGCCGCGTCAGCCGGATCGCCCGCGCCGCCGTTAGACGGTCGCCGGGGGTCGACAGGTAATTGGGCTGGATCACCGGCGCCGCCATCGGGTCGGGGCCGGCCAGCCGCACCGTGCCCCGGCTTTCGGGGCGCAGGTGGCACACGCTGGCGGTGATGGCCGGAAAGTCGTGCAGGTCTTCCCCGAAGGCATCGAGGCTCAGCGGCTGGACGTGATATTCCAGATCGGGCGTGGCCACACCCGGGGCCGATCTGGCGAAGGCGCCAAGCTGGCTTGGCGCCATCGACATCGGGCCCGATCGCGTCAGGGCATATTGCAGCCCGATCCGCGCCTTGCCCAGCAGCGACCCCGCCATGGTGTTCAGCGTCGTCGCGCCCGTCACCTTGTAGGCGCAGCGCAGTTGCAGATGGTCCTGCAGGTTGCCGCCCACCCCCTCGGCCGCGTGAACCACCTCGATCCCGTGGTCCTGCAGATGCGCCGCGGGACCGATCCCTGACAGCATCAGGATCTGCGGCGAGCCGATGGCACCGGCGCTGAGGATCACCTCGGCCGCCGCCCGTTCTTCCCGCAGCGCGCCGTTCTGGCGAAAGCGCACCCCCACGACGCGCCGCCCGTCAAGGATCAGCCGTTCCGCCTGGGCATGGGTTTCCACCCGCAGGTTCGCCCGGCCCGCCGCGGGGCGCAGAAAGCCCTTGGCGGTGTTCCACCGCCAGCCGCCCCGCTGGTTCACCTTGAAATAGCCCACGCCCTCGTTGTCGCCGGTGTTGAAATCGTCGCTGGCCGGAATGCCCTCCGCCACCGCCGCGGCCATCCAGTCATCCAGGATGTCCCAGCGCAGCCGCTGCTGTTCCACCCGCCATTCGCCACCTGCGCCGTGATGCGCCGAGGCCCCGCCGAAGTAATCCTCGGACTTGCGGAAATAGGGCAGAACGTCGTCCCAGCCCCAACCGGTGTTTCCCATCTGCCGCCAACCGTCATAGTCGGCGGCCTGCCCGCGCAGATAGAGCATCCCGTTGATCGAGGAACACCCGCCCAGCACCTTGCCCCGCGGGTACAGAAGCGTCCGCCCCCCCAGCCCCGGTTCCGGCGCGGTGCGGAACATCCAGTCGGTCCGGGGGTTGCCGATGCAGTAGAGATAGCCGATCGGAATGTGGATCCAGGGATAGGTGTCCTTTCCCCCCGCCTCCAGCAGCAGCACGCGGCGGCGGCCGTCCTCGCTCAGCCGGTTGGCCAGCACGCAGCCGGCCGATCCGGCGCCGACGATGATGTAATCCCACTCTGCCATGACGTCCTCCCCGGCGGCCACGTTAGGCAGCGCGGCGCCGGGCAACAAGGCCCTGACGCAGCGTTGGGCGTGACAGTCGCGGCCCGCCCCGTCAGGATCGCGGGCGGGAGGACCGCCATGACGCTTTACCCGCACCTGCTTGCCCCGCTGAACCTTGGCCATGTCACGCTGCCCAACCGCGTGCTCATGGGGTCGATGCATACCAACCTCGAAGAGACGGGGGATTGGAACCGGGTGGCGGAATTCTACGCCGCCCGCGCCCGCGGCGGCGTGGCGCTGATGGTCACGGGCGGCATGGCCCCGAACCGCGAAGGCGGCGTCTTTCCCGGCGCCGCGGGGCTCTTCACGGCACAGGACATCGCCAACCACAGGATGGTCACCGACCGGGTGCATGACGCGGGCGGGCGGATCGCGATGCAGATCCTGCACGCCGGGCGCTATGCCTACGGCAAGGACTGCGTGGCGCCTTCGGCGATCAAGTCGCCCATCTCGCCCTTCGCGCCCGCCGAACTGGACGAGGCCGGGATCGAAAAGCAGATCGCCGATTTCGCCACCGCCGCCGCCCGTGCCCGCGAGGCCGGGTATGACGGGGTCGAGGTGATGGGATCGGAGGGCTACCTGCTGAACGAGTTCCTGTCGCTGCACACCAACCGCCGCACCGACCGCTGGGGGGGCGACTATGAAAGCCGCATGCGCCTGCCGGTGGAGGTGGTCAAGCGCGTGCGCGCCGCGGTGGGCCCGGATTTCATCCTGATCTACCGCATCAGCCTGATCGACCTGGTGCCCCAGGGGCAGAGCTTTGACGAGGTGGTGCGGCTTGCCAAGGCGATCGAGGCCGCGGGTGCCAGCATCCTGAACACCGGCATCGGCTGGCACGAGGCGCGGGTGCCGACCATCGCGACCTCGGTCCCCCGCGCGGCCTTCGCCTGGGTCACGAAGAAACTGATGGGCCAGGTCGGCATTCCGCTGATCACCTCGAACCGGATCAACACGCCCGAGGTGGCCGAAGAGGTGCTGGCCCAGGGCTGTGCCGATATGGTCAGCATGGCGCGGCCCTTCCTGGCCGACCCGGATTTCGTGCGCAAGGCCTCCGAGGGACGGGCGGCCCAGATCGCGCCCTGCATCGCCTGCAACCAGGCCTGCCTGGATCACACCTTCTCGGGCAAGATTTCCACCTGCCTCGTGAACCCGCGCGCGGGGCACGAGACGACGCTGGTCATCACCCCCGCGCCTTTGCAGAAGCGCGTCGCGGTTGTGGGCGCCGGGCCTGCGGGCCTTGCGGCGGCGCTGACGGCCGCCGAACGGGGGCACCGCGTGACGCTGTTCGACCGCGCGGCCGAGATCGGCGGGCAGTTGAACCTGGCCAAGCGGGTGCCAGGCAAGGAAGAGTTCCACGGGCTGATCGCGTGGTTTTCGACCATGGTCGCGACATCCGGCATCACGCTGCGCCTGAACACCGAGGCGACGGTGGACACCCTGTCCGGCTTCGATGAGGTGATCGTGGCGACCGGCGTCACCCCGCGCGACCCCGGCATCCCGGTGGAGCCCGGCGCGCGGGTCCTGCGCTATGACGAGGTGCTGCGCGGCGCCCCTGTGGGCGCGCGCGTCGCCATCGTCGGCGCGGGCGGCATCGGCTTTGACGTGGCGACCTATCTGGCCGAGGCGGAAAGCCCCACGGTGGACCCTGCGCTCTGGCGGCGCGAATGGGGGGTGACCGACCCGGCGGCGGCCCCCGGCGGGCTTGCCCCCGAAGGCCCGCAGCCCCGGCCGCCCGCGCGCCAGATCACGCTGTTGCAGCGCAAGGCGGAAAAGCCGGGGCGCGGCCTTGGCAAGACGACCGGCTGGATCCACCGCGCGACCTTGCAGATGAAGGGCGTGGCGATGATCGGCGGGGTCAACTATGCCGCCATCACCCCCGCCGGCCTTCAGGTGACCCACGGCCCCGCGCAGGAACGCCCCGAGATGATTCCCGCCGATACCGTCGTGCTGTGTGCCGGACAGGAGTCGGCGCGCGGGCTGGCCGACGCGCTGGCGGCGGCGGGCATCCCCGCGCAGGTGATCGGCGGTGCCGATGTGGCTGCGGAACTGGATGCCAAACGCGCGATCGATCAGGGCACACGCGTCGCGGCGACGCTCTGATCCAAAAAGCAACCTTGGGTTGCATTTCGCCTTAACGCTGTTGGGGAAAACCGCAGGATTGCCGGGTGGCCTCCGCAATCTTGCCTGAATTGGCTCCAATAACGGGCCCAGCGGGTGCAGAGTACGCTTAAGGTGCACAATGGACAGACTGACCGAGATGGAAGCCTTTGCCACTGTGGTGGACCAAGGCGGCTTTACTGATGCGGCCAAGAAGATGGGGATCTCGAAATCTGCGGTCTCCAAGCACGTCTCTGCGCTTGAGGCCCGCCTTGGGGCGCGGCTGCTGAACCGCACGACGCGGCGGGTCAGCCCCACAGAGATCGGGCTGGCCTATTACGACCGCGCCCGACGGGTGCTGAACGACGCCGGAGAGGCGGACGCGCTGGTCACGTCGATGCAGACGGCGCCATCCGGGCTTCTGCGCATCTCGGTGGCGACCGATTTCGGGGTGAACCTGCTGTCGCCGGTGCTGGGGGATTTCCTGCTGGAATACCCGGAAATCACCGTGAACATGGTGCTGAACAACCGCTATGTCGAGCTGATCTCCGAAGGCTTCGACATGGCGATCCGCATCGGCGATCTGGAAGACAGCACGCTGCGCGCCCGCAAGCTGACCGAAACGACAAAGCGGATGATCGCCTCGCCGCGCTATTTCCAGCGCTACGGCCGCCCGGAAAAGATCGACGACCTGAACGAGCACAAGCTGCTGCACTATTCCAACCAGGCCAATGGCAACGTCTGGAAGATCACCGCCCCCTCGGGCGAAAAGCGGCAGGTGCGGTCGAACGGCTGGCTGACGGTGAACGACGGGCAATCGCTGCTGCATGCCGCGATCTCGGGGCTGGGCATCGCCTACCTGCCCAGCTTCCTCTACTATCAGGCGATGCGGGACGGGCTGGTGGAAGAGGCGATGCCGGGCCTTCCGGTCGATCTTCTGGGGATCTACGCCGTCTATCCCCCGGGCCGCTTCACCCAACCCAAGGTGCGCGCCTTCATCGACTTCCTCGCTCGGCAGTTCGCCGACAAGGGCCCTGACAGCTGGTAAGCCCGCGGGTCTGTCGCAGACAGGCCCGCCCGCGCCCCGCCTAGGGCGTCGCGGTCACGAACACCTCGACCCGCCGGTTCGCTTCGCGCCCGGCCTCGGTCAGGTTCGAGGCCCGGGGGGCCAGGTAGCCCGCGCCCTCGGGGTCAAGCTGGCCGCGGTCGACCCCGTATTCCTTCACCAGACGATCGGCCACCGAACCCGCGCGTTTCTTTGACAGCGCGATATTGGCATCGAGCGTGCCCGAATCATCGGTGTGACCCACCAGCGCCACGAGAGCCTTGGGGTTTGCCTTCAGCCAGTCGGCCAGCGCCGCCAGCGACGCATATTCGCCCGCCGTCAGATCGGCCGAGCCGCTGTCGAACCGCAGATCATCCAGCGCCACCGGCAGCCCCGCGGCAAGCCGCGCCGCCAGATCCCCAGGGGCCACCGGTGCGGCCTCTGTCGCCACCGCGGCGGGGGCGGGCGACGGCGCCACCGTCACCGGGTCGGTGCCGATCTGGGTCACCTGCACGAAGCCTGCATCCGAACTGTGGCTGACCAGCAGCGTCACATAATCGGCCCCGCCCTGCGCCCGATCCCGCACCGCCGACAGGAAGCGGAAATCGCCCAGGTCCACATGCATGTCGGGCTCTGGCAGCACCGAAATGCCGTAGCGGAAATCGAATCCGCCGCAGGCTTCCGTCGCGCAATCGTACAGCACGCGATACCCCGCCGCCGCCAGTTGCACCCGCAGCGGCTGGAGGATTTGCAGCGTGGTCAGCGTCGCGGCATCCAGCCGCCATGCCACCTGGCTGATCTGCCCCTCGGCGGCCACAGCGGCGACACGCTGCCCGTTCCAGGGGCCCACCGGCACCTGATAGCTGCCCAGCGCCGCATCCTGCCGCCCGATCACCGTGGCGGGGGCGGGGAAATCCAGCGCCAGCGCCCCGGCCAGCCGGGGCAGCAGCACCAGAGCCGCCGCAAACCAGCCCGCTCGTCTCACCGGGCCTGCCCGTGATAGGCGTCGTTCGGCTGCATGTCGCTGGCCGAGGCCAGACGGTTGGTCATGTTGTAGAACCCCGCCACAGCCGCGATGTCCCAGATGTCGCGGTCGGCAAAGCCCGCATCGCGCAGGGCCTGGCGGTCGGCTTCCTCGATCCGGGCGGGCGCCTCGGTCAGCTTTTCCACGAAGCGCAGCATGGCCACCTGCCGCGCGGGCAGGGAAATGGCGCGCCAGTTCATCACCATCGCCTCGCCCAGTTTCGGGTCGCCCGACAGCGTGCGCACCGCCGCCCCATGCGCGACCTGGCAGTACCAGCAGCGGTTGATCGACGACACGACAACCGCGATCATCTCGCGTTCCAGCTTGGTCAGCCCCGAATCCGCCAGCATCAGGTCGTTGTACACGGCGGTGAAGGCGTTCAGCTTCGCCACGTCGAAGGCATAGGCGCGCAGCACGTTCGGCACCATCCCCAGCTTCTCCTCGCAGATCGCGAAGTAGCGGGCGGTCGCTTCGGGCAGCGGGTCAAGCGGCGGCAGGTTCAGGGCGGTCGGGGCGTCGGTCACGGGGCACTCATGTCTGGCGGTAGTGATACTGTCCCACAACGCCCATGCCGAGGGAAGCATAGAGCGTCCGCGCGCCGGTGTTGGCGACCGTCACCACAAGCGAAAGTGTCCGCGCGCCCTGCCCCGCGGCCCAGTTCGCCGCCGCCACCAGCAGATGCCGCCCTGCCCCCTGGCGGCGCAGCGCGGGCAGAACCTCCAGCGCATGCAGCATCGCGGTGTCGCCGCAGAGGGCCACGAAGGCCACGCCCGCGGGCCGGTCGTTGCTGCGGGCAAAGAGCGCGGTCTTCGGCCCCGTCACGCGATCCATCACCGCCAGCCGTTCCGGGCCGATGTGCCCCTCGGCCCAGATCTCGCGCTGGATCGCCAGCGGCGGCCAGATGTCGAAGGCGGCCAGCGGCGGCAGGTCGCCGACCAGCCCGGCCACCGGGGCGGCATAGGCCACCACCGGATCGACCACGCTGTAGCCCCGCGCCGCCAATGCTGCGTCCAGCGCCTCTTGCCCGGGCCGGATCATCACCAGCGGCCGCTGGCCCAGCGCGGCCTGCGCGGCCTCCATCCCGGCGATGTCGGGCAGCGCGCGCGGGCCTTCGGCGGTTGCCGCCGACACGCGCTTGCCGCCACCCTGCCCCTCGCGCACCAGCCAGTCGCCGGTCCGATGCAGCGCAGCGGCGGGCCAGGTCGCTTCCAGCACTGCGGCCAGGTCGGTCATGCCGGGGCCACCGCCGTCGTCAGCCGCGCCATCGCCAGATCAAGCCGCGCCGGATCGGTGCCCCGGATCACCAGGTTGGTGCCGTAGACGCCATCGCGGACGAAAGGATAAGAGCCGAAGGACAGGTCGGGAAATTCGGCCGCCAATTCGCCCAGCGGCTTCGCGATCTCGCCTTCGCCCCGCATTACCCGCAGACTTTGCGACAGCAGCGGGTCGCCTCCCGTCAGCGTCGGCAGCACCGAGGCGACCATCGCCTGGAAGATGTTCGGCACGCCGGTCATGACATGCACATTGCCAAGGCTGAACCCGGGCGCCTTGCTGACCGGGTTGTCGATCAGCGCCGCGCCATCGGGGATCCGCGCCATCCGCAGGCGGGCCTCGTTCAGTTCAGTTCCGGTGGTGGCGTAATGCGCGGCCAGGATCGCCCGCGCATCGTCGCGCACCCCGATCGTCACCCCGAAGGCCGCGGCGATCGCATCCGCGGTGATGTCATCATGCGTGGGCCCGATCCCCCCCGAGGTGAAGACGTGATCGTAGGCGGCCCTGAGCGCGTTCACCGCGGCGACGATGGCGGCGGTGTCATCGGCCACCATGCGCGCCTCTTTCAGCACAATGCCGTGGCGCGTCAGTTCCTGCGCCAGGTGGTGCATGTTCGAATCGCGGGTGCGACCGGACAGGATCTCGTCGCCGATCACCAGCATCGCGGCGGTGGGGTTTGCCATCTGTCTCTCCGTCAGGGGTTCCCGCGGGGTATAGGCTGCCGCGCGGGCCGTTTCAAACCCGCTCGCATCGGGCGCGGCGGCTGGGTCTGGCCATCGGCGGCATGTTTTACTATCTAGGGCGCAAGGATATGAGCAACGAGGCCAAGGTGGACGAGACGCGGGGCCGCATAACCCGGGACGGCATCCGGATTTACGAGGCGGAGGATTTCGCCGGGATGCGTGCGGCCGGGCGGCTTGCCGCGCACATCCTGGA
>DAIEJF010000285.1 GCA_027351005.1 Paracoccaceae bacterium | reverse complement strand
GCCTCGGGCGCCTTCCACATCGCCAAGCCGTCGGACCTGCTGCCCGAACTTCAGGGCCGCCTGCCGATCCGGGTCGAGCTGTCGGCGCTGACCGAGGATGACTTCGTGCGCATCCTGACCGAGACCGACAACGCCCTGACCCGGCAATACACCGCGCTGCTGGGGGCAGAGGGCGTGACCGTCAGCTTTACCGATGACGGGATCCGCGCCTTGGCCCGGATCGCCGCCGAGGTGAACCGTACGGTCGAAAACATCGGCGCGCGGCGGCTTTACACGGTGATGGAACGCGTCTTCGAAGAGCTGAGCTTCACCGCCCCCGACCGCAGCGGCGAAGCCGTTTCGGTCGATGCGGCCTTTGTCGAGACGAATCTCGGCGAATTGATGCGTGGCGCCGATCTCAGCCGATACGTTCTCTGATCCGGTGCTGGCCCCACCCGGCGTTCTGCGCTAGGTGGGGAAAGACGCCAGACCGGATGAACCCGTGACCCGCCTGATCGCGCTGATCCTGACGCTTGCGACGCTTGCTGCCTGCGCCCCGCGCGGGCACATCACGATGGACCCGGCCGCGGCGCAGGTGGGGCAGGTGGTGCCGGTCTTCGTGGGAACGACGCGCAAGCCCGATGCCGCCACAGGCCAGTTCGGCAGCGGCCGGCTGGAGGGGGAAGATTACGTCCAGCTCGACATCTCGGTTCCGCCGGACCGCAAGCTGGGCACCATCCCGTTTCCGAAGAAATACGGCCCGCCCGACCCCCACAGGGATTTCCTGACCAGCGATCAGACGCTCTACGCCTCGCCCGCAGCCTTCCGGGCCGATCTTGCGCGCGCGATCCGGGCCCAGCCGACGGGCAAGCGCGAGGCGGTGGTCTATGTGCATGGTTTCAACAACACCTTCGCCGAGGGTGTCTACCGCATTGCCCAGATCAGCCACGATCTGCAGGTACCGGGCGTCGCGGTGCATTATTCCTGGCCCTCGGCCGCCAATCCGCTTAACTACGGCTACGACCGGGACAGCGCGCTGTTCGCCCGCGACGGGCTGGAGCGGCTGCTGAACCAGGTGCGCGCGGCCGGGGCTGAACGCATCGTGCTGCTGGGCCATTCGATGGGCGCGGAACTGGTGATGGAGGTGCTGCGCCAGATGAAGCTTGACGGCAACACCGCCGTGCTGAGCCATCTGGGCGGGGTCGTTCTGATGTCCCCCGATATCGACGTGGAAGTGTTCCGTGAACAGGCGCTGCGGATCGGCACGCTGCCGCAGCCCTTCATCATCTTCACCTCGCAGAAGGATCGGGCGCTGGCACTGTCGGCGCGCCTGACAGGGCAGAAACACCGTCTGGGCAACCTGAAAGATGTAAGCCGGGTGGCGGACCTGAAGCTGACGATCTTCGAGGTCGGCGCCTTCTCGGAGGGCGTGGGGCATTTCACGGCGGCCACCTCGCCCGCGCTGATCCGCATCCTTGGCCGGATCAGCGACGTGGACAAGGCCTATGCCGATGACCGCACCGGCCGCACCGGCCTGCTGCCTGGCGTGGTGCTGACGGTGCAGAACGCAACGCAGGTCATCCTGAACCCGACGGCGTCGCTGACCACCCCCAACTAGCGCGCCCGCCGCAGGTAGACATAATAGGCCCCGGCGCCACCGTGGCGCAGATGCGCCTCTGTCACCTGAAGCACATGGGCGCCCAGCGGAGGCAGCGCCAGCCAATGCGGCACCTGCTGGCGCAAGACACCGCTGCGCTGGGGAACGGCAGCGAAATCGTCACTGCCGCGGCCCTTTCCGGTAATCACCAGCACCAGCCGCAGACCGTCGGACTGCGCATCCAGGATGAAGCGGGTCAGGCGCGGATGCGCCTCGGCCACGGTCATGCCGTGCAGGTCGATCCGGGCTTCGGGCGCCAGTTTGCCCCGCGTCATGCGGGTGTGGGTCTTGGCATCCATCCGCACCGGCGCATGGCCCAGCGGCTGCCGAAGGTCGAACGTCACCGGCGGATGCGGCACGCGGCTGCCGATCTGGAACGGCGCCGTCTCGGGCGCGCGCGGGGCCGGTGCGGGCGCGGGCGGCTGTGCTTCGGGCGGGCGCGGGGGGCGCGGGTGCATGGGGGCCGCGGTGCGCGCGACGCGCAACCACAGCTCTTCCTCGTCGGGGCGCAGGTCGCGCGGGCGGCGGCGGCTCATTCCCGCGCATCCGCATTGGCAAGGGTCAGCCCAGATACCGGCATCAGCACGAACATCCGGCCGGTGTCGCGCATGCTGCCTGCCACCTCTCCCGCCCGAAAACCCGAGCCGACAAAGACATCGGCGCGTTCCGGCCCCTTGATCGCGCTGCCCACGTCCTGCGCGACCATCAGCCGTTTCATCGGCTGGTTCCCCTCGGTGTCGATCCAGACCGGGGCGCCAAGCGGCACATGGCGCGGGTCGACCGCAACGCTACGCCCAGGGGTCACCGGCACCGCCATGCCGCCAATGGGGCCAAGCGCCGGGTCAAGGCTGACCGGGCGGAAGAACACATAGGACGGGTTCGTCCACATCAGGGCGCGGCCGTCCGCAGGGTTGGCGTGGATCCAGTTGCGGATCGTGCGCGCCGAAATCTGGGCTGCCGGAAAGACCCCGCGATCTGCCAGTTCGCGCCCGATCGAGCGGTAGGGGCGGTTGTTCTTGGCCGCAAACCCCACCCGCATCACATGGCCATCGGGCATCACCAGACGGCCAGAGCCCTGAACCTGCAGGAAGAACACATCGACCGGGTCCGCCAGCCACGCCAGTTCCAGCCCGCGCCCCGCCAGAAGGCCCTGCCCCTCGATGGTGGCACGGTCGTACCAGACCTGACCGGGGTTCAGCTCGGGCGGCTTGCGGTAGATCGGATAGGCAAATCGCGCGGTGCGCACCGGCGAGGCGTGAAGTTCCGGCTCGTAGTAGCCGGTGAACAGCGTGGGGCCGCGGGTGGGCACCGGCACGGGGCGGAAGTAGTGCTCGAAGAACGCGCGGGCGTCGGTCTGGTGGGGGGCGGCGTCACAGGCCGCCGCCCAGTCAGGTTTTTCCGCAAGCGCCGGACAACTGGCGATGAAGGCGTGCAGTGCCGCGGCCTGATCGTCCTGTTCCCATCCGGGCAGGTCGGCGTACGTCAGCGGCGCGGCGGTGGACGACACGGGGCACAGAAGGGTCAGGGCCAGCAGGATCGGGGCAATGGCGTCCGCCACGCCCCTCATTCGCTGGTCGCGACCAACTGCCAGTTCGGGTCGGCAGAGCCCATCTGCCGCGCGAAGGTCCAGACATCGCGCTGGCGACGGATCTCGTTGGGGCTGCCTTCGACCACGTTGCCATCCTTGTCGCGCACGACAAGCGTGAATTCGCCCACGAAGCGTACCGTCACTTCCCCCGTGCGGGTGGCGGCGGTGTAGACCGCGTCATCCAGCACCAGTTCGCGCACGCCCACGAAGGTCGCCTCGACCGTCAGGCCCTGGGCGTGGCGGGCGGCGATCGTCTCTTCGAACGTATGGACGACGTCCGGGCCAAGGAACGCGCGCACCTGCGTCAGGTCGCCCCGGTGGAAGGCCAGCAGGATCATCTCGTAGGCGCCGCGCGCGCCGCGCAGGAAGTCGCCGACACGGAACGCGGGCTCTGCCGCCTTCATCGCGCCCAGCGCCTGCGCCGCGCCCGAGCCGTCGGCGACGTGGTCGATGATGTCGTTATCCGGGGCGCCCGGGGCGCGCGGCGGCTCGACCCGCAGCCGTTCGGCGGGGCGGTCGGTGGCAACCGGAAGCACGGGGCGTTCGAAACCGTCGCGGGTGCCCAGAACGCTGCGCAGGCGCAGGATCAGGAAAACCGCGATGGCGGCAAGCACCAGAAGCTGGATCACGGCAGAGTTCATCGCATCCTCGGGCGGCGCCGGGGTTGTTATCTTGGCGCCGTCATCCCTATGTAGGGCAGGCATTGCCGCAAGTCTACCAAGCGGCCTGCGGAAAGGGGTCGCACATGCCGATCATTGTCATTTTCATGGCGCTTCCGCTGATCGAGATCGCGCTTTTCGCCTCGATCGGAGCCTGGTTGGGCGTGGGTATCACGCTGCTGCTGGTGATGGCCAGCAGCCTTCTGGGCTATTCGGTCCTGCGGGTGCTGGGCCGCACCACCGCGCAGGAGGTGACGCGCGCGCTTCAGCAGATGCGCGACCCTGCCCAGGGGATGGCGCATGGCGTGCTGCAGCTTCTGGCAGGTGTCCTGCTGCTGATCCCGGGGTTTCTGACCAGCGCCATCGGGCTTCTGCTGCTGATTGCGCCGGTGCGCGGGCTTGTGATGGCCTATGCCGCGCGGAACATGACCGGCACGGTGATCCTGCGGCAATCCGGCGCGACGCAATGGCGTGCGTCGCCCACCGACACGATCGACGGCGATTTCACCGAGATCGAGCCGCCGAAGCGGCCGACCCACCGCCCGTCGGGCTGGACCCAGCATTAGGCACCCCGTCGCGGGCGCCATTGAGACGGGCGGAACCACCTGCTAGAGAAGGCGCCAAAGCAGAACGGCGTTCCACAGGAGGTTGCGATGGCCGATACCGATACCGACGGGGGCCAGCAGGTCCGCATGCAGATCCTTGCGCAGTTCATCCGCGACATGTCGTTTGAAAACGTCGTGGCGCAGAAGGGGCTGCAGGGTGGGGAAGTCAGCCCCGAGATCCAGGTTCAGGTGAGCCTTGACGCCCGCCGCCGCCCGGTCGATCACCAGTTCGAGGTCATCACCAAATACCGTGTCACGTCGACCAACCGGAACACGCAGGAAGTGCTGTTCCTGCTGGAACTGGAATACGGCGGGATCTTCCACATCGAGGGCATCCCCGAGGATCAGCTTCACCCCTTCCTGCTGATCGAATGCCCGCGCCAGCTGTTCCCCTATGTCCGCCGGATCGTGTCGGACATGACGACCGATGGCGGCTTCCCGCAGCTGAACCTCGACGTGGTGGATTTCCTTGCGCTTTACCGCCAGGAACTGTCGCGGCGCAGCGAACAGCCGCAGATGGTATCGTGACGCTCAGCCGCGCTTGAGCCAGAACGCGCCGTCGCCCAGCCCCGTCACGAAGGCGGCATGGGCGGCGGCCTCTTCCTCGGTCAGGCGCGGCGGCAGGGCCGCAGGCCGTGGCCGGGGGCGCCAGTCTGCCGGGGCAGGGCCTGCAGAGGTGCGCGCGGCAACGGGGGCCAGGCCGAAATCGGGCTGCCTGCCGCCGATCAGCTCCAGATAGACTTCGGCCAGGATCTCGCTGTCCAGCAGCGCGCCGTGCTTTTCGCGCGCGGAATTGTCGATCCCGAACCGGCGGCAGAGCGCATCGAGCGAGGCGGGCGAGCCCGGAAACTTCTGCCGCGCAATCAGCAGCGTGTCGATGGCACGGCTGGGCGCGATCTGCGGCAGGTTCAGCCATCCCAGCTCCGCATTCAGGAACTTGATGTCGAAGGCCGCGTTGTGAATGACCAGCGGGGCGGTGTCGATGAAGTCCAGAAAGGCCCGTGCGACGGCGCGGAACAGAGGCTTGTCGCGCAGGAATTCGTCGCCCAGCCCGTGCACCTCGAAGGCTTCGGTGGGCATGGGACGTTCGGGGTTGATGTACTGATGATAGGTGCGCCCGGTGGGCATGTGGTTCATCAGCTCGACCGCCCCGATTTCGACGATACGATGCCCTTCGGTCGGCTCGAACCCGGTGGTTTCGGTATCCAGAACGATTTCACGCATTGCGGGCTCCGATGGTGCGGATCAGGTCTTGCACGGCGGCCCGTGCGGCGTCCAGCGTCGTGGTTTCGATCACCCAGGTCGCCCGGCGGCGCTTTTCGGCATCGGGCATCTGGCGGGCCAGGATGGCATCAAGATGCGCGGGCGTCATGCCGGGGCGGGCCAGCACCCGGGCGCGCTGTACCTCGGGCGGGGCCGACACGACAAGCGTGCCATCCAGCCCCACTTCGGCGCCGGTTTCGAACAGAAGCGGAATATCCAGCAGCAAGAGCGGCGCCGCGGCATGGGCGGCAATGAAGGCGGCGCGGTCGGCCGCGACCAGCGGATGCACCAGCGCCTCGATCCGGGGCAGGGCCTTCGGGTCGGCGGCGATCGCCGCCTTCAGCGCGGCGCGATCCACGCCCTCGGCGCCTGTCACGCCGGGAAAGGCCGCCGCCAGCAGCGGTACGGCCGCACCGTGGGCGCCATAGAGACGGTGCACCGTGGCATCGGCATCCCAGACCGGTACACCCGCGGCGCGGAAGAACCCCGCCGTGGTGGATTTTCCCATCCCG
>DAIEJF010000279.1 GCA_027351005.1 Paracoccaceae bacterium | reverse complement strand
CCCTGCGGGGGCGGCGCGTTCCGCATGCCCGATGCCTGAGGCGGCAGCGGGGGCGGGCCTGATCGGCCCCAACGCGATCCTGCAGCTTCTTCCGGTGGTCGAGCGGCACGCCGGGCGCGCGCAGCGCGACGCGCTGATCGCCCGCGCGGGGCTGGCCCATCTGCCCGATGGCGCGGCGATGATCCCCGAATCCGAAGCCGCGGGCCTGCACCGGGCCCTGCGCGCCAGCCGACCTGCCGAGGCGCCCGACTGGGCCGCCGAAGCCGGGCGGCGGACGGCCGACTACATCCTGGCCCACCGGATTCCGGCGCCCGCGCAGGCGCTTCTGCGGCTGGCGCCCCCGGCCCTGGCGGCGCCGCTTCTGGCCCGCGCCATCGCGCGCCACGCCTGGACCTTTGCCGGTTCGGGGCGGTTCGTGGCGGCCGGGCCCTGGCATTTCCGCATCCAGGCGAACCCGCTGGTGCGCGGCGAGACGAGCGATCGTCCGATCTGCCACTGGCACGCGGCCGTGTTCCAGCACCTTTACGCCGAACTCGTCGCCCCTGACTGCATCTGCCGCGAAACCGCCTGCTGCGCCCAGCCTGGCGCCACGTCCTGCGACTTCCGCATCACGCGCGGCCCCTGAAACGCGCCCTGCCCCCGGGCCGGTCCCGCAGCCGCGGCAGGATGAACGCCCCCCACCGCGTCTCCTCTCACGGCGCAGCGGGCGTCTGACCCTGCCCCGAAAAATCGGCAAGCCTCCCCGGAAGGGCGTCATAGACGGCAGCAAGCCGGGGCTCGACCGCGACGGCAAGCCGCCTTACCGCGGCCAGCCGCGACATGTCCGGTGGGTCCGTGGCGATGTCGGCAACAAGCGCGCGATGCGCGGTGGCGAGTTCGGCATAACCGGGGGATGCGGCGACCGCCTCGCCGCCCAGCAGGATGCAGACCGCGATCCTGTCCGACACCCCCTTCAGCGCAATCTGCCCCGCGGGCAGGAAGGCCAGGCCCGAGGCGGCGCGGGCGACCGCTTCGGTCACCAGGATATCGCAGCCGACACGCCGACAGGCGGTCTGCGTCCGCGCCGCAACGTTCAACGTCTCGCCGATGGCGGTATAGTTGAAGCGGTCGCTTGATCCGATGTTGCCCACGCAGGCCACCCCCGCATCAAGCCCCACGGCGATCTCGATCGGCGCCAGCCCCTGCGCCGCGCGATCACGGTTGAACCGGTCAAGCGCCGCGCGCATCCCCAGCGCGGCAAGGCAGGCCTTTCGCTCATGCCCCGCGGTGGCAAGCGGGGCGTTCCAGAAGGCCATGATCTCGTCGCCGATGTACTTGTCGATCGTGCCCGAGGTGCCCAGGATCTCGGCCGACAGGTCCGTGAACAGCGTGTTCAGCATCGCCACCAGCGCGGGTGCCGGCATCGTCTCGCTGAGTGGCGTGAAATTGCGGATGTCGCTGAACATCACGGTGATCTCGCGGACCTCGCCCCCGAGCGCCAGCTTGTGCCCGCGCCGGTCAAGCTCGCCCAGCACCTCGGGCGAGACATAGCGCGAAAAGGATCGGCGGATCGCGCGACGTTCGCGGTCCGCGACCACAAAGCGGAACATCGCGACGCCGGAAAAGGCCGCGAACCCGCCGAGAAGAGGAAAGCTGGCATCGAACAGCAGCCCAAGCCGCGCATAGGCATACCAGCTTGCGCCCAGCGTCACGGCCCCGGCCGCCCCGGCGGCGAACAGCGCAACCAGCGGGCCCGCGATGCTCATCGTCGAAAGCACCACCGCCCCCACCGCGACAAGGGCGAGGATTTCGATCCCCGCGATGGTGTCGCTGCGCCGAAGGAACGTGCCGGTCAACATCTGCTCCAGCATCTGCGCATGGATCGCGACACCCGGAACCTGCTCGCCCAGAACGGTCGTGCGGATGTCGGTCAGTCCCGATGCCGAGGCGCCGACAAACACGACGCTGCCCTGCAGGGCCTCTTGCAGGCCCGGGTCGGCGCCGCCCTGCAGGACCTTCAGGGCCGAGATGAAGTCATCGGGGCGGGACTGGCGGTAATGCAGGTAGACAAGGCCCTCGCGCGTGGTCGGAACGATCACCTGGCCCACGCGCACCCCGCTGAGGCCGGTACCATCCTTCGCGCCGAAAAGAACCACCGTCTTCTGCCCCATCGCGACCCGCAGCGCCTCGAGCGACAGGCTGGGCTGGATGCCCGCGGCGCTGCGCCACAGAAGCGGAACCGCCCGGATCACATCGCCACCGCCAGTCGGGTCGACATTCACCGCGCCCCGCCCCGCCGCAGCCGAGTCGAGGACCGGCAACACCGGGGTGGCAGACCGCAGCGAGAACAGCGCGCCGGTCGGATCGTTGCCCACGGCGACAAGTCCCGCCTTGGGCGCGGGCGGCGGCACACCTCCGTCGCCTGCGTCCGCGATGCTCAGCACCGTCGGGACATCGGACATCGCCTGCCCGAAGGCCGCGTCGTAATCCAGGTTCTGAAGCCGCCCGAGCGAGGCCGACCCGAGCGCGGCGTGGACGGTCGGATCCTCGAGAAGCCGCGAGGGTGACAGCCGGTCGGGTTCGGAAAAGAGGATGTCATAGACGACCGCGACAGCCCCGAGTTCGGCAAGTCGGCGGTTCAGTTCCGCCAGCCGACTGCGGGCCCAGGGCCACTGGCCGAAGGCCTTCAGCGAGGCGTCGTCGATCAGCACGACACGGACAGGTTCAGGCACATAGGCCCGCGGCAGGATGCGCTGGAGCGCATCGAAATAGGTATCGCGCATCACCTTGACCGGCCACGGGTCGGCAATGCGCAGGACGACCAGCGCGGCAAGCAGGGCAAACGACAGGGCAAGCAGACGGCGTCTCAAGACCGGACGCCGCCGGGCCGCGCCTTCGTCCGGACGGCTGCGCAGTGCGGGGCCGGATCATCCGGGATCCCGATGCCGCAGATCTCGCCCGCGCCGATCATTCGGCAGGATTCCCCGACCGGCCTCCTGCGGAGGACCCGCCGTGATCCGGGCGATCGGCATCCTTGGCCGCCTCGCTTGCGGTGGGGGGCAGCGCGATCATCGCGGCGCTGTCGCAACCACCGACATCGGTGCGGAACGCGGGGTTCAGGCGCTGCTGGGCTGCCTCCAGCGGGAAGACGCTGCCAAGCAGCTTCAGCTTTTCGTCCACCGAGGCCGGCTGAGAAAAATCCTGTCTGCGGTCGACCGAAACCGCGTGGCACCCGCCCGGCACGATGGCGCAGCGGTCGGACTGCGCGCAGAACTTGACGCTGCCTTCGTAGACCAGAAGATGCGTCGCAGCCCCGCCGCTGACCGCAAAGTCGAAGGCGGTGCCCCGCACCCCCATCGTGGCCAGCGGGGTCGACACCTTGTAGACCTTCTTAGGGCTTGCGCCGGTGATGAACCGGAACGCCCCGCCGATCGCGGACACCTGGAAGCTCTGGGCGACCCCGCTCGGCGCGAAAAGCGTATCGTCGATCGTCATGGTGGAATTCGGCCCCACCACGATCTTCGTTCCGTCGGGAAACTGGGCCTGCACGCGGCCGGTCGGCCCCGTCTGGATCACCGATCCCGTGGGGACAGCGTCGCCGACGTCGGCCTTGCGGGCGGCGCCCGCGGTGATGAGCTGCGCCGATGGGTCGACGGCCACGATCACGCCCGACTGGTCGTCTGCCGCGGTGGCAGGAAGCGCCACGGTCACCGCCAGAAGGGCCAGCGCGACCGCAACGCGCCGCATCACGCGGCCCCGATCTTCAGCCGGGCGTTGCGGCGCGCGCCTACGCCGAGGGCAAGGCCGGCAATCAGCCCCGTGAAGATCATGGCCCCGCTTCCCGGCAGCGGCACGGCGGCCGGCGGCACGCTTGCCTGCGGCGGTTGCCAGTAGGTGTACTGGAAGTTGCCGAAGGCCATGCCCTTGGTCTGCGCGTTGCTGCGGTCAAGGATGGTCACCAGGTCGATCTTCTGGAAGGTCGAGAAGTCGAACAGGATCGTGCCCGTGTCATTGCCCCAGAACTGCTGGCTGGTCAGCAGCGTGCTGCCCGAGAACAGCGAGACCAGAACCGAAACGGACGGGGTGGCGAAGTAGCCGTTGAAGGTCAGCCCCGAGATCGGGACGAGGAACGCAAACTCCAGATCGCCGGTGCAGGTAAAGCTTGTGGACAGCGCACAGACGCCGCCGCCGGTGGGCATCCCGTAATCCCCGGAATGGTAGACGTACAGGTCCGAGTTGTTCAACCCGGCAACGATCACGTCCTTGAATTGCACCGGGCTGCTGCGCGATCCCGCGGGAAACGCGCCGAAGTCGAGGCTGCGCGGCACCGGCGCGGATGCAGGCGCGGGCGACGGGCCGGGCGGGGGCGACGGCGGGTTGGAACTGCCGGGGGCGGGCGTGTAGTTGACGCTGCCAAGGGCGATACCCGATGATCCCGAGGCACTGACATCCGACAGCGCCAGACGCGTGATGCCCGTTGCGTTGCCGAAATCGGCCGACGCGGTCCCCGAACCGCCATAGGCCAGCGTCCGCGACGCCA
>DAIEJF010000235.1 GCA_027351005.1 Paracoccaceae bacterium | reverse complement strand
CGCTCGCTCGGCCAGGACAGCATGACACGGGGTGGCCGGGCGCCACGCCTCCCCCCGGCCCGGGGAACAGCCCCGCAGGCGCCCTGATGGGCGGGCGCGTCCGGAGCGTCGGGGGCGGGCTCACCCCGGAGGAGGAGCCTTGCCCTAAAGCGCTGACCGTCACCGCCGCCGCGCACACCCGCGGTCGGGTGATGGCCCTCTGTCGTCAGGGACTGCGTGCCTCCGCCCCAAGGAGACCGACACCGAAGGCGGCCGCCCAGGTCAGCGCCCCCGTCGCGTGCTCGGCCATGCAAGCATGACACGGGGTGGCCAGGCGCCACGCCTCCCCCACGGCCCCGGGGAACAGCGCCGCAGGCGCCCCCGGGCCAGCGCCCGACCGCCCTGATGGGCGGGCGCTTCCTTTGCGTCGGGGGCGGGCTCACCCCGGGGGAGGAGCCTTGCCATGAAGCGCTGACCGTCACCGGTGCAGCGCCCACCAGCGGTCGGGTGATGGCCCTCTGTCGTTAGGGACTGCGTGCCTCCGCCCCAGGGAGACCGACACCGCAGGCGGCCGCGCGGCGCCGCCCTCTCCCGCGGGTCGCGGTCAGACGCACCGGCCGCTTGCCTTCCTGCCGCCGATGTCGCCAGATCTAACGCGCCGCGCAACGAGGAGACCCCGATGACCGACCGCCCCGATTGCATCGCTCACTGGACCGAGATCGACCCGCCCGCGCCCTGGCATTACAGCGGCGATGACGAGGCGATGGGCTATGACGCGGCCTTCAGCCCCCGTTTCGACATGACGCGGATCGGGGTGCACCACTTGCGGCTGCCGCCGGGGCATCGCAGCTCGTACCCCCATGCCGAAAGCACCGAGGAGGAATTCGTCTATGTCCTCGATGGCGCGCCCGATGTCTGGATTGACGGCACCCTGCACCGGCTGCGGCCGGGCGATGGCGTGGGCTTTCCGGCAGGCACCGGGCTCTGCCACAGCTTTCTCAACAACACCGATGCCGAGGTGCGGCTTCTGGTGGTGGGCGAACGTCCGCGGGCCGACAACCGCATTCTTTATCCGCTGAACCCCGAACAGCGCCCGCGCCGCAGCGACTGGTGGGAAGACGCCCCCGCCCGCCCGATGGGCGGACACGACGGCCTGCCCGACCGCGTCCGCATCTGGCGCTCGGGCGGCCCGCGGCCCTGAGGGGCCCCGCCCTTGACCCCTCGGCCCGCGGCGGCTAGGGAACAGGGGCCGGGCCTGTAGCTCAATGGTCAGAGCAGGGCGCTCATAACGCCTTGGTTGGGGGTTCGAGTCCCTCCGGGCCTACCACGTTCCCCCCCAAACCGCAGCAGCGGCCCCCGCTGCCACCCTGGCCCGGGCTCGCCACCCCTGCAAGCCGTCGTCACGAAAGGCTTCAGGCCGCTCCTCGGGGACGGGGAGCGGCCTGACCCTTCGACCCGACGGGACACCCCCGGGCCAGAAGACGGTGGTGCTGCGCGCGGGCCCTCGGGCCTTGTCCGGTGGGGCGACCGCGGTCGCGCAGCAAGGATGGCGGCACAGGCTGGCTGGCCCCCGGCATCGCGCCCACGCACCCCCTGCCCGGCGCGGCGATCCGCCGTGACCGCCCAGGCCAAGGTCACCCCGCACCGAGGGGGCCCCGCAGGCTCAGCCTTGCAACCGGAGATCGCATGCAGGGCCGCCGCGGACAATCCGGAAAAGTGGAATATCCATCATCACCGGGATGAATGACGGGCGCAGCCGGGCGCGCGCCGCCTCAGTCCAGCCACGAGGCCCGCGCCGCCACCTCGCGCGCGACCGCCCGAAGCCGCTCGCGCAGCCACAGCAGCCCGGAATCCCGCGCCGTCTCGCTGCGGATCGCCGCATGCAGCCGGGCGGCCCCGTCGAGGTGCGGCAGCGGGATGACCTGCAGGCCGTATCGCGCGGCCATCTGTTCGGCAAAGGGGGCCGGGGCCAGCGCGATCAGATCGCTTTCGGCCACGATGCCGGGGACCAGAAGGCAGTTCGACACCTCGCATACGATCCGGCGCTGAAGCCCCTGCGCCATCAGCTGCGCCTCGGCCTGCTGGCGCATGGTCTCGGTCACCAGCAGCGCGACATGGCCCGCGGCGGCGAACTGCGCGCGGGTGATCGCGCCGCGCAGAACCGGATGATCGGCCCGGGCGATGACCACGCTTTGCGGCAGGTGCAAGGCCTCCAGCAAAAGCCCCGGCATCTCGCGCCCGAAGGTGTCGACGACCAGATCCGCCTCGCCCGACATCAGCGCTTGCAGGGGTGCGCGCGGCGCGTGGCTCAGCACCCGCAGACGCAGGCCGGGCGCCTCGGCCCCCAGCGCGCCGCACAGCCGGGGCAGCAGCGTTGCGGCGGCAAAATCGTTGATCGCGATGCAGAACTGGCGCTCGGCGTGGCGGTGGTCGAACGCGGTCGGCGGCAGCAGGCCGCTGCGCAGCGTGGCCAGCGCCGTGCGGATCGGTGCGATCAGCTCGTCTGCCACCGGCGTCGGCGCCACCCCGCCAGGGGCGCGGCGAAAGAGCGGATCGTCGAAATGAAGCCTGAGGCGTGACAGCGCGTTGCTCAGCGTCGCCTGCTTCATCCCCAGAAGCCGCGCCGCCCGGGTCACGTTGCCCGCGTCGTAGATCGCCTCGAAGATCATCAGCACGTTCAGATCGAGGCTGCGCAGATCCTGGCTTCGTCTCAGCATCCCGCGCGCCTCCTGGCCGAACGCGGGCGGCGCCAGGGGCACGAGCAGACTCGCCCAGGGTGTGGCAGCATGGTCATCTCCCGGCAGGGTTGTGCTACGCTTGCCGAGTTAAACACCACAGGCGCGCTGACCGGAAGCCGCCATCCGCAGGGATCTGCCGCGCCGCCGCCCGCCCTAGGCCGGCGCGCGGAAGGCGCCGCGGAACCCCACCACCTCGCGCGCCATCGCATGACCTGCGGCCATCGCCGCGGCGGTGCCCTGCCCCGCCAGAGACGCGGCCAGGAAGGCGCCGTTGAAACTGTCGCCCGCCGCGGTCGTGTCCACCACCCGCGCGGCCGGGGGAAATGGCCCGCCCGTCACCGCGGGGTCCAGCGCCACGGGCCCCCGCGCGCCCCGCTTCAGCGCGCCCTGCGTCAACCCGTAGCCCCTGAGCCGTGCCAGCGTCACCGCCTCGTCGCTTTCGCCGAAGAGCGCCTGCTCGTCATCCACCGAGGGCAGGCCGATGTCGGTCAGCCGCCAGAACCGCGCGATCCACTCCCGCCCCGCGGCGGCCGAGGGCCAGAGGCGCGGGCGCCAGTTGGAATCGAAGGCAACCCGCACGCCCTGCGCGCGCAGATCGGCCAGCCGGTCAGCCAGCGCCGCGCGCATCTCGGGCGTCAGGATCGCCAGCGTGATCGCGGAAAGATACACCACGTCAAGCCCGTCCAGCGCGCCGAACCCCGCATCGAACATCCGCCGGGCGGCCGACGCCTCGCGCCAATAGTGGAAGCTGCGCTCGCCCGCGGGATCGGTGGTGATGGCGTAAAGCCCCGGCAGCCGCGCGGGGTCGCGGGCGATGCGGGCGCAGTCGATCCCCTCGGCCGCCATGAAGGCCAGCGCGGCGTCGGAAAACGGGTCGGTTCCCATCGCGGTGACGTAGGAGACCGCCGCCGCCCCGCCCATCGCGCGCTTCAGATAGATCGCGGTGTTCAGCGTGTCGCCCGCATAGGCGATGCGCGGATCGGTCTGCCCGGGGCCGCCGAAACTCAGCTCGATCATCGCTTCGCCCACGCAACCGATGCGCAGCACGCGGGGGGGGACCTGCATGGGGATCGCCTCTTGCCTCAGTTATTCGAAATAGTCCGCGTGGCTGACCGTCAGGTCTGCCAGCAGCAGCAGAACCGACCGCAGGTGGTTCTGCGTGGTGCTGATCGCAAGCTTCATGTCGCGTTCGCGGATCGCGTCGAAGATCTGGCAGTGCTGGATGTGCAGCGTGTCCAGATGGCTGCGGTCGCGCAGCGCCAGCACCCGCAGCCGGTCCAGTTGCATCTTCTCGTGTTCCAGCACATGCGCGACACGCGGATAGCCGGTGGCAAGGGCAAGCTTGAGGTGAAAGAGGTCGTCCTCGACCTGGAAGCCATGTGCGTTGCCCGCGTCGATCGCCTCTTGCTGGCGGATCAGGCAATTCATCAGGTCCTGTTCCACCGCGGGCGCCATGCCGATTTCCACGATGCGGGCGACGTTGGCCACCTCGAGCGCCTCGCGCAGGAAGCGGGCCTCGCGGATCTTGTCGGCGTTCAGGCGGGTGACGAAGTTGCCGCGGCTGGGCAGCGTGGTCACAAGGCCCGCGTCGCGCAACTGTGCCAGCGCCTCGCGCACGGGGGTGCGACTTGCGCCGAAGCGGGCGCCCACCTCGGCTTCGGCGATGATGCAGCCGGGGGGCAGGTCCATCTGCAGGATCGCGGCCTTCAGCGCGGCAAAGATCTGGCCGCCCGCCGGGCGCGCCAGATCCACCTTCGGCACCTGAAGGCGGCTGACATCCTGGGCCGCGGCGTCACGACCCGGCGGGGGGGTGTTCATCGGGGCGTTCACGGGTGCGTTCTGGGGCGCGGGCATCTCATCCCTCTTCGACTCTTTCCTGTATACCGGTATCCACGACGTTTACAACCGGTATACCGGAGTGCTATTCCCAAGGCGCAGGGCGGGAATCGTCCGCAACCGGGAGGGGTGGATGAACGCCGCAATGATCGGCCTTGGCATGGTGGCCAACACGCATGTAGAGGCCATCGCCGCGACCGGGGGCCGCATCCGTCTGACAGGTGTGTGTTCCCGCCACCCCGACGCCTCTGCGCGGTTTGCCCAGCGTGTGGCCCCCCTGCTGAA
>DAIEJF010000223.1 GCA_027351005.1 Paracoccaceae bacterium | reverse complement strand
CATCTGAAGCGCCTGCGGCCGTTTCTTCAGAAAGGCGATTTCCTGCCCGGTGCCTGGGGACACCAACTGGTCGACACGCTGCAACCGGCGGACCTGTCGGTGGAAAAGATCGCCTATTCGGCCTTCTACCAGACCCGGCTGGAATGGCTGCTGCGCAAGGCGGGGATCGAGACGGTGATCCTGTGCGGGATCGTGACGAACGGCGGCGTCGCCTCGACCCTGCGCGACGCGCATGTGCGCGATCTGCATACGATCCTTCTGACGGACGGCTGTGCTGCGTTCTCGGATGCGGTGCACGACACCACCATCGCCAGCCTTTCCACCATCACCGAAACCGAGACCTGCGCCGGCATGGCGGCGCGGCTGGCATCATGAGCCGCATCCTGCCCCCGCCCGCGCGGTTCGACCTGACGGTCGAAGCCGTGGTGATCGGCGCCGGAGCCTGCGGGATGACGGCGGCGCTGAAGCTGGCCGATGCCGGGGCCGAGGCGCTGGTGCTGGAACGCGATCCGCGTCCTGCGGGCAGCACGGCGATGTCGTCTGGCTTCGTGCCCGCCGCGGGAACCGCGGCGCAGGCGGCGCAGGGGATCGCGGACAGCCCCGAACGCTTTCTGCACGACCTGACCGAAAAGGCCCACGGGCTTGGCGACGCGCGGCTGGCGCGGCTTGCCAGCCGCACCATCGGGCCGGTGATCGACTGGCTGGGCGCGCGGCATGGCATCCCGTGGCAGGTGCTGGACGATTTCCTGTACCCCGGCCATTCCGTCCACCGGATGCATGCGGTGCCCGAGAAAACGGGCCTTGGCCTCATCACCCGGCTGGGTGCCGCGGTCGAGGCGGCGGGGGTGCCGGTGGTGACCGGCGCGCAGGTCACCGCGCTTTACGCCGAGGGCGGCCGGGTCGCGGGCTGCGAGGTGACGCGGCCCGACGGCTCGGTGGAACGGATCGGGGCCGGGGCGGTGATCCTGGCCTGCAACGGCTATGGCGGGAACCCCGATCTGGTGGCCCGCCACATCCCGCTGATGGCCGGGGCGCCCTATTACGGGCATGCGGGGAACCGGGGCGATGCGCTTTTGTGGGGGCAGGCGCTGGGGGCGGCGGTGCAGCACCTGTCGGGCTGTCAGGGGCATGGCTCGCTGGCCCATCCGCATGGCATCCTGATCACCTGGGCGCTGATGGCCGAGGGCGGCGTGCAGGTGAACCGCGAGGGGCGGCGCTTTTCCAACGAGCACCGCGGCTATTCCGAACAGGCGGTGGATGTGCTGGCCCAGCCCGGCGGCGTGGCCTGGGACATCTTCGACGACCGGCTGCTGGCGCTTGCGCGCGGGTTTCCCGATTTTCAGGCCGCCGAGGCGGCGGGCGCGCTGCGCCACGGCGCGGATGCGCGATTGCTTGCAGCCCAGATCGGCGTGCCGCCCGAGGCGCTGGCCGACACGCTCGACACCTGCGCCGCGCTGGCTGCGGGGCAGGGCGCGGACCCTTTCGGCCGGGATTTCACCGCAACGCCCGCCCTGCGCCCGCCCCTCTACGCGGTTCGCGTCACGGGGGCGCTGTTTCACACCCAGGGCGGGCTGGTGATCGACGATGCGGCGCGGGTCGTGACGCCCGGCGGAGGGCGCATTGCGAACCTCTTTGCGGGCGGCGGGGCGGCCTGTGGCGTCTCGGGGCCGGAAATCGGGGGGTATCTGTCCGGTAACGGGTTGCTGACCGCGCTGGCCTTCGGGGCGCTGGCGGGCGAGACCTCCGCGCGCCCTGCCGGGTAGCGCGGCGGTTTGGCTCAGCGTCCGAGGGTCTGCACCACCAGATCAGCCGCCGCCGCGCCCGAAAACTGCTGCTGGCCGGTAATCAGGTTGCCGTCGCGCAGCGCGAAGGGCTTGAACATGCCGTTGACCACGAAGTTGGTGCCCTTGATCCCGCGGGCCTCGTCCTCGATCCAGAAGGGCTGGATCTTCTGGCCAACCCAGGCGTCGGCATAGGCTTCCTCGCTGTTGGCAAAGCCGGTCCAGGTCTTGCCTTCGACCAGCAGCGCGCCGGTGGACAGCCGCGTCTTCAACAGGATGCAGGTGGCGTGGCAGACGATGGCCACGATCCGCCCCGCCTCGTAGGCGCGCGCGACGAAGGCGTGCAGCGCGGTATCGTCGATCATCGTCACCATCGGCGACTGGCCCCCGGCAAGAAAGATCGCGTCATAGGCGGCGGGATCGACCTGAGCGATGGATCGCGTGCCCTTCAGCAGCGCGGCGTGCCGGGCCGAGGTCTTGAACCCCAGCGACAGCAGGTCATGCGCGGAATAGCCCGAGGCGTCTTCCGGGTCCGAGAAGCCATCGGCCACCAGATCGCCGCCCGCGGGGCTGACGATCTCGACCTCGTAGCCGGCTTCGGTGAAGGCCCAGTAGGGGTGGGTCAGTTCGGCCCACCAGAAGCCGACAGGCCAGCCGGTCGTCGGCGACAGGCCGGGATTGGCGGCGATCATCAGCACCTTCTTCGTGCTGTGCACGTCAATGGATGCGGTCATGTCTTTCTCCTTTGCAGGGTCAGGTCAGCGCGCGAGATGCGCGCCGCCGTCCACGTCCAGCGTGGAACCGGTCAGAAACGGGTTGGCCATGGCCAGCAGGATCACCTGGGCGATGTCGTCGGGCGCGCCCACCCGGCCTGCGGGCAGCCGCGCGGCGGTGGCGGCGAACATGGCGGCGCGCGCCTCGTCCGGCAGGCCGGCGTAGGCCTCGGTCGCGGTCAGGCCGGGCGAGACGGTGTTGACCCGGCGCGGCGCCAGTTCGACCGCCAGAACCCGGGCCATCGCCTCAAGCGCGCCGTTCACCGCCGCCAGGCCCGAGGTGCCCGGCAGGGCCGCCCGTGCGGCGGCGCCGGTGACCAGCGTCACCGAGCCCGTCGCCGAGAGCTTTGCCGCCAGCGCCCGGATGACCCGCCAGTAGCCCCAGAATTTCGCATCGAACGCGGCGCGCAGTGCGGGTTCGCCCAGGTCGGCGAAGGGCCCCCAGGCCACCGCGTCCGACGCCGACAGCACCAGATGGTCAACCCCGTCCAGCCTATCGGCCAGCGCCGCGACCGAGGCCGGGTCGGTAAAGTCAAGGCGCAGCCCCGCAACCCCGTCGGGCAGGTTGGCAAGGCTTGCCGCGCTGCGGCCCGTGGCGGTGACCCGCGCGCCTGCCGCGCGGGCGGCGGCGGCGGTGGCGCGACCGATGCCGCGGGTGCCGCCGACGATCAGCACATGCTGTGCGGTCAGGTTCATCACTCAGCCCTCCACCGCCGCAAAGGCCCAGTTCCGGCCCTTGCCGCGCAGCAGCGCCTGGTTGATCCAAAGCATCGCGAAGGGTTCCAGCAGCCGCGCGCGGACAAGGCCCCCAGCATCGAGCGGGGCAAAGCCGAGATCGGTCAGCAGCCCCGCGACCCGTGCCTTGGCGGCGTCGCTGTCGCCCGCCATCATCATCACCGGGCGCTGCGGCAGGTGGTCGTTCTTCGCCATGATCTCGGCGCCGACCTGGTTCAGCGTCTTGACGACCTGTGCACCGGGCAGCCAGCCCTGCACGATCTCGCCGCCGCTGGTGCTGTGGCCGAGCG
>DAIEJF010000213.1 GCA_027351005.1 Paracoccaceae bacterium | reverse complement strand
GGTGGTGCACTGGATCGAGGTGGCAGGGCTGGCCCGGGGCCCGCTCTTCCGCCCGGTCAGCACGGCGGGCCGCGCCCTGCCCCGCCGCCTCGCCCCCGACGCGCTGCGCACCATCCTGCGCCACCGGCTGACCCTTGCCGGACTGCCCGCCGACTACGCCACCCCGCACGGACTGCGCGCGGGCTTCCTGACCCAGGCCGCCCTCGACGGCGCCCCCCTGGCCGCCGCGATGCGCCTCAGCCTGCACCGCTCGGCCATCCAGGCGCAACGCTACTACGCCGATGTGGAACTGAGCGAAAACCCGGCGGCGGATCTGCTGGACGACTGAGGGGGGCCGCACCGCCGCTAAGAAAACCGCAGGAACAGACCCTGTTTTGACAGGGTGCTGACATCTCCCGCATCCTGTGTCGGGATCAAGACTTGCCGGGACCGGAAATGTAACTGAAAAAAAGCCCTCCGCTTTGGCGGAGCACCGTACCCTCTGGCTGGGGCAGAATGCGGTATGGGCGATGCGAAGCGTCGACGAGCCGCATCCTATGCGCCTCTTGTGATGAGGACACGATCGCAGCAAGGTTGTCGGGCTCGAACCCGGCTGCGATCTGTTCCCGGGGAATCTTCATCACGCCAGTGGCATAATCGAGAATCGCCTGCCGGTTGCGCTGCCACTCGAAGTAGCCTTGGACGAGCAGGCACGAGAGCAGGAAGCAGGCAAGCGAGGTGGCGATTGCCCACCGCGTGTCAGGCGGTTTCAGGGCTGCGACCGCCACAATCACAAGAAGTATCGAAGACGGAAGGGTATAGCGGTCGAAGAGTGCGGCAAAGGCCAACGCATATGGAGCGTACAGCAGCACAGCAGTGGCCAGAACAAGCAATGTGATCTCGTCGTATGACCTCAGCCGCCGCAGCACGGGCTCCAGAACGAAACCGGCCTGAAGGAAGGCAATGACCGTCAGGCCCCAGGATAGCGGCCAGAGCACCGTCGGATCACCGATCCGGGGGCCGATGCCGTCGAAGGTCAGGATATTTCCAAGCGGGCCAGCCAGGACCGATTGCCCCATGGCAATCGCCAAGACGGCTCCGGCCAGGCAGATGAACAAGAGGCGCGGCGGCGTCCAGAAGCATGTCGGGGCCCTTGTAGGGGACAAGTCGGCCGATGAAGCAGGCGCGCAGCGGACGCGTGCCGGGTTGCCCGGCGACCCTGTTGAACCGGTCAGGCGAAATGGCATTTTCCGGTTCATAGACGCATTTGGCGCGAAACCGCGCGGGGATCTCGCTTTCGGTGTGGCGCGACCCGACGATGATGGCCGAAGCCGCGGCCAGGGTCGCCGTCCGCCCGGGCAGAAGCTTGTAGGCGCCCCGGACATAGGACAACCACTCCTTCTCGCGCCGCCGCTCGGCATCGAACCCCTTGGGCCAGGGCACCCCGCCATTCAGCGGCCCGAGGACGAACGGCACCCCGGCCCTCTGGCAACGCGTCGCCATCAGGCTGTTCACCGTCGGGCTGAGCGGCGTCACCCGGTGCACCAGATCGAACGCGCCCGACCGGATCCGGGCCCCGAAGGCCTTCCACACGAGATGCTCGTAATAGGGATAGGAGATTGCGTTGATCGCCGCGGCCGTCGTCCAGCCCTTGCCCTTCCCCATCCGCAGGAGGCCCGCCAGTTTCCACAGCGGCCGCGCAAGGCCCTCGTTGTCGATCGTGGTGAAGTCGAGCCCTTCCACCCAGCCGGCGCGCAGGATGGCATCGCGATTGCGCACCTGGGTGACAAGGTGAACATCGGCAACCTCGCGCAGGGCGGCGGCAAGCGACCATCCGACCAGGGGCACGCTGACCCACTCCGGGTTGGCGGCCTCTGCCAGGACAAGGACCCGTTTGCGGGTCATCCACGCAGCCCCGTCACGGCTGCCCGCTCCCCGCCTTCGTCCCCGCCTTCGTCCCCGTCTCAGCCCCCGCCTCCGGTCCGAGCCCCAGCGCCACATAAAGACCGATCGCGCTCAGCGCCTCGTCGCGGCGGGCGCTGGCGGCGGTGGCGCGGGCGGTGGTCAGGGCCTGTTCGCGGTCGAGCACATCCAGCACGGTGACCGAGCCCGTGCCCGTCAGCAGCTGGCGCGAGAGCGCGAGCGCCTCGACGTCAAGCTTCACCGCGCGGTCGGCGGCCTGGGCCGCGGCGCGGGCGCCCGCCACCTG
>DAIEJF010000211.1 GCA_027351005.1 Paracoccaceae bacterium | reverse complement strand
GGCCATTCCGGCCACATCGCCATGCGCATCAAGCGCCATGACCATCGTGGTGGGGATCACGAGGCCCAGGAACGCGTTGGCCACAAAGAGCCCGCCCGCCACCACCCAGAACCCATCCGCGCCCAGCGCCGCCACCCCCGCCAGCCCCAGCGTCACCACGGCAAAGCCCGCCGTCGCCACTGCCACCACCCGCGGCGCGCCGAACCGCAGCCCCAGCCCGGCGGCCAGTTGCGAGGTGCCGAAGAAGCCGATCGCATTGGCCGCGAAGGCCAGCGAAAATCCAGTGGGCGACAGGCCATAGGCGCCGGTATAGACGAAGGCGGCCGAGGCGATGAACACGAAGAAACTCGCCATCCCGAAGCCGCCCACGAAGGTCAGCGTCAGGAACGTCCGGTCGGTCAGCAATTGCCGCGCGCTGCGGGCCAGCGCCCGGGGGTCGGCCCGCGTCCGCCGGGCAGGCGGCAGCGTCTCGGGCAGGAGGAAGCCCACCAGCAGCAGGCTCGCCACCGCCGCGGCGCAGAGAACGCCGAAGATCGCCCGCCAGCCTGCGACCGCGATCAGCCCCGAACCGGCCAGCGGCGCAAGCATGGGCGAGACCGAGATCACCAGCATGATCGCCGCCATCAGCCGCGTGGCCTCGGGCCCGGTGTGCAGGTCGCGGATGATCGCGCGCGGCACCACCATCACCGCCGCCCCGCCCAGACCCTGCACGAAGCGGCCCGCCATCAGCCAGCCGACCGAGGGCGCCAGCGCGCAAAGCACCGACCCAAGGATGAAGACCGCAAGCCCCACATAAAGCGGCCGCTTGCGCCCCGCCTCGTCGGCCCAGGGGCCATAGACAAGCTGCGCCACCCCGAAGGCCAGGAAATAGACGGTGATCGTGCCCTGCACCGCCGCGACCGACGCATCCAGCCCGCGACCGATGGCAGGCATCGCGGGCAGGTACATGTCGATCGCGAAGGGCCCGACGCAGGACATCAGGCCAAGGGTCAGGGCTGTGCGCAGGCGCGAAGCGGTCATGGCGGCATCCAGGTGGCAGGGGTAATGCCCTGCCTAACCCTCCCGGTCGGCCTACGCCAGCGGAAAGCTCCCCCTCCGGGCCGCAAGGCGGTGCTTGGCAGCCGCGCCACGGGCAGGCTAGACCGGGCGGGCAACAGGCGTGGAGGCGGCGATGCAATGGGGCGCGGTGACCGCCGAAGGCTTCCTGGCCCGCGGCTGGGCCCGGTTCGGCCACGACCCGGTGCTGGCCGACTGGATCGCCGCCGCCCGACCCGCGGCGCTTGCGGCGATGGCCGATCCTGCCCATGCCGATCAGTGGCGCTGCGACGGCACCTGGTTCGCCGGGGTCAACGTTCTGGCCAACGATGCCGAGGGCCGACTGGGCGCCGCGCCGCCGCTGGCCGGCGCGGCGATGACGTTCTTGGCCGAGGTGCTGGGACCGCCCCTGCCGCTGGACGCGGGACAGCTTTCGGTGACACGGCCCGGCTATCCCCGACCGGGCGCCGAGGAAACCGCCGCCGCCGCCCGCTTCCGGCGTGACCGCGACGCGGCCCATGTCGACGGCATCCTGCCCGTGGGACCGGATCGCCGCCGGATGCTGCGGGCGCCGCACGCCTGGATCCTGGGCGTGCCGCTGACCGACTGCGACCCGGGCGCGGCCCCGCTGGTGGTGTGGGAAGGCAGCCACCACCTGATGCGGCGGGCGCTGGCCGCCGCGCTGGCGGGCCACCCGCCCGCGGACTGGGCCCATATCGACCTGACCGAGGCCTATGCCGCGGCCCGGCGCGAGGTCTTCGCCACCTGCCCCCGCATTCCGCTGCCCGCCCGACCGGGCGAGGCGCAGGTGCTGCACCGACTGTCGCTGCATGGCGTGGCCCCCTGGGCCCCCGGCGCGACGGCAGCGCCAGAGGGCCGGGCGGTGGCCTATTTCCGCCCCGAACTGCCGGGCGGACCGGCCGATTGGCTGGTCTGCCCCTGAGGCCCGCCGCCTACTCGTCCGCCAAGGTCGGGCCCGGCGCGATCAGCGCCCGCAGAACGCGGTCAAGGTCGCGCGCGGCCGCCGGGCCCAGCCGGTCGCGCAGTGCGCGGTCATAGGCGATGGCACGGCGGCCCAGCGTCTCGAAGACCTCCTGACCGCGCGGCGTCAGCGCCAGATCCTCGGCCCGGCGGTCGGTGGCGGCGGGGCTGCGGCTGAGAAGCCCGCGGGCCTCAAGCGCGGCCACCGCACGGCTGACCTTGGTCTTTTCGGTGTGGCTGATCCGGCAGATCTCGGCCGCGGTCATGGCGCCGAACCGGCCAAGGTTCGCCAGCACCCGCCACTGTGTGCGGGTAAACCCATAGTCCGCGCGGTAGACGTTCTGGAAGGACTTGCCGGTGGCCTCGGCCGCCTGGTTGAGCAGATAGGGCAGGAACTCTTCCAGATCGAACGGCCTTTCAGCCCCATCCCCGCGCATCCCGTCTCCCCCGTTTGCCACTGCCTCTTGCGGCGCCTGGCCAGACCCTGCCACAGGCGCGCGCGGCTGTCACGACAGGGCGGGGCGCGACTGCAGCGCCGCCTTGACATGGTTGCAAAAGCAACCACTATGAAGGGCGCCTGCAAGACGCGGAGGAGATCAGCATGACCAGCCACAGCCTGCCCGCAGGAATGATCCGCGCGCCCTCGCTTCCGGGGCCCCATCACGGCTACATGCCGGGCTTCGGCAATGACTTCGAGACCGAGGCGCTGCCGGGCGCGCTGCCGCAGGGCATGAACAGCCCGCAGAAGTGCAACTACGGGCTTTATGGCGAACAGCTGTCCGGCACAGCCTTCACCGCGCCAAGCCACCAGAACGAACGCACCTGGTGCTACCGCATCCGGCCCAGCGTGAAGCATACCCACCGCTTCGCCAAGATCGCGGTGCCCGATTGGAAATCGGCGCCCTGCATCAACCCCGACATCGTCAGCCTGGGCCAGTACCGCTGGGACCCGGTGCCGGTTCCGGCCGAGCCGCTGACCTGGATCACCGGCATGCGCACCATGACCACGGCGGGAGATGTCAACACCCAGACCGGCATGGCCAGCCATATCTACCTGGTCACCGCCCCGATGCAGGACGAATACTTCTTTTCGGCCGACGGCGAATTGCTGGTGGTCCCGCAGGAGGGGCGGCTGAGGTTCTGCACCGAGCTGGGGGTGATCGACCTGGAACCGCGCGAGATCGCGATCCTGCCGCGCGGGCTTGTCTACCGGGTCGAGGTGCTGGAGGGCCCCGCGCGCGGCTTTGTCTGCGAGAACTACGGGCAGAAGTTCCAGCTGCCGGGCCGCGGCCCGATCGGGGCCAACTGCATGGCCAACCGGCGGGACTTCAAGACCCCGGTCGCGGCCTTCGAGGACCGCGAGGTGCCCTCGCGCGTGGTCGTGAAGTGGTGCGGGCAGTTCCATGCGACCCGGATCGGCCACAGCCCGCTGGATGTGGTGGCCTGGCACGGCAATTACGCCCCGGTGAAATACGACCTGCGCAGCTATTGCCCGGTGGGCGCGGTGCTGTTTGACCACCCCGATCCCTCGATCTTCACCGTGCTGACCGCGCCGAGCGGGGTCGAAGGGACGGCAAACATCGACTTCGTGCTGTTCCGCGAACGCTGGATGGTGGCGGAAGACACCTTCCGCCCCCCGTGGTACCACAAGAACGTCATGAGCGAGCTGATGGGCAACATCTACGGCATCTATGACGCCAAACCGAAGGGCTTCGTGCCGGGGGGAATGAGCCTGCACAACTGCATGCTGCCGCACGGGCCGGACAAGGCCGCCTTCGAGCGCGCCTCGAACGCCAAACTGGCGCCCGAGAAGCTGGACGAGACGATGAGCTTCATGTTCGAGACCCGCTTTCCGCAGCACCTGACGGACTGGGCGGCGACGGCCGGACACCTGCAGGAAGACTATATCGACTGCTGGGCGAGCCTGGAGAAGACGTTCGACGGAACCCCCGGCGTGAAGTGACGCGCCCGGCGGGGGCGGCCGGGGGCTCTGCCCCCGGACCCCCGGGATATTTGAGGACCGAAAATGAGGGCCAGATGCCGCTC
>DAIEJF010000206.1 GCA_027351005.1 Paracoccaceae bacterium | reverse complement strand
TAGGCGCTCGGGCCCGGAAAGGAAACGGGGGGCAGCCCGGTCTTGCCCGGCGGGCGCGGCCTTCCTATAAGCGCGCAAACATCGGAGGGGCCCATGACGTTCCGCGCGCGACACCTTCTTGGCATCGAGCATCTGGCCCCCGACGAGATTCGCACCCTGCTCGATCTGGCCGACACCTATGTCGACCTGAACCGCCGCACCATCAAGCGCACCGATGCGCTGGCGGGGATGACGCAGATCAACATGTTCTTCGAGAACTCGACCCGCACACAGGCCAGTTTCGAACTGGCGGGCAAGCGGCTGGGCGCCGATGTGATGAACATGGCGGTGTCGCAGTCTTCGGTGAAGAAGGGCGAGACGCTGATCGACACCGCGCTGACGCTGAACGCGATGCACCCCGACCTGCTGGTGGTGCGGCACCCGCACTCGGGCGCGGTGAACCTTCTGGCGCAGAAGGTCAACTGCGCGGTGCTGAACGCGGGTGACGGCAAGCACGAACACCCGACGCAGGCGCTCTTGGATGCGCTGACGATCCGGCGGCGCAAGGGGCGGCTGCAACGGCTGGTGGTGGCGATCTGCGGTGACATCGCCCACAGCCGGGTGGCGCGGTCGAACCTGCTGTTGCTGGGCAAGATGGAAAACCGGCTGCGGCTGATCGGGCCGCCTACCCTGATGCCCGCGGGCGTGGGGGACCTGGGCGTCGAGGTCTATGACGACATGAAGGCGGGGCTGGAAGGCGCCGACGTGGTGATGATGCTGCGCCTTCAGAAGGAACGGATGGATGGCGGCTTCATCCCCTCGGAACGCGAATATTACCACCGCTACGGGCTGGATGCGGAAAAGCTGGCCTATGCAAAGCCCGACGCCATCGTGATGCATCCGGGCCCGATGAACCGCGGGGTAGAGATCGACGGCGAGATCGCCGACGACATCAACCGCAGCGTCATTCAGGAACAGGTGGAAATGGGCGTGGCGGTGCGCATGGCGGCGATGGACCTGCTGGCGCGCAACCTGAAGGCCGAACGCGGGCGCCAGGCCGCCGGGGTGATGGCGTGAGCGACGACTGGGCCCGCATCCTCGAACCCGGCGAGCGGGTGATCTGGCAGGGTCGGCCCGATCCGGGCCTGCGCTTCGACGGATTCGCGCCGGGCACCACGGTCTTCGGGCTGGCGGTGGCCGGGTTTGCGCTGTTCTTCACCTGGCAGGGGCTTGGGGCGGTGGCCTCGGGGCCGCTCGGCATTCTCTTTCCCGTGGCCGGGATCGCCTTCCTCGGGGTCGGGTTGAACCTGGCCGGGGGGCGGTTCTTTCTGGATGCCTGGATGCGGCGCCACACGACCTACAGTCTGACCAACCGGCGCGCGTTCATCGCCACGGAGGTGTTCGGGCGGCGGCGGCTGCGGGCCTTTCCGATTGACGCCTCGACGGTGGTCGATCTGGTGGACGGGCCGCTGCAAAGCGTGGGGTTTCGCGGCGCGCGCACGGCGCTGAGCGCCCCGCGGGCCAGCTTTGACGGGCTGGCCGACGGGCAGGCGGTTCTGGCGCTGATGGAACGGGTGAAGGCGGGGACGGCATGAGCGATACAATCACGTTCACCAACGCGCGGCTGATCGACCCCGAGGGGCTGACCGAGACGACGGGCAGCCTGCGGGTTGCTGGCGGCAAGATCGCGGCGCTGGGCGATGTGGCCCCTGAAGGCCGTGTGATCGACTGCGGCGGCAAGGTGCTGGCGCCCGGGATCGTTGATCTGGGCGTGAAGGTGGGCGAACCGGGCGAGCGGCACAAGGAAAGCTTCCGCTCTGCGGGCCTCGCGGCGGCGGCGGGGGGGGTGACCACCATCATCACCCGCCCGGATACCGACCCCCCGATCGACAGCCCCGAAACGCTGGAGTTCGTCACCCGCCGCGCGGCCGAGGCGTCGCTGGTGCGCATCCGCCACATGGCCGCCCTGACCAAGGGCCGCGCGGGCCGCGAGATGACCGAGATCGGCTTCCTGCTGGATGCGGGGGCCGTGGCCTTTACCGACTGCGACCGGGTGGTCAGCGATTCCAAGGTGCTGTCGCGCTGTCTCAGCTATGCCAGAAGCCTTGGCGCGCTGGTGATCGGGCATCCGCAGGACCCCGGGCTATCGAAGGGCGCCGCGGTGACAAGCGGCAAGTTTGCCAGCCTGAAGGGCCTGCCCGGCGTGTCGCCCATGGCGGAACGGATGGGATTTGACCGCGACATGGCGCTGGTCGAGATGACGGGCGCGCGCTACCACGCCGACCAGATCACCTGCGCCCGCACCTTGCCTGCGCTGGAACGGGCCAAGGCTAACGGGCTGGACGTGACGGCGGGGGTGTCGATCCACCATGTCACGCTGAACGAATTCGATGTGGGCGACTATCGCACCTTCTTCAAGCTGACGCCGCCCCTGCGCAGCGAGGATGACCGGATCGCGGTGGCGCAGGCGCTGGCCAGCGGGCTGATCGACATCCTCTGTTCCATGCACACGCCGCAGGACGAGGAATCGAAGCGCCTGCCCTATGAAGAGGCCGCGGCCGGGGCGGTGGCCTTGCAGACCCTTCTGCCCGCTGCGATGCGGCTTTACCACGATGGCACCATGACCCTGCCGCAGCTGTTCCGGGCGATGAGCCTGAACCCGGCGCGGCGGATGGGCCTGCCTGTGGGGCGGCTGTCGGTGGGGGCGGCGGCGGATCTGGTGCTGTTCGACCCGGATGCCCCCTTTGTGCTCGACCGCTTCACGATGCTGGCGTCGAAGTCGAAGAACACCCCGTTTGACGGGGCGAAGATGGAAGGTAAGGTGCTGGCGACCTTCGTGGGCGGCAGGCAGGTGTACGGGGAGCAGGGGTAGATGCCGGAAATCGCGCATGGCTGGGGCGTGCTGGGGCTGGTGGCCGTCATGGGCTACCTGCTGGGGTCCGTCCCGTTCGGCCTCGTGATCACCCGTTTGCTGGGGCTGGGTGATGTTCGCAAGATCGGCTCGGGCAACATCGGGGCCACCAATGTGCTGCGCACCGGCAACAAGGGCGCCGCGGCCGCCACGCTGATCCTTGATGCCGCCAAGGGCGCGGTGGCGGTGCTGATCGGCCGCGTCGCGCTGGGCGAGGATGCGGCGCAACTGGCGGGGCTGTGCGCCTTTCTTGGCCATCTCTTTCCGGTCTATCTGGGCTTCAAGGGCGGCAAGGGGGTGGCGACGTTCCTCGGCATCCTGCTGGCGCTGAGCTGGCCTGTCGGGCTTGGCGCCTGCGCGACCTGGCTGGTGGTGGCGGTGGTGCTGCGGATATCGTCTGTCGCCGCGCTGATGTCGGCGGCGCTCAGCAGCCTGTGGCTTCTGCCGGCAGGGCAGGGGCACATGTTCTTCCTGGTGATCGTGCTGACGGTGCTGATCTACCTGCGCCACTGGCCGAACATCATGCGCCTGAAGGCCGGGACAGAGCCGAGGATCGGCCAGAAGAAGGCCTGACGGGCCGTAGACAGGCGGGGCGGGCAGGTTCATCCTTCGGGGCATTGCAACCCGGAGGGGACCATGGATTTTCAGACCGCCGTCAAGACCTGCCTTTCCAATTACGCCACCTTCGACGGCCGCGCCGCCCGGCCGGAATTCTGGTGGTTCGTGCTGTTCGGGATCATCGCGCATATCCTGGCGAACATGCTGGACCAGATCCTGTTCGGCGGCACCGTCGTGCACAGCTATGGCCATGGCATGTGGATGACCATGTATGGCCACCCGCGGTTCCTGAGCTCGATCGTGTGGCTGGCGCTGCTTCTTCCGAACCTGGCCGTGGGGGCGCGGCGGCTACACGATACGGGCAAGACCGCCTGGTTGCTGCTTCTGATGCTGGTGCCGGTGCTGGGCTGGCTGGTTCTGCTCTATTTCGTCGCTCAGCCGGGGGATGCGGGGGCGAACGCCTACGGTCCTCCCCCGGCCGCCTGATCAGTAGCTGCAGGCGTCGTAAAGCCGGTTCAGGTCACCCGCCCAGTCGCCCTGCCAGAGCGTCAGCAGGTCATCGGCCGGAACCCGGCCGCGGGCGATGCTGTCGTGCAGGACGGCAAGATAGCCCGCCTCGTCGGCCTGGCCTGCGCCAGCGCGAGCGCGGGCCTTCAGCCCGGCTTCCGACAGGGCCACGACTTCGCGCGCCAGATCGCGCATCTTCACGCCACCCGCCTCGGCCGCCAGCGCGCTGACCGAGGCCGCCACACGCAGCCCCTCGCGCGTCTCGGCGCTCCAGCCCTTGACCAGATCCCAGGCCGCATCCAGCGCACCCTGATCGTACATCAGCCCGACCCAGAAGGCGGGCAGGGCCGTCAGGTGCGCCGCATCGCCCGCGTCGGCGCCGCGCATCTCGATGTATTTCTTGACCCGCGCCTCGGGGAAGACGGTGGTCATGTGGTCTGCCCAGTCGGACAGGGTGGGCTTTTCCCCCGGCAAGGCAGGAAGTTCGCCCTTCAGGAAATCGCGGAAGCTCTGGCCCAGCGCATTGATGTAGGTGCCGTTGCGATAGACGAAGTACATCGGCACATCCAGCACCCAGTCGACGTAGCGCTGGAAGCCCATGCCGTCTTCGAACGCCCAGGGCAGCATCCCGGTGCGGCTGTCATCCAGCCCACGCCAGATCCGGCTGCGCCAGCTGCGGTGGCCGTTGGGCTTGCCCTCGAAGAAGGGCGACGAGGCGAAGAGCGCGGTGGCGACCGGTTGCAGCGCAAGCGACACCCGCAGCTTCTTCACCATGTCGGCTTCGCTGGCATAGTCGAGGTTCACCTGCACCGTGCAGGTGCGATACATCATCTGGGTGCCGTGGGTGCCGACGCGGCCCATGTAATCGGTCATCAGCCGGTAGCGGCCCTTGGGCATCACCGGCATCTGGTCATGGGACCAGACCGGGGCGGCGCCCACGCCCATGAAGCGGATGCACATGCGGTCGGCCACGGTGCGCACTTCGGCCAGGTGCTGGTGCAACTCGGCGCAGGTGTCGTGCAGGGTGTCGACCGCCGCGCCCGAAAGCTCGAACTGGCCGCCGGGTTCCAGGCTGATGTTGGCGCCGTCGCGGGTCAGCCCGATCAGCGCGTCGCGTTCGTAGACCGGGGTCCAGCCGAAGCCGTCGCGCAGCCCTTCCATCAGGGCGCGGATGCTGCGCGGGCCGTCATAGGGGACCGGCAGAAGGGTGTCGGTCAGGTAGCCGAACTTCTCGTGCTCGGTTCCGATGCGCCACTGATCGGCCGGCTTGCAGCCGGATTCCATGTATTCGGCCAGTTGGCCCATGTGCTCGATCGGGCCGCCGCCGGATTGAGGGATCGACATCTGGTGGCTCCGTCTCGCTCTGCAACTGTCCGGCGCCAGAGGTGTAGCGGCGGGGCGGCCGAGTCAAGGCCGCTTGCGCAGCCGGGCTTCGGCGCGGCGGCGCCAGACGATGCGCGGCAGATCGGGCGGGCCATCCAGCGCGGCCAGCAGCATTCCGCTGTCAAGCCCGGGCAGTTCGGCGAAGGCATCGAAGAGCGCCGCGGTGCCCGAGGCGGCAGTGGGGATGTAGAGTGTGTCGCCCTCGGCCTGCGACAGGCGCCAGACGCGGGCGCCGCCGCGGGTCAGAAGCGCGATTTCGTCGATCGTCGAGAGGCCCGCAAACCCGCCCTCGGACGGGCCGAAATAGGTGATCTGGCCCTCGACCACCTGGACGATGCCGGGATCGCCGCCCTCGCGCGCAAACCGCATGCGACGCAGCCCGACGATGCCGAGGCCCAGGCCCAGCGCCGCGATCAGCCCGCCCACGACCGGCAGCAAGAGCCCGCCGCGGGTGCCGACCCAGACGCCGCCCGCGGCAATGACGGCGGCCACCGTCACTTCGCGCCAGCGGGCGAGCGTTGCGGCGGCCTCGGGGCGGATCAGCGCCATCGCTCAGCCCGCCCAGTCGCCAAGGCTGGCCTGCCAGAGCGCGAGCGCTGCCACGGCGGCGGTATCGGCGCGCAGGATGCGGGGGCCCAGACTGACCGGGGTGACGAAGGGCAGGGCGCGCAGGCGGGTGCGCTCGGGCTCGGAAAAGCCCCCCTCTGGGCCGATCAGGATGGCCCAGGGGCCGCGCGGCAGGGGGGCCAGCGTCTGGGCCGGGCCGACCCGCGCCTCGTCCGCCCAGAGCAGGCGGCGGCCCTCGGGCCAGGCGGCCAGCAGGCGCGACAGCGGCTGAAGCTCGGCCACCTCGGGCACGGAGGTGCCGCCGCATTGTTCGGCCGCCTCGACGGCATGGGCCTGCAACCTGTCGCGGGCGATGCGTTCGCTGTTGGTGAAGTCAGTCTGGACCGGAAGGATGCGCGCAGCGCCCAGTTCGGCGGCCTTTTCCACGATGAAATCGGTGCGGGCCTTCTTGATCGGCGCGAACAGCAGCCACAGGTCGGGCGGCGGCAGCAGCGGGCGGGTCTGTTCCCGGCAGGTCAGCGTGCCACCGCGCTTGCCCGCCGCGGCCACCTCGGCGCGCCATTCGCCATCGCGCCCGTTGAACAGCGCGACGCTGGCGCCCGGGCCAAGCCGCATCACGCCAAAGAGATAATGCGCCTGATCCGCGCCAAGCGGAACCGATTGCCCCGGCCCCAGCGGGTGCTCTACAAAGAGCCTGATCTTCGTTCCCGACATGAGGCGGACCTTATGCCCGAGCCCCAGCGAATTCCAGAGCCGGCGGGACAGGTCGCCGATGCGGTGCGGGGCAACTGGGTGGATACGCTGGCGCCCGACTGGGCGCGGCCCTACCTGCGGCTCAGCCGGGCCGACCGGCCGATCGGGACATGGCTTCTGTTGCTGCCCTGCTGGTGGGGCGTGGGGCTGGCCGCCGCCGCCGATCCGGCGCGGGCGGGCTGGCGCGACCTGTGGATCGCAGTGGCTTGTGCGGCCGGGGCCTGGCTGATGCGGGGGGCGGGCTGCACCTGGAACGACATCACCGACCGCGACTTTGACGCCGCTGTGGCGCGCACCCGGTCGCGGCCGATCCCGTCGGGACAGGTCACGGTGAAGCAGGCCGCGGGCTGGATGGTGGCGCAGGCGGCGCTGGCCTTCTGCCTGCTGCTGACGCTGAACGGGGCGGCGATCGGTCTGGGGGTCGGATCGCTTCTGCTGGTGGCGATCTACCCTTTTGCCAAACGGTTCACATGGTGGCCGCAGGTGTTTCTGGGGCTGGCCTTCAACTGGGGCGCGCTTCTGGCCTGGACGGCGCATACCGGCCATGTCGGCGTGCCGTCGCTGCTGCTCTACGTCGCGGGCATTTCCTGGACGCTGTTCTACGACACGATCTATGCGCATCAGGACAAGGAAGATGATGCGCTGATCGGGGTGAAATCGACCGCGCGGCTGTTCGGGGCGGATACCGTGCACTGGCTCAGGGCCTTTGCGGTGGTCACCGTGCTGGTGATGAGCCTTGCGATCATCACCGCCCTGACGCCGCGGGTGTCGGCCCTGGCGATGGCGCTGTCGCTGGGCGGGGCCTGGGGGCTGGGCTGGCACCTGACCTGGCAGTTGGCGCGGCTGGACATCGACGACCCGGCGGGCTGCCTGACGCTGTTCCGCGCCAACCGCGAGGCGGGGCTGATCCCAGCGCTCCTTTTCGCGCTGGCGGCGCTGGTCTGATCGGCGTGGGCTGTTTCTTGCCGCCTGCCGGAAGGTTGGTTGAACGGCCCACCCATGCCGCTTAAGCAATGGGAACGACTGCCGGAGACTCAGAAAGGCCCATGCGCTTTCCCAAGACCCTGATCGCGCTTGGCGCCTTCGCCGTTGCCGGTATCCTCAGCTCTGCGGGGGCCGTCTGGATGGCGGATGGTGTCGAGCGTCGGACCCGGCAGATCGTGTCGCACGAACTGTCGGTGGACGGCTACGACTGGGTTCAGGTGCATACCGACGGGCTCCGGATCGAGCTGACCGGCACGGCGCCGAGCGAGGCGGCGCGGTTCCGGGTGCTGTCGATCGTGGAAGCGGCGGTGGATGCGACCCGCGTGCATGACATGATGCAGACGCAGCCCGCGCAAGACATTCCGCCGCCACGCTTCTCGGTCGAACTCTTGCGCAACGACGACGGGATCTCGCTGATCGGGCTGGTGCCGGGGGCAGCGGCCCGCGACGACATCGCCAAGCGTGCGGGCGACCTGACGAAGCCGGGCGGGGTGGCGGATCTTCTGGAAACCGCCGATGCACCGGCCCCCGAGGGCTGGGCGCGGGCGGTCGATTTCGGACTGGCGGCGCTGAAGGAACTGCCGCACTCCAAGATATCGATCTCTGCCGACCGGGTCCGGGTGACCGGCATCGCCGACAGCGAGGCCCAGCAGCACCGGTACGAGACCGATCTTTCGCGGGCCGCGCCGAACGGGCTGACGGTCGAGGTTGCGATTTCCGCGCCACGGCCGGTGATCACGCCGTTCACCCTGCGCTTCGTGATCGACGACGGCGGCGCGCGGTTCGATGCCTGTTCGGCCGATACCGAGAAGGCGCGCGACCAGATCATCGCGGCGGGCGTCGCGGCGGGGGTGCAGGGCAAGGTCAGCTGCACTGTTGGCATGGGGGTTCCGACCCCGCACTGGGCCGATGCCGCGGTGCTGGGGATCGCGGCGCTGAAAGAGATGGGCAAGGGCTCGATCACCTTCTCGGATGCCGATGTCTCGCTGATCGCGGCGGACGGGACGCCGCAGGCCACCTATGACAAGGTGGCGGGCGAACTGGGTGCGCGGCTGCCCGACGTGTTCTCGCTGTCGGCCACGCTGACGCATCCGCCGAAGGCGCAGAGCGCCGAGGGGCCGGTGGAATTCACCGCGGCCCTTGCGGGCGACGGGCAGGTGACGCTGCGCGGGCGGCTCAGCGACGACCGGATGCGCGCGGCGGTCGACAGCTTTGCCCGCGCACGCTTCGGGGCCGACAAGGTGCTGACTGCGACGCGCACCGATGGGCAACTGCCAGATGGCTGGCCGGTCCGGGTTCTGGCGGGGATCGAGGCGCTGTCGGTGCTGCATGACGGCACGCTTTTGGTGCAGCCCGATCTGGTGACGATCACGGGCACCACCGGGTCGCCGGATGCGCAGGACAAGATCTCGCGTATCCTGTCCGGGCGGCTGGGGCAGGGGCAACAGTTCGCCATCAAGGTCACCTACGACAAGAAGTACGACCCCAAGGCCGGGATGCCCACCCCGCAGGAGTGCGTGGCGCAGGTACAGGCGGCCCTGGCGGCGCACAAGATCAGCTTCCAGCCGGGGTCCGACGCGTTCACGCCGGACTCGGGCCAGACGCTTGACGCGGTGTCCGACATCCTGCGCAAGTGCCCCGATGCGAAGATGGAAGTTGCGGGCTACACCGACAGCCAGGGCCGGGCCGAGATGAACCTCACGCTCAGCCAGGCGCGGGCGCAGGCGGTGGTGCAGGCGCTGGCGGACCGGCGGGTTCTGGTGTCGAACCTTGTGGCCCGCGGCTATGGCGAGGCGCATCCGATCGCCGACAACACCACCGACGCCGGACGCGAGGCGAACCGGCGGATCGAGATCACGTTGCAGACAGCCTCGCCCGACGCGGGGCAGGCCCCGACCGCCGCGCCCGATGCTGCTGCCCCTGCCGCCGATGCCACGGCCCCGGACGATGCGCCGCCCGACCAGGCGACCGGCGCCCAGCCGGACGATCCGGGGGCGCAGACCGATGCGAACGGGCCGACCGACGCGGGCAGCGATGCCCCCGCGGTCGATCCCAATGGGGCGGGCGATTCCGATCCGGGCCCGACCGACGCACCGGCGGTGGAACCAAAGCCGCGGCCGGTTGGCCACTGAAGGGGAGATGCGATGAACCGGACCGAATTCATAGCCGTGACGGCCACGCTTCTGTTCGTGGCCTTCGCGCTGGGCTGGTTCGCTTACTGGCTGTTGCACCGCCTGACCCGGGTCAGCCAGGCCGACATGGGTGAACTGGACCGGATGGCCCAGGCCCTGCACGATGCCGAAGAGACCCGCGACCAGGCGCTGATCTACATCCAGGATCGCGAGGCCGAACTGACCAACCAGGTGCATCAGACCGAAGCCGAACTGCGCGCGGCAATGGACGGCCTGCGCGATGCCCGGCGCGAAGCCGAGGATCTGCGCGGCTACATCGAGCGGATGAACGAGGAACGCTGAACGGGGGGTGCCTGCCCGGCAGGCGCGGATCGGGATCGCCTCGGCACCGGCCCATCCCAGAGGCCGGTTCCGGGGCCAGCCGGGTCAATGGGCGGTGACGGTCTTCAGATAGGCCAGGATGTCTGCGGCCTGCGCATCGGTGATCTTTCCCCTCCAGCGCGGCATGACCTTGGCCAGATCCTCGCCATCCTCGTCCTTGCCGTCCAGCATGGCACGCAGGATCAGCGCATCGGTTTCCTTGTACTGGCTTTCCAGTTCGGGGGCCTGCAGGTCGGCCGAGGTGGCATCACCCAGTTTCACGCCACCCGAGGCATCGGCCTTGTGGCAGACGGCGCAGTGGCTGCGGAAGAGCTGTTGGCCCATCACCGGGTCGGCCGTGCCGGGGGTGCCCGCGGCAAACGCTGCGCCCGCCATCAGGGCGAGAGCGCCAGAGGCCAGCGCAGCGCGGCGCAGCAGGGGGAACATCTGGGACATGGTGGTTTCCTTTCCTTCGCCCGCGCCGGTCTGGCGCGGTGAGGAGAGGGTTGCGCCGGGCAGCGGCGCGCGGCCTTGATTTACATCATCGAGCCCTGTCGCATCACGGTTAGTTGATAGGATGCCCCGGGCGGGAAGCGGGCCTTCAGTCCTGCCACCGGCCGAGCGCGTCTTCATCGGCATCCTTGGCAGCGACCCAGGCCGCGCCGCTGCCGGTCACCTCGCGCTTCCAGAAGGGCGCTCGGGATTTCAGATAGTCCATCAGGAATTCCGCTGCCGCGAACGCGTCGCCCCGATGCGGCGCGGCGGTGGCCACCATCATGATCGGCGCCCCCGGTGCGAGCGCCCCGAAGCGGTGGATCACCAGACTGTCATGCAGGTGCCAGCGGGCGACGGCCTCGGACTCGATCGCCGCGATGGCACGTTCGGTCATGCCGGGATAATGCTCGATCTCCAGCCGCCGCAGCCCGCCGTCGTCGCGCACGATGCCGGTGAAGGTCACGATGGCGCCGATGTCGGTGCGCCCGCGGGCGAAGGCCGACAGTTCGGCGCCCGGATCGAAGGCGGCGGCCTCGACGCGCACCGCCATCTCAACCCCCCGTCATCGGCGGGAAAAAGGCAACCTCGCGCGCGCCGGCCAGGGGGGCGTCAAAGGTGGTCAGTTGCTGATCCACCGCCACCCGCAGGGCCGAGAGATCGGCAAAGGCAACCTCGTAACGCTCTTCGCGGGCGCGCAGTTCGCTTACCAGATCGGCCACGGTGGCGGCGCCGGTGTCCAGCCGTTCCTTCGGCAGCCCGATGCGTTCGCGCACCCAGGCGAAATACAGCACGTCGATCATTTCTTCACCTCGCTGCGCAGGAAGGGCAGCGCCTTGAGAAAGTAATCGAGCCCGGTCGCAAAGGTCAGCACCGCCGCGATCCAGATCAGGACCAGCCCGACCTGGGTTGCCGACGTGGCCGACCAGTGCTTGGCCTGCAACCCGCGATCCTCGACATAGCCAAGCCCGGTGCCCAGAAACAGTTCGGCGATGGCCAGCATCTGCGCGGTGGTCTTCCACTTTGCCAGCTTCGTCACCTTCAGAAGCCCGGCCTTGTGCCCCAGAAACTCGCGCAGGCCCGAGACGAACACCTCGCGGAACAGGATGATCGTGACCGGCAGGATCAGCCAGGGGTTCATCCCCGAATAGCCGGTGATGACCACCAGCGCGATGATGACCATCGCCTTGTCCGCGATCGGGTCCAGCATGGCGCCGAATTTCGATTCCTGCCCCCAGAGCCGGGCCAGGTAGCCGTCGATCCAGTCCGTCAGCGAGGCCACGACGAAGAGACCCAGCGCGAACCAGTCGGCGGCCGGGCGATGGAAGTACAGGAACATGACCGGCACAAGCGGGGCTGCAAGCAGCCGCAGGACGGTCAGCGTATTGGGGATCCACCATCTCATGCGGGCAGGTCTACCGCATACCGGGGGCATCGGAAAAGCGGTTTCGCCGTCGCCCCCCGCCCAGGACGCGGGGATGTGAACCAGGCCCCGCCGCGCGTTCTGGCGAGGCCGCAGGGTTACTGCCCCAGCTTTTCCGGCGGCGCGCTGAGTTGCAGCAGGTAGTTGCTGCCATTGGCCTGGGTGTCGGGCGCGGCCTCGACCACACCGGTCACGCGGAAGCGGTCGAAATAGTTCAGCCCCTGAGTCTGGGGGCCGGTCAGCATCATCGTATCGGCCTCGACCACGCCGGAATTCGTCGCGCCCAGCATGGCGCGCCCGGCGGCCCGGTCGATCAGATAGCCTTCGGTGACGACATGCTTGCCCACATAGTCGGCGGGGTGCCCGGCAAGCGTGGCGACCGGAATGGTCAGCACATTGCCAGAGGCGAAGGCGGCAGCCGGGCTGGCCAGCAGCGCCAGGACAGGCAGGAAACGGGTCATTGTGCTCTCCTCATCGGGCGCCGCGGGGGCGCAAAACGGGTTGCGCCGCGACTATGCGCTGCCCGGCCGGGCGACGGAAGGCCGCCGGGCCCGGGTTCGCGCAGGCGTGAAACGCTCAGCCCCGGTCGTGAAAATAGTCGTAGATCGCCTGCGCCATCGTTTCCGATATCCCGTCCACCGCCTTCAGGTCGGCCAGCCCCGCGCGACTGACCGCCTTGGCGCTGCCGAAATGGGCCAGTAGCGCGCGCTTGCGGGTGGCGCCCACGCCGGGGATGTCGTCCAGCGGCGTGGCGCTGACGGCCTTCGCCCGCTTCTGCCGATGGGCGCCGATCGCCCAGCGGTGGGCCTCGTCCCGCAGGCGCTGGATGAAGTAGAGCACGGGGGAATTGTGCGGCAGCGCAAAGGGACGCTCGCCGATCCGGTGGAATTCCTCTTTCCCGAGATCGCGGTCCACCCCCTTGGCCACGCCGACCATGGGCACGTCCTCTACGCCCAGGCTCGCCAGGATCTCGTGCACCGCCGACACCTGCCCCGCGCCGCCGTCGATCAGCAGCAGGTCCGGCCAGGCGTCCGACGTGCGGTCGGGGTCTTCCTTCAGCAGGCGCTCGAAGCGGCGGGTCAGCACCTCTTTCATCATGCCGAAATCGTCGCCGGGGGTGATCTCTGTCCCCTTGATGTTGAACTTGCGGTACTGGCTCTTGATGAAGCCGTCGGGCCCCGCGACGATCATTCCGCCCACCGCGTTGGTGCCCATGATGTGGCTGTTGTCGTAGACCTCGATCCGCTTTGGCGGCCCCGGCAGATCCAAGGCTTCGGCCAGACCGTCCAGCAGGCGCGACTGCGTGGCGCTTTCGGCCATCTTGCGGGCCAGGCTTTCGCGGGCGTTGCGCAGCGCGTTTTCGACCAGTTCCGCCTTTTCGCCCCGCTGCGGCACGGCCAGTTCCACCCGCCGCCCGGCCCTCTCGGCCAGCAGGTCAAGCGTCAGATCCTCGTCCTCGATCCCGTGCGACAGCAGGATCAGCCGCGGCGGCACCTTGTCATCGTAGAACTGGGCCAGGAAGGCTTCGATGATCTCGGCCTCTTCCGAGCCCGCGCCGGTGCGGGGGTAGAAATCGCGGTTGCCCCAGCTTTGATGGCCGCGGATGAAGAAGACCTGCACGCAGGCCTGCCCGCCTTCGATGTGCACGGCGATCACGTCCGCTTCGTCCACGCTGCGCGGGTTGATGCCCTGTGCGCTTTGCACCTGGGTCAGGGCCTTGATCCGGTCGCGCAGGGCCGCGGCACGCTCGAATTCCAGCGCCTCGGAGGCCTGTGCCATTTCGGCGGCCAGCCGGGTCTGCACGGCGGTGGACTTGCCCTCCAGGAACCGCTGCGCATCCTCGATCAGCGCATCGTAGTCGGGTTCGCTGATGTAGCCCACGCAGGGGGCGCTGCACCGCTTGATCTGGAACAGAAGGCACGGCCGGGTCCGGCTTTCGAACGTCGCATCGGTGCAGGTGCGCAGCAGGAACACCCGCTGCAACTGGTTCAGCGTGCGGTTCACTGCGCCGGCGCTGGCGAAGGGGCCGTAATAACTGCCCTTCTCGCTGCGCTTGCCGCGGTGCTTCTTGATCTGCGGGAAGCGGTGCTCGCGCGAGAGCAGGATGTTGGGGAAGCTCTTGTCGTCGCGCAGAAGCACGTTGTAGCGCGGCTTGAGCTGCTTGATGAGGTTCTGCTCAAGCAGCAGCGCCTCGGTCTCGGTCCGCACCGTCAGGAACATCATGCTGGCGGTTTCCCGGATCATCCGGGCGATCCGCCCGGAATGGCCCGAGGGGCGGGCATAGTTCGACACCCGCGCCTTCAGGTTGCGCGCCTTGCCGACGTAAAGCACCTCGTTCGCGGCGTTCAGCATCCGGTAGACGCCGGGCGAGGCATCGAGCGTTTTCAGATAGCTCTGGATCAGCGCATGCCCCGTCAGGCCGGGGGAGGCGGGCTCGGAAAGGGGGCTGTCTGTGGGCATGGGCAGGGCGTCTGATTCCCGGTCGGTGGCTGCAATCTTAGCGGGACTGAGGCAAGAGGGAACATGTCCACCAAATCTGTGGATAAGTCTGGTGGAAACTTTGCCGCAACGGCGAATTTGCCTTGCTTTCTTGGACCTTCATTGTCTTGCCTGCTTTTTAGGCGGTTTTTCAACCTATTGAAATGAAAGGAAAGATTTTGCGCATTAGGGCAACCGTATGAAAGGATTAGCAGATTCGTAACGGTTCCGTGACGCTCGCGGCGAGGGTGGACAAGTCAAGAGGGCAGATGCGCCGCGGGGCTCTGCGTCAGCTTTCCAGGCCCAGCACATCGGGCGTCTGCCAGCCCAGATGCTGCCCCCCGTCGACGCAGATCAACTGGCCCGTGACCGAGCCTGCGTCCAGCAGATAGCCCAGCGCCGCGGTGATCTCGTCGGGATTGGCGCCGCGCTTCAGGATGGTGGCGGCGCGTTGGCGGGCGAAGTGGGTTTCGCTTTGCCGGGCGCCTTTCAGGGTGGGGCCGGGGCCGATGGCATTCACCCGCACCCGCGGCGCCAGCGCCTGTGCGGCGGTCTGGGTCAGCGCCCAAAGCCCCATCTTGGCGATCGTGTAGCTCATGAATTCGGGTGTCAGCTTGCGCACCCGCTGGTCCAGCATGTTCACCACCAGCGCCTGCGCCACGGGTTCGCCCTGCGCGTCGATCGCAGGCTCGGGGGCCTGTGCGGCCAGGGCCTGGATCAGCACGAAGGGCGCGCGCAGGTTGGATTCGATGTGGCGGTCCCAGCTTTGCCGGGTAGCGGTGGCAAGATTGTCGTATTCGAAGATCGATGCGTTGTTCACCAACACGCTCAGGGGGCCGCCCAGCGCCTCGGCCGCGCGGGGCAGAAGGCCCGTGGTGTCCGCCTCGACCAGAAGGTCGGCGTGCAAGGCCACGGCGTGGCGGCCCATCGCCCGGATCTCGGCCACAACCGCATCCGCCGCCGCGCGCGAACTGGCATAGTGCACCGCAACGTCATGCCCGCGCCGGGCAAGATAAAGGGCCATGGCGCGGCCCAGCCGCTGGCCTGCCCCGGTGACGATGGCGCGGTGCTGCATGGCGGTCTCCTATCGCGGTTTGCCGTGGCCGCAGGGGCAGGGGCCCGGGCCGATGCGGTAGCGCCCGCAGCCGGGGCATTTGCGGGCGCCCTTGCGCGCGCCCTTGGGCCCGCCGACGCGCAGCCGACCGAACATGGCCAGCACCAGAAGCGCGATCAGACCCAGCAGCGCGGCCTTGATCACGGCAGGATCCCGAAGCGCGCGAAGGCCGCGCGTTCCTCGACCCCGGCCAGCGCATCGGCGGCCATCGCACCGCCGAACCGGCGCAGAAGGCCGCGGCGCGGCGCATGGGTCTGTATCCGCACCTTGTCGCCGAAGATCTCCTGAAGCTTCGGCACCAAATGCGCCACGCCGTCGGCCAGCCCGACCTCGATCGCCTGTCGACCCACCCAGACCTCGCCCGTGTAAAGGTCGCGCGGGGCCAGCCGCGCGCCGCGCCGCGCCTTCACCTGGGCGATGAAGGCGGCATGGATCGGCTCTTGCAGCGCCTTGAGGCGGGCCACATCCTCTGGCTTTTCCGGCTGGAACGGGTCCATGAAGCTTTTCGCGGTGCCTGCGGTATACACCCGCCGCTCGATCCCGTAGCGGGCGATCAGTTCCGGGAAGCCGAAGCCGGCCGAGATGACGCCAATCGACCCCACCACCGAGCTTTCGTCGACCCAGATCCGGTCGGCTGCGGTCGCCAGCCAGTAGCCGCCCGAGGCCGCCAGATCCTCGACGAAGGCATGCACCTCGATCTTCTTCTCGTCCGCCAGTCGGCGGATGCGCGCGGCGATCAGCGCGCTTTGCACCGGCGAGCCGCCGGGCGAGTTGATGGCCAGCGCGACCGCCCGGGGGCGACCCTTGCGGAAGGCGCGTTCGATCACCGGGGCAAGGCTGGCATCGTTCAGCCCGCGACCGGCGGTGATCATCCCCTGCAGGCGGATCACGGCGACGCTGGGCGGGCGGCTGAGGAACGGAACTTTCATGCTGACCGACATAGAGCGCCCCCGGGTGCGGAACAAGCGCCCCGAGCGCGGCCGGGCTGCGAAACACCCGCGCCTGCGGCTTGAGCCCCGCCGGAGGCCATGCCAGAAGGGCACCGGAGCGTGAGGGAGAACCAGATGGCCAATGTGCTTCATGATGCGCTGTTCGCGCCGCTGACCGGCAGTGCCCGGCGGTTCCTGATCCTGCCCGACGGGCAGGAGATGACGGGCGGCGCCTTCGCCGCGCTGGCGGCGCGGATGGCGCATGCGCTGGTGGCGGCGGGCCTTCGCCCCGGTGACCGGGTGGCGGTGCAGGTGGCGAAATCGGCCGAGGCGCTGGCCGTCTATGCCGCGACGGTTGCCGCGGGGGGGATCTTCCTGCCGCTGAACACGGCCTACACCGCCGAAGAGGTCAGCTATTTCCTGGGCAACGCGACCCCGCGCCTGTTCCTGTGCGACGCGGCCAAGGCCGCAACGCTGGCCCCGGTGGCCGAGGCGGCGGGGGCGCGGCTGATGACGCTGAACGCCGATGGCACCGGCAGCCTGGCCGAGGCGGCAGCCGCGCAGCCTGCGGCCTTTGCGGCGGTGGCGCGCGGGCCCGAGGATCTGGCGGCCTTCCTTTATACCTCGGGGACCACGGGCCGGTCGAAGGGGGCGATGCTGACCCATGCGAACCTCTTGTCGAACGCCGAGGTGCTGGCGCGCGAATGGCGTTTCACCGCCGATGACGTGCTGCTGCATGCACTGCCGATCTTCCACACCCACGGGCTTTTCGTCGCCTCGAATGTCAGCCTGCTGACCGGGGGGGCAATGATCTTCCTGCCGGGGTTCGACCGCGATCAGGTGATCCGCTGGCTGCCGCAGGCGACAAGCATGATGGGGGTGCCGACCTTCTACACGCGTCTGCTGGACGATCCGCGGTTCGACCGCGCGCTGGTGGCGCACATGCGGCTGTTCACCTCGGGCTCGGCGCCGCTGCTGGCCGAGACGCATGTGGCGTTCGAGGCGCGTACGGGGCACCGGATCCTGGAACGCTATGGGATGACCGAGACGAACATGAACACCTCGAACCCCTATGCGGGCGAACGGCGGGCGGGCACGGTGGGCTTTCCGCTGCCGGGGGTGGAACTGAAGATCACCGATCCCGCCACCGGCGCGACCCTTCCGCAGGGCGAGGCCGGGATGATCGAGGTGCGCGGCCCGAACGTCTTCAAGGGCTACTGGCAGATGCCCGAAAAGACGCGCGAGGAACTGCGCGAGGATGGCTTCTTCATCACCGGTGACATCGGCGTGGTGGATGCGGATGGCTATGTCAGCATCGTCGGGCGGGCCAAGGATCTGATCATCACCGGCGGCTACAACGTCTACCCGAAAGAGGTGGAACTGCTGCTGGATGAACAGCCGGGGGTGCTGGAATCCGCGGTGATCGGCGTGCCGCACCCGGATTTCGGCGAGGCGGTCTTTGGTGTGCTGGTGGCGCAGAAGGGAGCCGTTCTGGATCCCGCGGCGGTGCAGGCGGCGCTGGCGGGGCGGCTGGCGAAGTTCAAGCAGCCCAAGGGCCTGGCCGTGGTGGACGACCTGCCGCGCAAGACGATGGGCAAGGTGCAGAAGAACCTGCTGCGCGAGCAGTTCAAGGGGCGGTTTGCGGGGTAATGGGGCGGGTGCGGTGGCCCTGCGACAGGGCCGCGGTTTTCCTCAGTCGAAGATCCCCGTCACCCGGCCGAACAGCATGAAGGCCCGCGCGGTGCGGGTTTCGGCCAGTTCTGCGACCTCGGCATCCGAGGCGTTCTTCTCGAAGTCCTGAAAGGTCTTGTCGAACTGCCGCAGGAAGTGATGGGCGGCGTCGCGGAACACCGGGTCGCTGCGCATCCGCCCCGAGGTCAGCGCCAGGCTGGAACGGTCGCGCACCCCGCCGAGGCCCGAGATGGCGCGGCCGCGCTCGCCCTGGGCGAAACGGCGCCACAGTTCGGGGCGCGCCCGCTCGGGGCGCAGGTCGTCCATGAAGATCCCGTCTTGCGCCAGCAGCGTCAGGACATCCTGCGCGGCGCGCACAAGGCGGGTGACCGTGCGATCTTCCAGCGCGGCCCGCAGCGCGCGGAAGCCGTCTCGGTCTTCGGCGCTGTCGGGGAAGTTCATGGCGCGGATGAAGTCGCCGATGGAAATCGGGGGGCGGTCGTCCTCGGGGGCGCCAAGGGCAAGGGCGGGCTCGTCTTCCGGGGGGCGCGGCCTTGCGCGCGCGGCGACGGCGGGTTTCGGCGCGGGCGCAGGTGTGGGTTCGGGCTTTGGCAATGTCTCGGCAAGATCGCGCCGCGAGGCAAACACGGCCAGCGTCGCCTCGGCCTGACGCGCGGTGGCGGCGGCAATCTCGGTCAGCTTCTGTTCGACGGCGGGGTCGATGCCGGGCGGGTTCGCTGCCGGGCGCAGCGCCTCGCGGCGGATCGCCTCGACGCTGTCGTGCAGCCGCGCGGTTTCGGCCCGCAGCGCCTGCAGGGTCCGCGCGGTGGTCACGGCGCCCCAGATCAGTGCAAGCGGCAGGAAGACGGCAAGAAAGGTCATCACGCCGGACCCGAGCGTCGTGGCGCCATCGCCCCCCCACAACAGATAGCCGCCGACCCCCACCAGCCAGACAAGGCTGAGGGCAACGCCGATCCGGTCGGCAGCCGCGGGGCGGGGCTCGGCGGTTTGGCGGCGGTGGTCCGGGGGCACGTCGGTCACGGCGGGGGCCTCGGTCAGACGTAGCGGATGCTCAGAACCTCGTAGGTGCGTTCGCCGCCCGGGGTCTTGACGTCGACGCTGTCGCCTTCGTCCTTGCCGATCAGGGCACGGGCGAGGGGCGACTTGATGTTCAGCAGGCCGCGCTCGATGTCGGCCTCGGCCTCGCCAACGATCTGGTAGGTCTTTTCCTCGTCAGAGTCTTCGTCCACCAGCGTCACGGTGGCGCCGAACTTGATCGGGCCGGACAGCTTGGCGGTATCGATCACGTCGGCCAGCGAGAGCATGGCCTCAAGCTGGGTGATGCGACCCTCGATGAAGCTCTGCTTTTCGCGGGCGGCGTGGTATTCCGCGTTCTCGGACAGGTCGCCATGCTCGCGCGCCTCGGCGATGGCGCGGATCACGGCGGGGCGTTCCACCGACTTGAGGCTTTTCAGTTCTTCGTCGAGCGCGGTGAAGCCCGCCCGGGTCATCGGAATCTTTTCCATCGGTCCCTGATTCATGACAGGTGCCCGGCCCCCCGCTTGGGGGAGCCCGGCGCCATCCTTCCGTCCACATCCGCACCTGACCCCAGCAGGGCGCGGATTGCAAGGGGGCAGCGGGCGGGCGGCAGCGCGGTCGGAAAACCGCTGCCGATGCTGCAAATGCGACATGTGATGCCGCGTAAAGATTGACCCCCGGGGCGCAGGCAAGCTAACGCTCCGGTGACGCAGATAGCAGTGGCCGGGCCTTGGCCCCACCCCGGCCGGGAGAGACACATGACCGAGATCGTCCGGGAATCGATGGAGTATGACGTGGTGATCGTCGGCGCGGGGCCTGCGGGCCTGTCGGCCGCGATCCGGCTGAAGCAGCTGGATGCCGATCTGTCGGTCGTGGTTCTGGAGAAGGGCTCCGAGGTCGGAGCTCACATCCTGTCGGGCGCGGTGCTGGACCCGGTGGGACTGAACGCGCTGATCCCGGACTGGAAGGAAAAGGGCGCCCCGATCCGGACCGAGGTGGTCGAGGACAATTTCTACATCCTGGGCGAAGCCGGGCAGATGCGCATCCCGAACTGGCCGATGCCGCCCCTGATGTCGAACCACGGCAACTACATCGTCTCGATGGCCAATGTCTGCCGCTGGATGGCCACGCAGGCCGAGGCGCTTGGGGTCGAGATCTTCCCCGGCATGTCCTGCAGCGAGATCGTGTGGGATGGCGACCGGGTGGCGGGCGTCGTGGCAGGCGAATTCGGCAAGGAGGCCGACGGCACCCCCGGTCCGGGCTACGAGCCGGGGATGGAGTTGCGCGGGAAATATGTTTTCCTTGCCGAAGGCGTGCGCGGCTCATTGACCAAGCAGGTCATGGCGAAGTTCGATCTGTCGGCCGGGCACTGCCCGCAGAAGTTCGGCATCGGCATGAAGGAAATCTGGGAGATCGACCCCGCCAAGCACCACGAAGGCCGCGTGACGCATACGATGGGCTGGCCGCTGGGCAGCAATGCGGGCGGCGGCAGCTTCATCTATCACCTTGAAAACAATCAGGTCTATGTGGGCTTCGTGGTTCACCTGAACTACCAGAACCCCCACCTTTACCCTTATATGGAATTCCAGCGGTTCAAGCATCATCCGATGGTGGCCGAACTGCTGAAGGGGGGCAAGCGCGTGGCCTATGGTGCGCGGGCCATCTCGGAAGGGGGCTGGCAGTCGATCCCCAAGGTGGTGGCGCCGGGCGTGGCGATCCTGGGCTGTTCGGCGGGCCTTGTGAACGTGCCGCGCATCAAGGGCAACCATAACGCCATGCTGTCGGGCAAGGCCGCGGCCGAGGCGGCCCATGCCGCGATCCAGGCCGGGCGGCAGGGTGACGAACTGGCGGATTACGAGGCCGAACTTCGGGGCGGCCCGATCGGGCGCGACCTGAGGAAGGTGCGCAACGTGAAGCCGATGTGGTCGAAGTGGGGCCTTGCCGCAAGCCTCGCCTTCGGCGGGCTCGACATGTGGACGAACAACCTTTTCGGCGTCAGCCTGTTCGGCACGCTCAAGCACGGCAAGACCGATGCCGCCGCCACCGGGCTGGCCAAGGACTTCAGGCCCATCGATTATCCCAAGCCCGACGGCGTCCTGAGCTTCGACCGGCTGACCAACGTTGCCTTCAGCTTCACCAACCACGAGGAGAGCCAGCCGCCGCATCTGCGGCTGAAGGACGAATCGGTTCCGATCGCGGTGAACCTGGCCAAGTATGACGAGCCCGCGCAGCGTTACTGCCCGGCGGGGGTCTACGAGGTGGTGGGCCAGGAACAGGGCGCGCCGCGGTTCCAGATCAACTTCCAGAACTGCGTCCACTGCAAGACCTGCGATATCAAGGACCCCAGCCAGAACATCGTCTGGACCACGCCGCAGGGTGGGGACGGCCCGAACTATCCCAACATGTGAAAATCGCGTGATCGGCGGATTGCCGCAGGGGTGCGGAGAGGCGCGCCGATTGCGTCTGACGCATTGCCGCTTTAGCCTTGGTGCAAACCCCTTGCGCCGAGGCATCCCCCCGTGACCGTCCTTCGTTCCCTTCGCCTGGCCACCGCACTGGCCACCGTTCTTGCCGGATCGTCGGCGTTGGCCGATGGGGTTGCCGGACCCTATCTGGCGGCGCAGGCGGCCAGCCAGCGGTCGGATTACGCGGCGGCCTCGGACTACTACAAACAGGCCCTGGCGCATGACGCGGGCAACGCGGCGCTGATGGAAGGGGCCGAGATTTCCGACGTGGCGCTGGGCGATGTCGCCGCGGCCGTCCCGCTGGCGCAGTCGCTTGCCGCCCGCGATGCCAAAAGCCAGACCTCGGACCTGATCCTGCTGGCCGATATGCTTCAGCGCGGGGCCTATGCCGATGCGCTGGCCGCCATCGGCGGCGGGCACGGGGTGGGCCCGCTGGTGGACGGGCTGGTCACCGGCTGGGCGCTGGTGGGCGAAGGCAAGATGCAGGAGGCGCTGGCCGCCTTCGACAAACTGGGCACCGCGCCGGGTCTCAGCGGGTTTGCCGCCTATCACAAGGCACTGGCCATGGCCTCGGTCGGCGATTTCGAGGGCGCGCAGAAGATCTTTTCCGGCGATGGCGGCGGGCCCAAGCTGCAACTCGCGCGGCGCGGCACCATCGCCTACGCCGAGGTGCTGAGCCAGCTCGACCGCAATCCCGAGGCGCTGACGCTGCTGAACACAGCCTTCGGCCCGGCGGCCGATCCGGCCATCGACCCGCTTCGCCAGCGGTTGAAGGCGGGGCAGACGCTGCCGTTCGATGCCATCCACGATGCGCGCGACGGGCTGTCCGAGGTGTTCTATTCGGTCGCCGCGGCCCTGCGCGGCGAGGCCGCCGACAGTTTCACCCTGGTCTATGCCCGGATCGCGCAATACCTGCGACCCACCAACGCCGATGCGATCATGCTGTCGGGCGGGCTGCTGGAAGCGCAGGGGCAACACGCGCTGGCGATTGCAGCTTACGAACAGGTCTCGCGCGATGATCCCGCCTATGCTGCGGCGCAGATCGGCCGGGCGCAGGCGATGTACGCCGCCGGAAAGGTCGATGCCGGGATCGATGCGATGAAGCAGGTGGTGGCCGCGCATCCCGAGATGATCGACGCGCAGTTGGGCCTGGGCGACCTGCTTCGGCGGCAGGAACGCTATGGCGAGGCGGTGCCGGTCTATGACGCGGCCGTGGCGTTGCTGGGCACGCCGAAACCGGATGACTGGTCGCTGTTCTATGTCCGCGGCATCTGCCAGGAACGGATCGGCGCCTGGGACAAGGCCGAGGCCGATTTCCGCACCTCGCTGGGGCTCAAGCCTGACCAGCCCGAGGTGCTGAACTACCTGGGCTATGCGATGGTCGAACGGAACGAGAACCTGCCCGAGGCGATGGACATGATCAAGCGAGCCGCCCTGGCGCGGCCGGATGACGGCTACATCATCGACAGCCTGGCCTGGGTTCTCTATCGCACCGGGCAATATGACAAGGCGCTTCCGGTGGCGGAACATGCGTCGCAACTGATGCCGCTGGACCCGGTGGTGACGGACCATCTGGGGGATGTCTATTGGGCCGTGGGCCGCAAGCTCGAGGCAGAGTTCCAGTGGCACCGGGCGCTGGGCGACAACCCGGACCCCAAGGACGCGGCCCGCATCCGGCGCAAGCTGGAGATCGGGCTGGACGCCGTGCTGAAGGAAGAAGGCGCGCCGCCGCTGAAGGCGGTGGTGGACAGCGGTGCAACCGGCGGCGGTTGAGGGGTTCGCCCCCGCCAAGGTGAACCTGGCGCTGCATGTCACCGGGCGGCGCGACGACGGGTATCACCTGCTTGACAGTCTGGTGGTGTTTGCCGACGTGGGCGACCGGCTGACCGCGATGCCGGATGCGGCGCTGTCGTTGGCCGTGACGGGGCCGCGGGCGGCCGGAGTGCCGACCGGCGCGGGCAACCTGGTCCTGCGCGCCGCGGCGCTGCTGGGCGCGGGGCGGGGCGCGCGGATCGTGTTGGAAAAGCACCTGCCCGCGGCGGCAGGGATCGGTGGCGGGTCGTCGGATGCGGCGGCGGCGCTTCGGATGCTGGCGCAGCTCTGGGGCCTGCCGCTGCCCGATGTGACGGCGGTGCTGGCGCTGGGGGCGGATGTGCCGGTCTGCCTTCAGGCCCGGCCTGCGCGGATGCGCGGGATCGGCGAGGCGCTGGGGCCGCTGCCCCCCTTGCCGCCCCTCTGGCTGGTGCTGGTGAACCCGGGCGTGCCGGTGCCCACGGGGCCGGTCTTTGCCGCGCTGGCCAGCCGCGACAACGCCCCCTTGCCGCCGGTCCTTCCAAGCTTTGGCGATGCTGCGGCGCTGGCGGCCTGGCTGCGGACCTGCCGCAACGATCTGGAGAAGCCCGCCTGCACGCTGGTGCCCGTGGTCGGGCAGGTGCTGTCTGCACTGGCGGCGCAGCGGGGCTGCCTTCTGGCGCGGATGTCGGGATCGGGCGCCACCTGCTTCGGCTTGTTCGCTGCCGCGCCGGAGGCCGCGAAGGCCGCGGCCGCGCTCAGGATCGCGGCGCCCGGCTGGTGGGTGGCCGATGCCGGGCTGGCCTTCCTGCAGGATCAGGCGACGCGGGCCACGACGTAATCGGCCAGGTCCGCCAGCATCTCGCGCAGTTCGTGCCCGGGCAGCGCCATCAGCGCGGTCTTGGCCTTGGCTGCCCAGAACAGCGCCTCGGCCCGGGTCGCCTCCAGCGCGCCGTGGCGGGCCAGCAGGGCCATCGCCTGTTCCAGGTCGCCCTCGGCCTGCTGGCCCTTCTCGATCACCCTGACCCAGAAGGCGCGCTCGGGCGCGTCGGCCGCGGCGACGGCCTTGATGACCGGCAGCGTCAGCTTGCGTTCGCGGAAATCGTCGCCCACGTTCTTGCCGATCACGGCGCTGGTGCCGCCGTAATCCAGCACGTCATCCACGATCTGGAAGGCGACGCCCAGCGCGTCGCCGTAGGTGCGCAGCGCCTCAACCTCGGTCTGGCTGGCCCCGGCGATGACCGCGCCCGCCTCGGTCGCGGCCGAGAACAGCGCGGCCGTCTTGCCGCGCACCACCTTCAGATAGATGCCTTCGTCGGTGCGCAGATCCTGTGCCGCCGTCAGTTGCAGCACCTCGCCCTCGGCAATGGTCGCCGAGGCGTTGGCCAGGATGTCCAGCACGCGCATGTTGCCGGGCTCGACCATCAACTGGAAGCTGCGGGCAAAGAGGTAATCGCCCACCAGGACCGAGGACTTGTTGTCCCACAGAAGGTTCGCCGTCGGGCGCCCGCGGCGTTGGCGGCTTTCGTCCACCACATCATCGTGCAGAAGCGTGGCGGTATGGATGAATTCCACCGTGGCCGCCAGATGCACATGATAGGGCCCGCCATAGCCGCAGAGCCGGGCCGCGGCCAGCACCAGCATGGGCCGCAGCCGCTTGCCGCCGGCCTCGATCAGATGCGCCGTCACCTCGGGGATGCGGGGGGCGTGTTCGCTGGCCATGCGTTCACGGATCAGGGCGTTCACCGCATCCATATCCGCCGACAGGTATGACCCCAGGCGGTCATGTGGCGCCTGGCGCGCTTCCATCTTCCCCATTGCCTTCGCGTCCCTCGACAAGGCCCCGAACTTCCCCTTTAGTCGGGGTCATGAAAGAGCTTTTGCGAACGAACGACCCGACAATCATCGCCTTCGCGTCCGCGCTGCTACAGGGCGAGGGTATAGCGGCGTTTCCCATGGACGTCCACATGAGCGTGTTGGAAGGCTCGATCGGCATCCTGCCGCGGCGTCTGATGGTTCGCGAACAAGACCTGTTCATGGCGCGCGCCGTGATGAAGGACAACGGCATTCCCCTGGGGATCTAGCCGATGTTCGCCGAGGATGACCTGACCGATGACGGCTTTCTGGGCGGGCGGCTCCGGGTCTGGCAGCCGCGCGCGGGCTATCGTGCCGCTACCGACCCCGTGCTGCTGGCCGCGGCGGTTCCTGCCACAGCGGGACAGCGGGTGCTGGAACTTGGTTGCGGGGCGGGCGTTGCAGTTCTGTGCCTGGCGACGCGGGTGCCGGGGCTGGTGCTGACCGGGCTGGAACGGCAGGCCGCCTATGCGGCGCTTGCGCGGCGTAATGCCGCGCGGGCCGGAGTGATGCTGCGGGTGGTGGAAGGCGATCTGGCTGCACAGCCCGCACCGCTGAAGGGCGAGGGGTTCGACCATGTCCTGGCCAATCCGCCCTATTACCCGTCAGGGGGGGGGACCCCCGCCCGCGACGCCGGGCGCGAGGCCGCGCTGCGCGAAGAGACGCCCCTTGCCGCCTGGCTTGACACCGCCGCGCGGCGGCTGGTGCCGGGGGGGTGGCTTACGCTGATCCAGGCGGCCGACCGGCTGCCTGCCCTGCTGGCCTCCTGTGACGGGCGGCTCGGCAGCCTTTGCGTGCTGCCGTTGGCGCCGCGGGCGGGGCGGCCTGCGACGCGGGTGATCCTGCGGGCGCGCAAGGGGGGGCGGGCGGCGTTCCGGCTGCTGGCGCCCTTCGTTCTGCACGAAGGTGCGGCACATGCGCGCGATGGTGACAGCTTCACCCCCGACGCCCAGGCCATCTTGCGCGATGGGGCCCCTCTGTCGGCCATGATTTAAGGCTTTGGCAAGATTTCGCGGGTGAACTGGGCGTCAACGGGCGTGATCGTCAAGGCTGGTGACACGACTCGGGTTCTGTGATGGAATCATGACATCAGTAACCGGGAGAGGAGACGACCATGAGCATGACGTCGCACTTGCAGGAGCTTCGCCGCAAGCACGAACACCTCTCGGAGCGGGTCGAACAGGCCCAGCGGAGCCCCAGCGTGGATGGACTGGTCATTGCCGAACTGAAGAAGCAGAAGCTGAAACTGAAGGAAGAGATCGAGCGGCTCAGCCACTGACCGCCCTGGCGCGGGCCTGCCGCGCGCTGCTGCGCGCGGCAATCACCGCGCCCCCCGCGATCAGCGCCGCAGCGACCAGCAGGACGGGGCTTGCCGTGGCAGCCCCGCCTGCAACCAGCGCAAGGGTCGACAGCAGGGGTGCCGCGTAGGACGCAACGCCCAGGATCTGGATGTCACCGGCCTTCACGCCGATGTCCCAGACATAGAAGGCAATGCCCACTGGCCCCACCCCCAGCGCCAGACAGGCCAGCCAGCCTGTGCCCGAGGTCGGCCAGACCGTGGGTTCCACCGCCAGATGCAGCCCGGCCGACAGCACCGATGTCGCCAGGCAGAAGACGGCGACGCTGGCGGTCGGCACACGGCCCAGGCGGCGCGACAGGACCGAATAGCCCGCCCAGGTCAGCGCGCAGAGAAAGGCCAGGCCATAGCCTGGCAGCGCAGCGCCGCTGAAGCCCGCGCCGCCGCGCAGCACGATCAGCGCGGCCCCGGCAAAGGCCACGATGCCGCCAAGCACATGGCCCGCCCCCAGCCGTTCGCCCGGCAAGAGGCCCGAAAACAGCACGATCAGCAACGGCCAGAGATAGGCGATCAGGCTCGCCTCGGCCGCGGGGGCCAGGCGCAGCGCGGTGAAATAGAGCGCGTGATAGCCGAACAGCGCCGCCGTGCCGAAGGCATAGACCTTCCAGCCGATCCGGCGCAGCAGTCCGGCCTCGCCGCGCGCGACCGTCCAGCCCAGGCCGATCAGCCCGCCGATCGCAAAGCAGATTGCGTTCAATTGCAGCGGCGGCACCGGGGCCGAGCCTACGGTGAACAGCGCCAGAAGCGCCCAGAGCAGAATGGCGACAAAGCCGATGAGGGTGGCGCGCGTGCGGGTCATGACGCGCAGGCTTAGCAGACCGCCTGTGCCCGTCAAAGCGAAACGGCAGGCCCCCCGGGGCCCGCCGCCGACGCGATGTCAGACGAAGAACTGCCCGCCATTCGCGGTCAGGGTCGAGCCGGTGATGAACCCGGCCTCGTCCGCGGCCAGGAAGACCACGGCGCGGGCGATCTCTTCGGGTTCCCCCAGACGGCCGACCGGGATCTGCGGGATGATGCGTTCGTTCAGCACCTTTTCATCGATCGCCTTCACCATTTCGGTCGCGATGTAGCCCGGGCAGATCGCGTTCACGGTGATGCCCGCGCGGGCGCCTTCCTGGGCCAGCGCCTTGGTGAACCCCAGGTCGCCCGCCTTGGCGGCCGAATAGTTTGCCTGGCCTGCCTGGCCCTTCTGACCGTTGATCGACGAGATCGAGATGACGCGGCCGAACTTGCGGTCGCGCATCCCGGTCCAGACCTGATGGGTCATGTTGAACAGCCCCGTCAGGTTGGTGTCGATCACCTCTTTCCACTGCGCCGGGGTCATCTTGTGGAACATCGCGTCGCGCGTGATGCCCGCGTTGTTCACCAGCACGTCCACCGGGCCAAGCGCGGCCTCGACCTGCGCCACGCCCGCCTTGCAGGCGTCGTAATCGGCGACCGACCACTTGAAGGTGGGGATTCCGGTCTCGGCGGTGAACTTCGCCGCGGCCTCGTCGTTGCCGGCGTAATTGGCGGCCACCTTGTAGCCCGCCGCCTTCAGCGCGATCGCGATCGCCGCGCCGATGCCGCGAGATCCTCCGGTGACGAGTGCAACCCTGGACATGATTCCTCCGTTCCTTCTGGTATTTCTTGAAACGGTATTACCGAAGATGGGTGTGGTGCGCAATTATCTTGCGCACCATCTTTGCGGGTGCAGAATGCCGCGGCGCGGCGGCGATCAGAGCCCTTCGAGGCACATGGCCACGCCCATGCCGCCGCCGATGCAGAGCGTCGCCAACCCCTTCTTGGCGCCCGCGCGCTTCATCTCGAACAGCAGCGTGTTCAGGATGCGCGCGCCCGAGGCCCCGATCGGGTGGCCAATGGCGATGGCGCCGCCGTTCACGTTCACCTTCGCGGGGTCCCAGCCCATGTCCTTGTTCACCGCGCAGGCCTGGGCGGCGAAGGCCTCGTTCGCCTCGATCCGGTCAAGGTCGTCCGCCTTCCAGCCGGCCTTGGCCAGCGCCTTGCGGCTGGCGAAGATCGGGCCCACGCCCATGATCGCGGGGTCAAGCCCGGCGGTGGCGTAAGAGGCGATGCGGGCCAGCGGCTTCAGCCCGCGCTTCGCGGCCTCGGCCTCGGTCATCACCAGCACCGCGGCGGCACCGTCATTGATGCCCGAGGCATTGCCCGCGGTCACCGACCCGTCCTTGGTGAAGGCGGGGCGCAGCTTGGTCATGGCGTCGATGGTGGCGCCGTGGCGGATGTATTCGTCGGCATCCACCACGATGTCGCCCTTGCGGGTCTTCACGGTGAAGGCGACGATTTCCTCCTTGAACCGCCCGGCCTTCTGGGCGGCTTCGGCCTTGTTCTGGCTGGCCAGCGCGAAATGGTCCTGCTCGTCGCGGCCGATCTGCCATTGCTGGGCCACGTTCTCGGCGGTCTGGCCCATGTGGTAGCCGTTGAACGCGTCCCACAGCCCGTCGCGGATCATCGAGTCGATCATCTGCATGTCGCCCATCTTGGTGCCGGCGCGCAGATGGGCCACGTGGGGCGCAAGGCTCATGCTTTCCTGGCCGCCCGCGGCCACGATGTCGGCATCGCCCAGTTGCACATGCTGGGCCGCCAGCGCCACCGCCCGCAGCCCCGAGCCGCAGACCTGGTTCAGGCTCCAGGCCGCGCTTTCCTGCGGCAGGCCCGCCTTGATATGGGCCTGGCGGGCGGGGTTCTGTCCCTGGCCGGCCGTCAGCACCTGGCCCAGGATGGTTTCCGACACCTCGGCCTTGTCGATGCCGGCGCGTGCGACCACTTCCGCCAGCACGGTCGCGCCAAGATCATGCGCGGGGGTGTTGGCGAAGGCGCCGTTGAAGCTGCCCACGGCCGTCCGTGCGGCCGATACGATTACGACATTGGTCATGATGGGGTCCTCTCCCTAGCCACGAACGGGGCGGGCGCCGCGCGGCCCGGATCGTGGCCGGACCCTGGGGGCCGGGCAACGGGGGGCCTAGGCTGGCCCGCGCTGCTGTGCAGCATCCCCGACAGGGAGGCCGCGTCAAGCGCAATATGCCCAATTCTTGCACAGAACGAGACGATCGGCCGCAGCGGCGGGCCTCAGGCGCGGCGGGCGGCGCGGCGGGCCACCCAGGGGGGCGCGGTCGTGGGGACGCCGAAAAGGTAGCCCTGCAGGCAATCCACCCCGATCCGGGCCAGGAATTCGGCATCGCGCGGGTCTTCGACGAATTCGGCCACGGTGAACATGTCGAACTGTCGTGCGATCGAGACGAGCGCCTGCGTCAGCACCTGATTGTCGGGGTCGGCGTGGATGTTGCGGATGAATTGGCCATCGATCTTCAGCAGGTCGAAGCAGAATTCCTTGAAATAGCGCAGGGCGGTGTAGCCTGCGCCGAAATCGTCCAGTGCGAAGGTGATCCCGCTGCGTTGCAGGTCCGCCATGAAGACGGTGACGATCTCGGGCATCAGCATGGCCGAGGTTTCGGTGATCTCCAGGATCAGACGTTCCGCCACCGTCGGCCCGGCGGCGAGGCCCTGCGCCAGGGTGCGCTGCCAGCGGGGATAGCCGATCGAGCGGGCCGACATGTTGATGGCCAGCCGCAGCCGGGGGTTTCGTGCCAGTTCGGCCATTCCCAGTTCCAGCGCCAGCGCATCGATGATGCGGCCGGTTTCCGTGGTTTCCACCGCCGCCATGAAATCGCGCGCGGGCAAGACCCGACCGCCGTCGTCCAGGATGCGGATCAGCCCTTCGTAGAACGCGACCCGCCCCGTGTCGCGGGCCTGCACGACCGGCTGGAAGGCCAGCATGACGTTGCGCCGCTCCAGCGCCCGCCGGACCATGGCGACGGTTGCGCCCTCGCGTTCCGTCACGGCCGCGGCCAAGGGGCTGTCGAGGCCCGGTGGGGGCAGGTCCGTGCCGGGGCTGCTGGGCATAGCGGATCCTCCTTCGCTTTCGGCTATCTTCCGGAACAGCCGTAAAGAACTGGTGAAGGGTCGCGCTTTGTTCTACTTTTCCGAAAGTTCGAGGAGGCGGGCATGGGCGAACGCTGCAAGTGGTGCGGGGCCGACCCGCTTTATGTGCACTACCACGACACCGAATGGGGTGTGCCCGAACGCGATGGCCGGGCGCTGTATGAAAAGCTGATCCTCGATGGCTTTCAGGCGGGGCTGGCCTGGATCACCATCCTGCGCAAGCGCGAGGCGTTCCGCCGCGCCTTCGACGGCTTTGAACCCGCGCGGATCGCCCGCTGGGGCGAGGCCGATGTCGCGCGGCTGATGGGGGATGCGGGCATCGTGCGGGCGCGCGCCAAGATCGAGGCCGCCATCGGCAATGCGCGTGCCTGGGAGCGGATCGAGGAACGGCAGGGGTTTTCCGCGTTCCTGTGGGACCGGATCGACGGCCGGGCGGTGCAGAACCGGTTTTCCGATCCCGCGCAGGTGCCCACGCAGACCCCGCTGTCGCAGGCGATCGCGCGCGATCTGAAGGCAGAAGGGTTCAAGTTCTGCGGGCCGGTGATCACCTATGCCTCCATGCAGGCGGTTGGGATGGTGAACGACCATATGGTCACCTGCCCGGCTCACGATCGCGTGGCCGCGCTTTAGGGGCTCGACAGGCGGGGTGGGCGTGCCTACCTCGAGGCAAAGCCGAGGAGGCATCATGAACACCCCCGATTACGACCGCTGGCAGACCCGGTTCTCGTCCACGGATGCCTATGTCTTTGGCGAGGCGCCGAACCATTTCCTGCGCGCAGAGGCCGGGCTTCTGCCGCCGCGCGGCCGCGTGCTTGCGGTCGCCGATGGCGAGGGGCGCAACGGCGTCTGGCTGGCAACGCAGGGGCATCAGGTTCTGTCGCTGGATTTCTCGCCCGCCGCCCAGGCGAAGGCCCGGCGCCTGGCCGAGCGTCATGGGGTGGCGCCCACCTTCGTTCAGGCCGATGTGCATGCCTGGGATTACCCCGAGGCCGCCTTCGACGCGGTGGTCGAGGTCTTTACCCAGTTTTCCGGCCCCACCCAACGGGCGCAGAAATGGGCCGGGATGCGGCAGGCACTGCGGCCGGGCGGCATTCTGCTGGTGCAGGGTTACACGCCGCGGCAACTGGCTTACGGCACCGGCGGGCCGCGGATCGAAGAGAACCTCTATACCGAGCCGATGCTGCGCGCCGCCTTCGGCGACTGGGAGATCCTGCGGCTGGTCGAAGAAGACGTGGAGATGCACGAGGGCGAGGGTCACGCGGGCGTTTCTGCCGTCATCGGGCTGGTGGCGCGCAAACCGGGGTGAAACCGTCATCTTCAGTGGCTAGACTGGGACCATGAGTCGCCTTGCCCCGCGCCACGGCTACAGTCGCGCCGAACGTGTTTCGGATGCTGTCGTGCATGTCCTGGGGCTGGCGTCCGTCCTGCTGGCGGTGCCGGTGCTGATCGGCCTGACGCTGTGGCTGGACAGCGGCGAGCGCATGGTGGCGGCCGTGTCGGTCTATGGCGCCACGCTGGTCGCGATGATCGGGTTCTCGGCGCTCTACAACACCGTTGGCCAGCACCGCTGGACGGGGCTTCTGCGGCGGCTGGACCATTCGGCGATCTACGCCAAGATTGCGGGCACCTACACCCCCTTCACGCTGGTCCCGGGCGGCCACGGCTGGCTTCTGGCCGGTCTCTGGACGGCGGCGCTGGCCGGCATCGGGCTCAAGGCCGTCTCGCCCTCGCGGCGCAAGTGGCTGGGGCTTGCGCTCTACCTCGGGATGGGCTGGGCGGGGCTGGCGCTGGGCGGCGGAATGGTCCACCACC
>DAIEJF010000091.1 GCA_027351005.1 Paracoccaceae bacterium | reverse complement strand
CCGCCCCCCGGCCCCGGACTGCCCCCCGATCCTGCCCCTGCCCCGCTGCCGCCGATGCACCGCTTCGGCCCGGTGGAGCCCCAGCCGCCACGCCGCGCCAATGCCGACATGGCACGCGATTTCCTGGACCTTGCGTTCCGGCTGGAAGGCGGGCAGCCGCTGCCCGTGCTGACCCGGTTCGACTCCCCGATCCGCCTCGCGGTCACCGGCGCGCGGCCGCCCGTGGCCGATCACGATCTGGCCCTGCTGCTGGCCCGCCTACGGCACGAGGCGCGGCTTGACGTGGCGCTGGCCGCGCCGGGGGCGCCTGCGAACCTGACGGTGGTCTATGTTCCGCAGGCGACGCTGCGCGTCCAGACCCCTGGCGCGGCCTGTTTCGTGGCGCCAAATGTCGCCAGTTGGGCCGAGTATCGCCAGCTTGCCGCAGCCCCCGCCACCGACTGGACCCGCCTGACCCGGCGCAGCCGGATGGGGGTATTCCTGCCCGGCGACGCCGCCCCGCAGGAGATCCGCGACTGCCTGAACGAGGAACTGGCCCAGGCGGTGGGCCCGGTGAACGATCTCTACCGGCTGCCGGATTCGGTGTTCAACGATGACAACATTCAGGGCGTGCTGACCGGGTTCGACATGCTGATGCTGCGGGTCTACACCGATCCCGCGCTGCGCAACGGGATGACGCGCGACGCGGTTGCGGCGCGCCTGCCTGCGATCCTGGCCCGGCTGAACCCTGCGGGCGAGCGGCCCGGCACCCCGCTCCTGCCGCCCGATACCGCGGCATGGCGCAGTGCCATCGCCCGCGCATTGGGCCCGCGCGGCAGCCTTGCCTCCCGGCGCGCCGCCGCCCGCGCCGCGGTGGCCGAGGCGCGCGCGCAGGGCTGGACCGATGCGCGCGCGGCCTTCGGCTGGATCACGCTCGCCCGGCTTTCGCTGCCCGATGACGGCGCCACGGCTCTTGCCGCCTTCGTGACGGCAGACCGGCTCTACGCCCGCCTGCCCGCGACCGGCCCGCATCGCGCGCTGATTGCCGAACAGATGGCGGCCTTCGCGCTGTCGACCGGGCAGACGAAGGCCGCGCTCGACATCACCGCCGCCGCCCTGCCCGCCGCCACCCGCGCCCAGAACGCCGCCCTGATGGCCGGGCTGATGATGATCCGCGCCCGGGCGCTGGCGATCGAGGGCCCCGCCCAGGCAGGACGTGCGCAGGCGCTCTGGCTCGACAGTCTGGGCTGGGCGCGCTATGGCTTCGGCTCTGACGCGCATGTGCGCGCCGCCGAGGCCGCGGTGCTGGCCCTGGACGGTGCCGGAAAGGACTGACGCATGATCGTTTACACCGCGATGGCGGTCGGGGCCCTGTTTGGCGGGCTGCGTGCCCGCCGCCGCCGGGGCACGGGGCTCGACATCGCGCAATATGCCGCTGTCTACCTGATCCTCTTCGGCGTGCTGGGCATGTTCGCCACGATCATCCTGGACCGGATGATCTAGCGGCGATGTTCCTGCGGTTCTTCGAGGCGTTGCGCGCGGCCGGGGTTCCCGTGTCGCTGCGCGAATTCCTCGGGTTCCTGAACGGAATGCAGGCGGGGCTGGCCACCTACGACCCCGACGCCTTCTATCACCTGGCCCGGCTGACCATGGTGAAGGACGAACGCCACATCGACCGGTTCGATCGCGCCTTCGCGGCCTGTTTCGCAGGGCTGGGCGAGATTCCGGCCGAGGCGGTGCTTGACGCGCTGGCCCTGCCGCCCGACTGGCTGGAAAAGCTGGCCGAGCGGCACCTGACCGCCGAGGAACGCGCGCAGGTTCAGGCACTTGGCGGTTTTGCCGCGCTGATGGAGACGCTTCGTCAGCGGCTGGCGGAACAGCAGGGGCGCCATCAGGGCGGCTCGAAATGGATCGGCACCGCGGGCACCTCTCCGTTCGGGTCCTGGGGCTACAACCCCGAGGGCGTGCGCATCGGCCAGACCGAGGGGCGCCATGGCCGCGCCGTCAAGGTCTGGGACAGGCGCGAGTTCCGCGACTATGACGGCAGCGTCGAAATCGGCACACGCACCATGAAACTGGCGCTGCGCCGCCTGCGCCGCTGGGCGCGCGAGGGCGCGGCCGAGGAACTGGACCTCGATGGCACCATCCGGGCCACCGCAGCCCAGGGCTGGCTTGACCTCAGGACCCGACCCGAGCGGCGCAACGCCGTGCGGGTGGTTCTATTCCTTGACGCGGGCGGCAGCATGGATGCGCATGTGCAGGCGGTTGAGGAGCTGTTCAGCGCCGCCCGCGACGCCTTCCGCCACCTCGAGGTGTTCTATTTCCACAACTGCCTTTACGAGGGGGTCTGGCGCCAGAACCATCGCCGCCGCGAGGCGCAGGTGCCCACCGCCGACCTGCTGCGCACCTTCGGCCCCGGCTGGCGCGCGATCTTCGTGGGCGATGCCAGCATGTCGCCCTATGAGATCACCCATGCGGGAGGCGCGGCCGAACACTGGAACGCCGAACCCGGACAGCTCTGGCTGGATCGGGCGCGCGCACAATGGCCGGCCTCTCTCTGGATCAACCCCGTCCCCGAGACCTACTGGGGCATGACGCCCTCGATCGGGATGATCGGCCGGATCTTCGAAGGCCAGATGGTTCCCCTGACGCTCGACGGCCTGACCCGCGGGATGCGGGCGCTCTCGCGCCCCTGAGCGCGCGCCGCGGCAGCAGCACCGACCCGCGCGCCCGTGCAGAAGGACGGAACCTGCCCGCCGGGAAAGAGCGGCGCCGATCCCGCCCGCAGCCAGCCTTCACGCACGCCGCCGACGCAGCGGCCCGAACCGATCCAGCGCGCCAGCCGCAGCCCGCGCCGAAGGACGCAACCTGCCCGCCGGGAAAGAGCGGCGCCTATCCCGCCCGCGGCCAGCCGTCACGCCCGTCGCCGACGCCGCGGCCCGAACCGGTCAGGCGCGCCAGGCGCAGC
>DAIEJF010000190.1 GCA_027351005.1 Paracoccaceae bacterium | reverse complement strand
TGGGCCAAACCCCTTCGCCACGATCGAGAGAGGCAGTATCATGCGTATGGTATTCAGTCTGGTCCTGGTCCTGGGCCTCGCCCTTGCGGGGTTTGCGGTCTACATGGCGCGCGGCATCCTGAGCCAGAATGCAGCCGCGCTTCAGGATGCGCAGGCCAAGACCAAGGAAACCGTGCCTGTGTTCATCATGAACAAGGCGGTGAAATACGGCGACGTTCTCAAGAAAGACGACGTGGCGACGATTTCGTGGCCCAAGGCGGCCATTCCGGAAACGGCGTTCACCGATTTCAACAAGCTGTTCCCTGCCGATGGCCAGTTGCGCATCGCGACCCGCGATATCGGCAAGTTCGAACCGGTGCTGACCAGCAACGTGACCGAGCCGGGCGGCGACGCGGGAATCACCACACGGCTGACGCCGGGGATGCGCGCCTTCGCGGTGAAGGTCGATGTCGCCTCGGGCGTGTCGGGCTTCCTGAAGCCGGGCGACCGCGTCGATGTCTACTGGACGGGAACCAGCATCCAGGACCACAGCGACGTGACGCGGCTGATCGAGCAGGGTGTTGACGTGGTTGCGGTGGACCAGATTTCCAACGCCGACCAATCTGCCAAGGCGATCATCGCCCGCACCATCACCGTGCAGGCCACGCCGCAGCAGGTCGCGGTGCTGGCCCAGGCACAGGCGACCGGCAAGCTGGCGCTTTCGCTTGTGGGTGCACAGGACAAGTCGGTGGCGACGGCCGTCGAGGTCGACTCGAACCGCCTTCTCGGCATCCAGGCGCAGGCGCCGGTGGCAGCCCCCGAAAAGCCGAAGGTCTGCACGATCAAGCAGCGTAGCGGCAGCGACGTGGTCGAAGTTCCGATCCCCTGCACCGACTGATCCTGCCCTGCACCAGCCGCGCGGCCGCCCCCGGTTTTCGATGGGGCGGCCGCGTCGATTCCGGGGGTGCCGGTTCTGTTGCGGGTTATCCACAGTCACTTCGCCCCCCAACGGTTTGATTCTTGCAAAAAAAGGCCAGTTGGGGCACGATGGCCTGTAAATGGGGCGCAAGACCCCTTTGTGGACGTGATCGGAGAGGCAGGTCACATGAGCTTTCGCAGTGTCGTTCAGGCAGGCCTCTTCGGGGTTGCGCTGGCAGTTGCCGTGGCGCCAATGGCGCGCGCCGAAACGCTTCGCCTGCAGGCGGGCGCGCCATCCACCGCGCTCAGCGTGCCGATGAACCGCGCGGTCGTGGTTCAGAGCGATACGGTCTTCTCGCAGGTGTCGATCGCAAATCCCGGCATCGCCGACATCTCCACCCTTTCCGACAAGTCGATCTACGTGCTGGGCAAGGCACCGGGGCGAACGACCCTGACGCTGCTGGGCGCCGACGGCTCGCTGATTACCAATGTCGAGGTGCAGGTCACGCCCGACATCTCGGAGTTGAAAGAGCGGCTGAAGCAGATCCTGCCGACCGAGAGCATCGACGTGCGCACCGCGAATGACGGCATCGTGCTGTCGGGCACCGTCTCGAGCTCGGCCAAGCTGGACCGCGCGCTGGAGCTGGCGCAACGCTATGCGCCGGGTCGGGTGTCGAACCTGATGAGCGTGGGCGGCACGCAGCAGGTGATGCTGCAGGTCCGCTTCACCGAAATGCAGCGGTCGGTTGAAAAGAGCCTCAGCTCCAGCCTGGCGATCAATGGCGGCACGGGCGGCGGCGTCGGGCTGAAGGGCGGCACCGACGCGCTGAAGAACGGCACCGCCATCGACAACATCTTCAACGGCGGGAACGCCACCATCCGGAACAGCACCCAGGGCCAGATCACGCTTGGCTTCTCGGCCGGCAGCCTGCAGTTCGCCGTGCTGCTCGAGGCGCTGGAATCGAAGGGCGCCGTGCGGACCCTGGCCGAACCGAACCTGACCGCGCTGTCGGGCCAGCAGGCCAAGTTCCTGGCGGGCGGCGAATATCCGATCCCGGTGCAGGACGGCAACGGCAACATCACCGTACAGTACAAGCCCTTCGGCGTCGGGCTGAATTTCACCCCCACCGTGGTCGACGGCAACCTGATCAACCTGCAGATCGACGCCGAGGTCTCGGCGGTCGACACCACGGTCAGCTACAACAACAACGGCTTTGCCATCAACGCCTTCAAGACCCGCAAGACCTCGACCACGGTCGAGATGCATGATGGCGAAAGCTTCGCGATCGCCGGGCTCTTGCAGGACAACTTCAGCGACCTTGCCAACCAGGTGCCGTGGCTGGGCGATGTGCCGATCCTTGGCGCGCTGTTCCGCAGCGCGGACTTCCAGCGCAACCAGAGCGAGCTGGTCATCATCGTGACCCCGCATCTGGTGTCGCCGGTGCGTGGCAACGCGCTGGCCCTGCCGACCGATCGGTTGGTGCCGCCCAGCGAAAAAGGCCTGTTCCTGTATGGCAATGTCACCGGCAAGGGCCGGGCGGGCGAAGTGGCCAAGCAGGATTTCAGCGGCCCCTACGGCTATGTGATGAACTGAGGTGCGGGCTTTGGCGATGCGGCATGGACGGATGGTTCTGGCAGGCGCCTGCCTGATGGCGTTGGGTGCCTGCACCGGGCAGGTCGGGGCGCCGCTGAAGGGCTTTGGCGAAGCCAGCGCGATGAACCTGGGGATGGAAACCGGGCAGATGGATTACGCCATCGACCTGTCGCGCCGCTTCGCGGCCGAGGTGCCCGATACCGTCAACTTCGAGTTCGACAGCGCGGCGCTGGACGACCAGGCCAGGGCGATCCTGATCAAACAGGCCGACTGGATCCGCCAGTTCCCCGAGGTTCGCTTCCGCGTGTTCGGCTATACCGACGAGGTCGGCACCGAAGCCTACAACAAGGGGCTCGGCCTGCGGCGGGCACAGGCTGTGGTGGCCTTCCTGAGCACCCAGGGCATCTCGCGCAGCCGGCTGGAGGCCGTTGTCTCCTATGGCAAGACGCGCCCGCTGATCGACGTGCCGACGCCCGAACGCCGCAACCGGCGCGCACTGACCGATGTGTCGGGCTTCGTGCAGACGTCGAAGATGGTGCTGGACGGGAAATACGCCGACATCATCTATCGCAACTATGTGGCGTCTGCCGCGCCCAGCCCCGACTCGTCCAGCAAGGACTCGGGCAACGGAATGACCGGGGCCCCGGCCAGCAGCGCGCCCGCGACGAAGTAGTCGCGGCTGTTTCCCGCCGGGCGCGAATGCGTTCACCACCGCCCGCGTGATCCCTCGAAAAGGCCGGATAATACCGGATTTTCAGCCCCAATGTTGCCAACATTGCCAACCATCGTCCCCGGAAGGAAGGCGCGATTCCAATGTCGCGCACGGGCTGGACGGGGTGGTCGCGGTCGCATGAGACCGTAAATCGGCAAGCCGCCGACCCCGCGTCCTGAGCCGACAAGGAAGGACGTGAGGCATGACGACTGTGGCAGCGTTGAAGCAGGACCCCGCCCCGATCCGGGCGTGCACGATTTCGCGCGATGTGCAGAATTTCGATCTGCTCATCGAAGACATGGAAGCCGAACTGGGCGAAAGCTGGGGCGATCTCAGCTTTACCGACGCCACCCTGTTCCTGACCCAGCCCGACGCCGATGCGCTGGAATTCGTGGCCATCGCGCTGGACGACAAGGACGAGGGCGACCTGGGCCGCATCAGCGATCTGATCAAGCAGTGCAAGGCCAAGGGCATCAAGGTGATCCTGATCGCCGAAGAGGTGAGCCCGATCGTGCTGCACCAGATGCTGCGGCTTGGCGCGGATGACTTCGTGCCCTACCCGCTGCCTGAGGGTGCGCTGCACGAGGCGATCATGCGGATGGCCACGCCCGCCCCGGTGCCCGAAGCGCCAGAGCCCGCGGCCGAGCACGCGCACGCCCCGGCGCCAAGCTTCAAGGCCAAGGGCGACCGTGACGGGGTCGTGCTGCCCGTGCAGGGCCTGGTGGGTGGCGCCGGTGCCACCACCTTTGCGGTGAACCTGGCCTGGGAACTGGCCAATGTGGCGAAGAAGGACGGCCCGCGCGTCTGCCTGCTGGATTTCGATTTCCAGACCGGCTCGGTCGCGACCTACCTGGACATGCCGCGCCGCGAAGCCATCCTTGACATCCTGTCGGACGTGAACGCGGTGGACAGCGACGCCTTCATCCAGTCGCTGCAGACCTTCAACGACCGGCTGCATGTGTTTACCGCGCCGTCAGAGATGCTGCCGCTGGACATGCTGTCGCCGGAAGATGTCGACAAGCTGGTGACCATGGCGCGGGTCAACTTCGACTTTGTCGTGATCGACATGCCGAAGACGGTGGTGCCCTGGACCGAATCGGTCCTGCATCAAGCCCACATCTACTTCGCCCTGCTGGAGCTGGACATGCGGTCCGCCCAGAACGCGCTGCGCCTGATCCGGGCGCTGAAGGCCGAAGAACTGCCGTTCGAAAAGCTGCGCTTCGTGTTGAACCGCGGGCCGAAGTTCACCGACCTGACCGGCAAATCCCGGGCCAAGCGGATGGCGGAAAGCCTGGACATCGACATCGAGCTGCAGTTGCCCGATGGCACGCGGCAGGTGACGCAGGCCAACGACCACGGCCTGCCGCTGGCAGAGACCGCTGCGAAGAATCCGTTGCGCAAGGAAATGCAGAAGCTCGCCAAGTCGCTCTATGACCTGAACAAGGCTGCCGAGGCAGGCAAGTCGTAAGAGGTAGTCCAGATGGCCATGTTCTCGCGTTTCAAGAAGACCGATGATGACGGTGGCGCCGCCCGGCCGGTTGCCATGGCCAAGGTGACACAGGCGATGGCCGCGCCCCTCGCCAAGGCGGAACCGGCGATGGCCCAGCCCAAGGCGCGCGTGCAGCCGCCGGTGGCGCCCAAGCCTGCCGCGCAGGCCGTGGCACAGGACAAGGAACGCAAGCGGCGCGAGCGGCTGGGGGAGATCAAGCTTGAACTGCACAAGCGGCTGCTGGACAACCTGAACCTTGCCGCGCTGGAGACCGCGACCGAAGCGAACCTGCGCGCCGAAATCGCCGCCATCGCGGGCGAGGCGCTGGAAGAGATGTCGATCGTCCTGAACAAGGAGGATCGTACCACCATCAACCAGGAGCTTTACGACGAGGTGATGGGCCTTGGCCCGCTGGAGCCCCTGCTGAAGGACGAGACGGTCAACGACATCCTTGTGAACGGCCCGCAGCGGATCTTCGTCGAGCGGGCGGGCAAGCTGGAACTGACCGAGATCACCTTCAAGGACGAACGCCACCTGCTGCGCATCATCGACAAGATCGTGTCGGCCGTGGGTCGGCGCGTCGATGAATCGAACCCCTATGTCGACGCGCGCCTGGCCGACGGCAGCCGCTTCAACGCGATGGTTCCGCCGGTTGCGGTGGATGGCAGCCTTGTCTCGATCCGGAAGTTCAAGAAGGAAAAGCTGGGCATCCCCGACCTCGTGCGCTTCGGCGCCTTCACCGAGGAGATGGCGGCCTACCTTCAGGCGGCCGTGGCGACCCGGCTGAACGTGATCGTGTCGGGCGGTACGGGCTCGGGGAAGACGACGACGCTGAACGCGCTGTCGTCCTTCATCGACAACCGCGAACGCATCCTGACGATCGAGGACACGGCGGAACTGCAATTGCAGCAGGTCCACGTCGGCCGGATGGAAAGCCGCCCTGCCAACGTCGAGGGCAAGGGCGCCGTGACCCAGCGCGACTGTCTGCGCAACGCGCTGCGGATGCGCCCCGACCGGATCATCGTGGGCGAAACCCGCGGCGAGGAAGTGATCGACATGTTGCAGGCCATGAACACCGGCCACGACGGTTCGATGACCACGATCCACGCCAACTCGGCCCGCGACGGGATCAGCCGCCTGGAAAACATGGTGGCGATGGCCGGGATCGAGATGCCGATCAAGGCGGTGCGCGCCCAGATCGCCAGCGCCGTGAACCTGATCGTGCAGGCCAGCCGCCTGCAGGACGGCAGCCGCCGCATGGTGTCCATCACCGAGATCACCGGGATGGAAGGCGAGGTCATCTCGATGCAGGAAATCTTCCGCTACGAGCGGCTGGGGATGGAGCCCAACGGCAAGATCATCGGCCGCTTCAATGCCACCGGCGTCCGTTCGCACTATTCCGAACGGTTCAAGCAATGGGGCTACAACCTGCCGCCCGAAATCTTCGACCCGATCCCGTGAGGACCAGCAGATGCAAATCGCCACCGCTCCCCTGATCTACGGCGCAATCTTCTTTGGCGTGCTGCTGCTGGTCGAGGGGATCTACCTGACCGTGTTCGGCAAGTCGATCAGCCTGAACAGCCGCGTCAACCGCCGCCTTGCCCTGATGGAAAAGGGCGGCCGCCGGGAAGAAGTTCTGGAACAGCTTCGCAAGGAGATGAGCCAGCACATCAACGCCACCGGCATCCCGCTGTACTCGATCCTGGCCGACAAGGCGCAGAAGGCCAACATCGCCTTCACCCCCAAGGCGCTGATCGGGATCATGGGGCTCTTGTCGGTCTTTGCCTATGTCGGCCTGACCATCGGCACCGGCGCCTCGCCGATGATCCGCGCGGCAGTCGCCGTGGCGATGGGCGTGGGCGGCGTCTACCTGTGGGTTGCGGGCAAGGCCAAGAAACGGCTTGCCGCGATCGAGGAACAGCTTCCCGATGCGGTGGAACTGATGGTGCGCAGCCTGCGGGTGGGCCACCCGTTCTCGTCGGCGGTGGGGATCGTGGCCAAGGAAGTGCCCGACCCGCTGGGCAGCGAATTCGGCATCATCTCGGACGAGGCCGCCTACGGCCGCGACATTTCGGAAAGCCTGAAGGCCCTGGCCGAGCGGATGGACATGCAGGATCTGCGGTTCCTTGCCGTGGCGGTGTCGATCCAGGCGCAATCGGGCGGCAACCTGGCCGAGATCCTGGAGGGTCTGTCCAAGGTGATCCGCGCCCGCTTCAAGCTGTTCCGCCGGGTGAAGGCGATCACCGCCGAGGCGAAATGGTCGGGCATGTTCCTGTCTGCCTTCCCGATCGGCGCCATCATCATGATCAACGTCCTTCAGCCGCACTACTACGACGCGGTGAAGGACACCCCCGCCTTCATTCCCGCCTGCCTGATCGTGGCCGCGCTGCTTGTGTGCAACGTGCTGTTCATGCGGCACATGGTCAACATCAAGGTCTGAGGAGCCACGTCGATGGATGTCCTGACTTCGCTCAACCAGGTGCTCGTGAACAGCATGGGCCCGCTTGGCCCGCTGCTGGCGGTGGGCGGGCTTGGCTTCTTCCTGATCCTGCTGACGCTTCCGGCGATGATGAAGAAGAAGCCGGACCCGATGGAAAAGCTTCAGCGCGAGCTGAAGGCCGAGTCGCAGGCGCGCAAGTCAGCCAGCAAGGGGCAGGCGCTTCGGACCGTCGACCGCACCGACAAGCTGAAGAAGTTCGCGACCTTCCTCGAGCCGCAGGACGAAAACGAGATGACGGCGGCGCGGCTTCAGATGCTGCGCGCGGGCTACCGGTCGAAGAATGCGGTGCGCACCTTCCACGCGATCCAGTTCATTCTGGGTGTGGGGATGCTGGGGATCGGGGTAATCTACACGATCATCCTCAGCCAGACGCGCCCGCTCGATACGACCTCGATGATCCTCTACACGCTTCTTCCGGGGGCGGTGGGCTACTTCCTGCCCAAACGCTATATCGGCAGCCGGGTCACCAAGCGGCAGACCGAGATCCTGAACGGCTTTCCCGACTCGCTTGACATGATGCTTGTCTGTGTCGAGGCCGGGCAATCGATGGACCAGTCGATCATCCGGGTGTCGAAGGAAATCCGGGCGGGCTATCCGGCGCTGGCGGACGAATACGAGATGGTCTCGCATGAGGTGAAGGCCGGCAAGGACCGGGTACAGGTGCTGCGCGACATGTCGGAACGCTGCGGCGTGCCGGACGTGGCCTCGTTCGTCACGGTGCTGATCCAGTCGGCGACCTTCGGCACCTCGATCGCCGAGGCGCTGCGTGTCTTCTCGGCCGAAATGCGCGACAAACGCGTGATGCGGGCCGAGGAAAAGGCCAACAAGCTGCCGACAAAGTTGACACTCGGCACGATGATGTTCACGGTGCCCCCGTTGATGATCATCCTGATCGGCCCCGCCGTGCACGGCATCGCGAGCACGCTCGGGGGCGGCCAGATCGGGCACTTCTGAGGGGCGGGCACTGGACAGGCGCGGTCGGATCGCAGCGGTTCTCGCTTCGCTTGTCGTTCTTGCGGCGTGCCAGCCCGACAGCGGGCGGCTGACGCCCGAACGGGTGGGCCCCCCGCCCCCGCCCGGCACCCCGCAGGTGACAGAGGCGGTCGACGGGCTGATCGTCGGCCACCGTCTGATGGCCGCGGGGGAATACGAGCTGGCCTTGCAGGCCTATTACCGCGCCGCCGCCGAACACGGGCTGAATGCCGACATCCTCTCGGCGCTGGGGTCGGCCAACCTCAAGCTCGGCCGCCTTGGCCAGGCCGAGCAGACCTTGCGCGCCGCGCTGAAACTCGACCCGACCTTCGTGCCCGCGATGAACAACCTTGGCGTCGTCCTGATGAACGAGGGCAAGTTTGGCGAGGCGAAGGAAGTCTTTCAGAACGCCTTCGCGCTGGACAGTGGCCAATCGGACGTGATCCGGGAAAATCTGACCCGCGCTCTCGCCTTGCTGAAGGAATCCAGCTATTCTGGCCCGGAAGATACGTCGGCTTTCGAACTGGTCCGGCGGGGGAACGGGCGTTACCTCCTCCTGAACACGAAGTAAGGCAGAGCAGTCAAAAGGACGCGAAATGCGCCACCCGGGAGTGTTTGGCCTGTGCCTTCTGGGTGCAGTCGTTCTTGCAGGTTGCGGCCAGCAGCAGCAGCGCGCGGCCATCGAGAAGGAAGTCAACAACATCAGCGAGACCGACAAGGCAAGCCTTGACGCGATCGAACTGACCGTGGCCGACCCGAACGAAGCCGTCGCCTATTTCAGCAAGGCCGTGCAGAAGTTCCCCGAACGGACCGACCAGAAACGCTATCTGGCGATGTCGCTGATGCGGGCAAGCCGACCGGCCGAGGCTGCGAAGATGTGGCAGGAAGTGACCTCTGCCGCCGATTCAAAGCCTGCCGACAGCGTCAACTATGCTGATGCGCTGATCCAGTCGGGCAACTGGAAGCTGGCCGAGACCGTGCTGAACGGGGTGAACCCGACCTATGAAACCTTCGACCGCTACCGGCTGGAAGCGATGATCGCCGACAGCAAGAAAGAGTGGAAGAAGGCTGACAGCTTCTATGAAACGGCGGTGGGCCTGACCACGACGCCCGCGGGCATCTACAACAACTGGGGCTTTTCCAAGCTGACACGCCGCGATTACGCGGGCGCCGAACAGCTTTTCGACCAGGCGCTGACCTATGACCCCAACCTGTTCATCGCCAAGAACAACCTGATCCTGGCCCGGGCGGGTCAGCACAAGTATGACATGCCGGTGATCCAGATGACCCAGCGCGAGAAGGCGCAACTGCTTTACACGCTGGCGCTGGCGGCGGTGAAGCAGGGCGACATCGAGATCGGCAAAAGCCTGCTGCACGAGGCGATCGACACCAATCCCGAATATTTCGAGGCCGCCCAGCGCAGCCTGAGCGCGCTGGAAGCGACGGGGACGCACTGAGATGGGGTTTCCGTCCTTCGCCGCGCTGGTCTTTCTGCCCTTCGCCATCCTGATCGGCATCTGGGTCGCCTGGAGCGACATGAAGTTCATGCGCATTCCCAACAAGGCGGTGGTCGCGCTGACGGTCGTCTTCGTGGTGCTGGGCCCCGTCGTGCTGCCGTTCAAGGTCTATCTGTGGCAACTCGCGCATCTGCCCATCGTGCTGGTGGCGGGGTTCCTGTTCAACCAGACCGGCGCGATCGGGGCGGGCGACGCAAAGTTCGTGGCGGCCATGGCACCGTTCTTCGCGCTGCACGACCTGCCGATGATCGTGGGGCTTGCCTCGGCCACGCTGCTGGCGGCCTTCGCCACGCACCGCGGTCTGGGCCTGCTGCCCGCACTGCGGCGCGCCACCGGCGACTGGGAAAGCTGGAAGCGCCGCGATTTTCCGATGGGCCTGGCGCTTGCAGGAATTCTGATCTTTTACCTTATTCTTGCCACCCATTTCGGCCAGGCTGGCTGAGCGCCTTAACCGGCGCGCAACAGCACCCTGTGAAACTGCCGGACAGCGCAAGAGCCACGCGCGCCCCAGATGAGCCCAGCCATGAACATTCAGGCCACGAAAGTCCTCTCTCCCGCCCCGCCGCGCACGCTGGCCGACACCGGCCTTTCCATGGTGATGATGCGCGACATCCTACTGAAGTCGATGTTCCGCATGAACCTGACGGTTCCCAGCGACATCGCCCAGGTGCTGTGCGTGCCGCTGGGCATCGCGCAGGAACTGGTGGACCTGGCCCGCAGCCAGCGCCTGTGCGAGGCGATGGGGACGCTGCATGCGACCTCGGGCAACGAGATGGCCTATCAGTTGACCGACGCGGGGAAGTCGCGCGCGCTCGATGCACTCAGCCAGTCGGAATACTACGGCGCCCTGCCGGTTCCGCTTGAGGCGTACAAGGAACAGGTCAAGCGGCAGTCGATCCGCGACATCGCGCTGACGCGCGACCAGCTGACCGCCGCCATGGGCCACCTGATCCTGCCGCCGGGGCTTCTGGACAACCTGGGCCCTGCGGTGAATTCGGGCCGGTCGGTCCTGCTTTACGGCCCGCCCGGCAACGGAAAATCCTCGATCTCGAACGGCATCCGCGACGCGCTGGGCGACAAGATCTTCGTGCCGCGGGCGCTGGAGTATTCCGGGCAGGTCATCACCGTCTACGACCCGATCGTGCATTCCGAAGCACAGATGGCGGTCGACGACCCGAACTCGCTGCGGCGCAATTCCAACCGGTTCGACAACCGCTATGTGCTGTGCGACCGCCCCGCCGTGATCACCGGGGGCGAGTTGACGCTGGACATGCTGAACCTCACCTACAACCCCACCGCGCGCACCTATCAGGCGCCGCTGCAACTGAAGGCGACGGGGGGCATCTTCATCATCGACGACCTTGGCCGCCAGAAAGAGCCGCCGCAAAGCCTCATCAACCGCTGGATCGTGCCGCTGGAAGAAAACCGCGACATCCTGGCGCTGCAATCGGGCGAAAAGTTCACCGTGCCCTTCGACACGCTGGTGATCTTTTCGACCAACTTCCACCCGAACGAGATCTTCGACGGCGCGGCGCTTCGCCGGATCTTCTTCAAGATCAAGATCGACGGGCCGGATCAGGAAAACTTCCTGAAAATCTTTGCCATGATGGCCCGCAAGCGGAAGATGCCGCTGGACGAGGCCGCGCTGCTGCATCTGCTGAAGGTGAAATATCCCACGATCGGCAATATCTATGCCAATTACCAGCCGGTGTTCCTGATCGACCAGATGATCTCGATCTGCGAATTCGAGGGTACGCCGTACCAGATGACCCCCGAGCTGATCGACCGGGCCTGGGCGAACATGTTCGTGCGGCAGGAAACCATCGCGAAATAGGGACGCGTCCTGCGGATTTTCCGCCTGCCGGCCGCGCCTGCCCTTGCCTCTGCCGGGGCGGCGCCCAAGGTTAGCGGCATGACCGCGCTGCCCCCTGCCCTTGCCCATTGGTTTGCCGCCCGCGGCTGGGGCCTGCATCCCCATCAGCAGCAGATGCTGGACCAGGCCGCAGCCCCCGCGCTGTTGCTGATCGCCCCCACGGGCGGGGGCAAGACGCTGGCGGGGTTCCTGCCCTCGCTGGCCGAGCTTGCAGAGGGCGGGCACCGGGGGCTGCACACGCTTTATATCTCGCCGCTCAAGGCGCTGACGGCCGACATCCGCCGCAACCTGACCCGGCCCGTGGAAGAGGCGGGCCTGCCCATCCGCATCGAGGACCGGACCGGCGACACCGGCGCGACCCAGCGCCGCCGCCAGCGCGCCGATCCGCCCCATATCCTGCTGACGACGCCGGAAAGCCTGGCGCTGCTGCTCAGCTATCCCGACGCGCCGCGGATCTTCGCGGGCCTCGCGCGGGTGATCGTGGACGAGATCCACGCGCTGGCGGAATCGAAGCGGGGCGACCAGTTGATGCTGTGCCTTGCCCGGCTGCAACGGCTTGCGCCCGGGCTGCGCCGCGTGGGGCTTTCGGCCACGGTCGATGACCCCGCAGCCATCGCGGGGCTGCTGGCCCCCCATCCCGCGCCCTGCACGATCCTGACCGCCGACCCGGGGCCCGATCCCGACATCGCCATGCTGGACACCGCCGCCGCGCCGCCCTGGGCCGGGGGGGGCGGGCGCTACGCCATCCCCGAAGTGCTGGAACAGGTGGCACGCCATCGCACCACGCTGATCTTCCACAACACCCGCGCCCAGGCGGAAATCTTTTTCCACGAGCTCTGGTTGCAGAACGAGGCGGCGCTGCCCATCGGCATCCATCACGGCAGCCTCTCGCGCGAGCAGCGGGTGCGGGTCGAGGCCGCGATGGCCACGGGGCAATTGCGCGGCGTGGTCTGCACCGGGTCGCTGGACCTTGGCATCGACTGGGGCGACGTGGATCTGGTGATCCAGGTCGGCGCCCCCAAGAACGTGAAACGTCTGGTGCAGCGGATCGGCCGGGCCAACCACCGCTACAACGCGCCATCGAAGGCGCTTCTGGTGCCCGCGAACCGCTTCGAGGTGGTCGAATGCCGCGCCGCGCTCGAGGCGGTGACGGCGCATGACCTTGATGGCGAGCCGCGCGGGCCCGGCCCCCGCGACGTGCTTTGCCAGCATATCCTGATGACCGCGGCGGCGGGCCCCTTTTCGGCCGACGCGCTCTTTGCCGAGGTGACGCATGCGGGGGCCTATGCCGGGCTGACGCGCGCCGCCTTCGATGCCTGTCTGGATTTCGTGGCCACCGGCGGCTATGCGCTGCGCGCCTATGACCGCTGGCAACGGCTGATGCAGCGCGACGGGCTCTGGCAGTTGCGCGACCCGCGCGCGGGGGCGCAGATCCGCATGAACCTTGGCACGATCATCGACACCGAAACCCTGGCCGTGCGCCTGAAGGGGCGGATGGGCCAGCCGCTGGGCGAGATCGAGGAAGCCTTCGCATCCACCCTGACACCGGGCGACACGTTCCTGATCGGCGGCGAGGTCGTGCGCTACGAGGGCCTGCGCGAACTGACCGTGGAGGTCAGCCGCAGCCCAGGCCGGGCGCCAAAGGTGGCTGTGTTCAATGGAACAAAATTCGCCACATCCACCCTGCTGACGCAGCGCATCCTTGACATTTTCCAACAATCCGGCTGGCCAGAGCTGCCCGCGCATACCGCCGGCTGGCTGGCCCGACAACGCGAGGTTTCGCGCCTGCCGGACCCCACGCGGCTCTTGCTGGAAAGCTTTCCGCATGACGGGCGCGAACATCTCTGCATCTACGGCTTCGCGGGCCGCAATGCGCAGCAGACGCTGGGCCTTTTGCTGACCAAGCGGCTGGAGGATCAGGGCCGCCACCCGCTGGGGTTCGTCGCCACCGATTACGCCACCCTGATCTGGGGGCTGGACCCCGTGACCGACGCCACCGGGCTGTTCGACCGCGCGGCGCTGCGGCAAGGGCTGGAGACCTGGCTTGCCGGGAACGCGGTGATGAAGCGCACCTTTCGCGCCTCGGCCATCATCGCGGGGCTGATCGACCGCAATACCCCCGGCAGGCGCAAGAGCGGGCGGCAGGCCACGTTTTCCTCGGACATCCTCTACGATACGCTGCGCAGATACGACCCCGGCCACCTGCTCTTGCAGATCACCCACGAAGAGGCCTTGCGCGGCCTGGTCGATTTTGGCCGGATCGAAGAGATGCTTGACCGGATCGGGCCGCGGATCGACCTGGTGCGGCTTGATCGCGTCACGCCACTGGCTGCGCCGCTGATGCTGGAGCCCGGGCGCATCCCGGTTGACGGCGCGGGCCGCAGCCGTCTGATGGCGGAAGCCGCAGGCCGACTTCTGGCGGCGGCGGGGCTGGGCTGACCCCTTGCCTTCCGTCGCGCGCTGCGGCACGAACGGACCATGAACGGGCATTCCTTCACCTTGCAGGGCGCGGCGCTGGTGGCGTTGCCCTCCGGCGCGCTCTGGTGGCCGTCCGAGGCGGCGCTGGCCGTTTCAGACCTGCATCTTGGCCGATCCGAACGGTACGCCCGCCGCGGTGGCGCCCTGCTGCCCCCCTATGAAACGCAGGACACCCTGCACCGGCTGGATGCCGATATCCAGGCGACCGGGGCCCGCACGGTGTTGTGCCTTGGCGACAGTTTCGACGATCTCGCCGCAGCCGATGCCCTGCAAGAGACCGCCCGCCTCTGTCTGACCCGGCTGATGGCCGGGCGTCGGTGGCTTTGGGTGGAAGGCAACCACGATCCGGGGCCGATCGACTTGCCGGGCAGCCATCTGGCGGTCGCGCGGCTGGGGCCGCTGACCTTTCGCCACATGTCCGAGCCTGACGAACGTGGCGAGATTTCAGGCCATTACCACCCGAAGTTCACGCTTTCGGCGCGGGGGTACAGGGTCACGCGCCCCTGTTTCCTGATCGACCGGGCGCGAGTCATCCTGCCCGCCTATGGCACCTATACCGGCGGCCTGTCTTCGGCAGACCCCGCGCTGCTCAGCCTGATCGGCCGTGACGCGATCGCGGTGCTGACCGGCACGCCTTCCGTCGCCGTGCCCTTGTCACCCCAGCGTGCCACAACCGCATCCTGATAGCTTCGGCTCACCGGCACCTCGCGCCCGCCGGACAGGATCAGGAACATCCGGCCCTGACGACGTTCCAACTGGCGGACGGCCGAATCGGCCACCCAGTGCGACCGGTGGACTTGCATTCCCGCCACGCCGTCCAGTTCGGCAATCGCGTCCGCAAAGCGCATCAGGACGCTGGCCTGCCCCCCGGCCGTCGTCACCACGATGTAGTGATCGCGCACCGACACCGAGATCAGCGGGGCCTGCACCGCAACGGGCAAGCGTGCAAAAAGCCGCGGCGGCGACGGAGGTGAGGCGATGTCGCGCGGCGGCGGCGCCTCTGGCAGGGGCACGGGCGTGGCGCGGATCAGCCGCCAGATCGCCGTTTCGGTGATCGATGCCAGGAACACGGCGATCCAGAGCACGCCGCCCGAAACCGCCACGGCCAGCCCGCGGCGCTCCAGCGCGGCAGTCACGAGATAGATGATCGGCGCGTAAACGGTGGCGAAGACCGCCGAGATGATGGCGCCGCGGGGCCAGACGCCAAACCCGCCCAGCCACGGCCGCATGATACGCCGACACACCGCACCCAAGACCGGACCCCCGGCCAGCAGCACGGT
>DAIEJF010000188.1 GCA_027351005.1 Paracoccaceae bacterium | reverse complement strand
CCAAGCAACGGCGGCATGGCGACCACCTGGCCGCTCTCCATCTGCAGCGGCAGGCTGGTCAGCGAAATGAGGGTGACCAGCGCCATCGCGGCGGCGCCCAGCGCCAGGGTCGTGCGCAGGTGCAGCGCGGTGGCCGAGATGGTGACTGGCGCCAGGATCAGCAGCGCGAAGGGGTTGTTGATGCCGCCGGTCAGGTACAGCAGGAACGCCAGCTGTGAAATATCGAACAGCAGGGTCAGGAAGGCCTCTGTCTCCGACAGGCGCTTGCTGCCGGGCAGGATCATGTAGGCGGCCACGTTGGCCACCACGGCGGCACCCACCGCGATCAGGCACAGGCCCAGTTCCAGCCGGAAGCCGAAGGTGAACTCGGCCACCAGCAACGCGGCAAGCTGCCCGCCGATGGCCATCCAGCGCAGCAGCACAAGCGTGCGCAGACGTACCCAGTCGCTGCGGGTATCCCGGCCGGGAAAGGCGGTCTGGCTTGCGGTCACGGCGATGTTCCGGAAGAAGGGGATGCAATGCGCTAGTGTTAGGGCCCGACCGATGCCCGATCAATGCGCGCCGAACGAAGGAGCGACCGCCATGACCCGGATTTACGCCACCGCTGCCGCGGCCTTCATCGCCGTCCTTGTGGGCGGGATGGTCTATTTCGGGTTTGCGGGACGGGGCGACGACCCCTTTGCCCGGTGCCGCGATGGCCAGGTGGCGGCGGGCGCCGCCACCATCGGCGGCCCCTTCACGCTGGTGAACGAGGACGGCAGGACCGTGACGGACGCAGAGGTCATCACCAGGCCCACGCTGATCTATTTCGGATACACGTTCTGCCCCGATCTTTGCCCGGTCGACAATGCGCGCAATGCCGAAGCCGCGGATCTTCTGGCCCGGAGGGGTTTCGACGTGACACCGGTTTTCATAACGATCGATCCCAAACGCGACACGCCTGATGTGATGCGGCAATTCACGTCGACCCTCTCTGCCAGAATGATCGGTTTGACGGGCACCGACGCGCAGGTCGCCGCGGCGGCAAAGGCCTACAAGGTCTATTACAGGGTGCAGGATCCGACCCAGGCGAATTATCTCTTCGACCATTCCACCTTCACCTATCTGATGCTGCCCGGGCGTGGCTTCGTGGACTTTTTCCACCGCGATGTGACGCCTGCCCGGATGGCCGATCGTGTCGCCTGCTACCTCAAGGCCGCCGGCGGCGTTTGACCCCACCGCAGGTTCGAATTAGAACCATTGCACCTGCGCCGAAAAAAGGATGGTGACCATGTCCGAGGAAGAGCCGATCAACCTGGGCGAGGACAGGTCGCTGCTTCTGGTCGACGATGACGATGCATTCGTGAAACGTCTTGCCCGCGCGATGGAAAAGCGCGGCTTTGCGCCGGAAATCGCGGAAAGCGTCGCGGCGGGCAAAGCCATCGCGAATGCCCGGCCCCCGGCCTATGCCGTGGTCGATCTGCGGCTGGAGGACGGAAACGGGCTCGACGTGGTGGAAACCCTGCGGGACAAGCGGCCCGATTGCCGGGTCGTGGTGCTGACCGGGTATGGTGCGATCGCCACCGCCGTGGCCGCGGTGAAGATCGGCGCGATCGACTACCTGTCGAAGCCTGCGGATGCGAATGACATCACCAATGCCCTGCTGGCCCGCAACGAGGCGCTGCCCCCACCGCCGGAAAACCCGATGTCGGCCGACCGGGTGCGCTGGGAACATATCCAGCGCGTCTATGAACTGTGCGACCGCAATGTCAGCGAAACGGCGCGTCGGCTGAACATGCACCGTCGCACGCTGCAGCGGATTCTGGCGAAACGCTCGCCCAAGTAGCGGAAATCGGCGATTGCAAGGGGCGCGGCGGCACAATGTCCTGCCGCATCCCTTGCGCCTATATTCCATTTCCGAATATCTTGCATCCATTCGGCAAGGAGGAAACCCCGAGTGGATATCGACCTGAATTCGCTTTCGTTGAAAGAGTTGAAAGATCTGCAATCGCAGATTGCGCGTGCGATTTCCAGCTATGAGGATCGCCGGAAGAAAGAGGCTCTGGCCGAGCTTGAAGATGCGGCGCGGCGGATGGGCTTTACCCTTTCGGAATTGACGGCGGGCGCGGCAAGCCGCAAGACCCGGTCTTCGGCAGCGCCGAAATATGCCAATCCGGCAAATCCCGCCGAAACCTGGACGGGCCGTGGCCGGAAGCCGAAATGGATGGAAGCCGCCCTCAAGGCCGGAAAGTCGCCCGACGATCTTCTGATCTGAGCCCGTCAGATCCGCGCCTTCAGCCAGCGCATGAACAACCGCAGCTCCGGCCGTTTCGGGCCGGGGCGGGTCACCAGGTAATAGGCCAGACTGTCGTCGACCAGATCGCCGACGGCGACCAGAAGCCCGGCCTTCAGGTCGGCTTCGACCAGTGCCTTCGCCTCGACATGCAGGCCCAGCCCCTGCCGCGCCGCCGACAGCGCAAGATCCTCGGTCGGCATCACGGTGATTTCCATCTCGTCGGGTGACAGCCCGAAGCCGCGCAGCCAGGCCTGCGCCTCGGGCCAGTCCTCCTCGATCACCCAGGGCATCGCCGACATCTCCTGCCGGGTCAGCGTGCTGCGCCCCGCCAGCAGGGCTGGCGCGGCCACGATGACATATTGCGCCGGGGCCAGAAGTTCGGCTTCGACCCCGGGCCAGTGCCCTGCCCCGAAGCGTATCGCCAGGTCGATCCCGTCGCGCCGCAGGTCGGCCAGCTTCTGTTCGGGATGAAGCGTCAGGTCGATCTCGGGATGCTCGGCCCAGAAGGCACGCAGCCGCGGCACCAGCCATTGCGCCGCAAAGCCGGGCGTCATGCTGATCCGCAAAGGCGCCCCGGCATCGCGGCTGCGCAATTCGTCCAGCGCCGTCTCGATGACCCGGAACCCTTCGGACAGCGCCTGGGCCAGCCGCTGTCCTTCGGCGGTCAGCCGCACCGCGCGGCCGTCGCGGTAGACCAGCTCCTGCCCCAGGTCGGCTTCCAGCCCGCGCACCTGCTGGACCACCGCGGCATGGGTCACGTTCAGCGCCCGCGCCGCGGCGCTGAACCCGTTCAACCGCGCCGTCGCCTCGAAGGCGCGCAGCGCGGTCAGCGAGGGAAAGCGATGCCAGTTCGGGCCGGTCATCTGAAAGCCTGCCTAACAGATAAAAAAGATTCCTGACTCCACTTCAGCCCGGAGAACCCCTAAATGCAAGGCCACAGCCAACCCAATGGAGGCAGATATGTTACGCATCCTCGCAGATGCGCTGCTCCTGGCCGTGCGTTTCAACGCGCCCGTCGCCAGGGCAGCCGCCCTGCCGCGTCTGACCGCGCGAGACTGATCTAGGCTGCGTCCAGCAGCATCCGGTGGCGGGCGGTGTAGTCCGCCCGCACCTCGACCGGTGGCCGGAGCCGGATCGCGAGGCTTGCCACCAGCGCCTTGTCCTGCCGCCCGAAAAAGCGGTCGGCCTCGGTGCGGGTGAAGCCCGCGATCTCCACCGCCTCCATCCAGGCCGAGACCGTGTCCGCCGCCTTGATCGCGCGCTTGATCTCGCCCGGCAGCACCGCGGGCAGCCCGAACCGCAGGTGGACCGCCGCCGTCAGACGCGCGTCAAGCTCGCCATAGCCGGTACCGATCGCCGCCTTCACCGGGCTGATCATGTCGCCCAGCACATATTCCGGCGCGTCATGCAACAGCGCCGCCAGCCGCCAGCGCGCGGCGATGCCGGGGTTCTGGCGGGCGAAGATCTCTTCCACCAGCAAGGAATGCTCGGCCACCGAATAGGGAAAATCCCCCGCCGTCTGCCCGTTCCAGCGCGCGACGAAGGCCAGCCCGTGGGCGATATCCTCGATCTCGATGTCCAGCGGCGTCGGGTCCAGCAGATCCAGCCTGCGCCCCGAAAGCATCCGTTGCCACGCGCGCGGCTGTTTCATCTGGCCCTCCCCGTCCGGGCGGTGACCCTAGCGATCCCCCCCCGCCATTGTCGAGAGGGGTTCCGGGTGCTATTTCAGCGCAAAAATATGGATATGAAGGAGTGCGGCGGAATGCCGGAGGATTACATCGTCAAGGACATCGGCCTCGCTGACTACGGCCGCAAGGAACTGGACATCGCCGAGACCGAGATGCCGGGCCTGATGGCCCTGCGCGAAGAGTTCGGCGCCTCGAAGCCGCTGAAGGGCGCGCGCATCGCGGGCTCGCTGCACATGACGATCCAGACCGCCGTGCTGATCGAGACGCTGAAGGCGCTGGGCGCGGATGTGCGCTGGGCGTCGTGCAACATCTTCTCGACCCAGGACCACGCCGCCGCCGCCATCGCCAAGGGCGGCACCCCGGTCTTCGCCATCAAGGGCGAGACGCTGGAACAGTACTGGGCCTACACCGACAAGATCTTCCGGTTCGCCGAGGGCACCTGCAACATGATCCTCGACGATGGCGGGGACGCGACGCTCTACGTCCTTCTGGGCGCGCGGGTCGAGGCGGGCGAGACCGACCTGATCGCGGTGCCGACCAGCGAGGAAGAGGTCTGCCTGTTCAACCAGATCAGGAAGCGCATGGCCGAAACCCCCGGCTGGTTCACCGCCCAGCGCACCGCGATCAAGGGCGTGTCGGAAGAAACCACCACCGGCGTGCACCGCCTTTACGAGCTGCACAAGAAGGGGCTGCTGCCCTTCCCGGCGATCAACGTGAACGACAGCGTGACCAAGTCGAAGTTCGACAACAAGTACGGCTGCAAGGAGTCGCTGGTGGATGGCATCCGCCGCGCGACCGACACGATGATGGCGGGCAAGGTCGCGGTGGTCTGCGGGTACGGCGACGTGGGCAAGGGCTCTGCCGCGTCGTTGCGCGGCGCGGGCGCGCGCGTCAAGGTGACCGAGGTCGACCCGATCTGCGCGCTTCAGGCCGCGATGGACGGCTATGAGGTGACGCTGCTGGAAGACGAGGTCGAGACCGCCGACATCTTCATCACCACCACGGGCAACCGCGACGTGATCCGCATCGAGCACATGCGCCAGATGAAGGACATGGCGATCGTCGGCAACATCGGCCACTTCGACAATGAAATCCAGGTGGCGGCCCTGCGCAACCACAAGTGGACGAACATCAAGGACCAGGTGGACATGATCCAGATGCCCTCGGGCAACCGGATCATCCTTCTGTCCGAAGGCCGCCTGCTGAACCTTGGCAACGCCACCGGCCACCCCAGCTTCGTGATGTCGGCCAGCTTCTCGAACCAGGTGCTGGCGCAGATCGAGCTGTGGACCCGCGGCAAGGACTATGCCCCCGGTGTCTACATCCTGCCCAAGCATCTCGATGAAAAGGTGGCTCGCCTGCACCTGAAACGGATCGGGGTCAAGCTGACCGAGCTGAAGCCCGAGCAGGCCGCCTATATCGGCGTGCCCGCCGACGGCCCGTTCAAGCCCGACCACTACCGCTACTGATCAGTCCGGCGGCCTGCGCATCCCCCAGGCCGCCGTCGCATCGAAGGGCAGGCGCTCGCGCAGGCCCCAGCGGCTGGCCAGCGCCTCCCAGTCGGACAGGTCGGGGAAGGCGCTGGCCAGCCGCCGCCCGGTCAGAACGATCTGGCGCGGGGCGCCGCCGGTGTCTTCGATCGCGTCTTCCACCATGTCGGCATCCACCGACGGATCGCCGATCACCAGCGTGTCGCAGCGCCGGGCCAGCAGCAGGGCCGCGTCATCGGCCGCCAGCCGCAGCGCGATCCGGTTGCGCGCCCAGATCCGGCCCAGAACGCGGGCGCGGTGCGGCTCTGCCTCGTGTACGGTCAGGCGCAGGTCGGGGCGGATCCGGCTGAGACAGGCCGCCAGGAACCCGCAGCCCGCCCCCAGTTCCAGCACCTCGGCGCCTTGCGGCAGGAACCGCGGCAGGTTGCGCACCAGGTTTCGGTCGAACTTGCCGTCACGCAGCAGCAGAAGCCCCTGCGGCGTGAACAGCCGCGGATCGCCGGGCAGCTCGATCGTGCGGTTGGCGAACCATTCGGTCGGCGGTTCGGCGGTGGTGTCGACCGTCTCGCGCACATAGATCTCGGCCGGGGCCAGCACCCGTTCCGGCCCCGGCTTGGCCAGTTCCTCCTTCCGCTTGCCCGAGGCGCGCTTTTCCACCTCGGACATCAGCGCGGCGATCTTGTCCTTGTCGCGCGCCTGCGGGGGCTTGGCCTCGACCTGGGTGATCGGGATCGCACTGGCCGCCTTCAGCCCGGCCACGAAGCCATCATACTCGGCGCTTCCCTTGAAGGCCGCCAGCCGCGCCTCGGCCCGTTCCAGCGCCGCGACGTGCAGCCGGTGCAGCACCGGGTCGCGCAAGAGCGCGTCGAAGATGCGCGTCCGCTCGGCGTGGTAGCGCAGCATCGTGTCGTCGCGCACCTCGTTGCGGTCCTGAAGCGCCCAGTAGTCGGTGTTGTACTTGTCCTTCTTGAAATTCACGTTGCCGCGGAACTTGCGGATCGCGTAGCTGTCGATCGACTTCACCGCATAGTGGTTCATCTGCACCCAGTCATAACCGACCGTGCGCACGATCGACCGCCAGCCGCGGAAGCGGAAGTAATCCTCCATCGGGCGGCCCGATCCGTTCAGCCATTTCACCGTGTCGGGCCAGTCGGTATCCAGCCAGCGGTTCTTGATCTTGGGGCGGTGGATGCCAAGCTTCCAGTGGTCGGGGTCGAACTGGAACAGGGTCTTGACCCCCCACCCCTTGTTCCACATCGGCGGCGCGGCCATCAGGTACTGTTCCGTCACCGGATCGCGCGACCAGTGATGCACCCCACCCGAGCCGAAGATGCGCCAGGTGATGACGATGCCATTGGCCCCCTGCGCCTTCACCGCGCCGATCAGGTCATCCAGCGTTCCGTCGCCGTAGCGGATCGACAGGAATTCGTCGGCGTCGAACACGATCAGCCAGTCGCTTTCGGCCACCAGCGGTTCCACCTGCCCGTGGTTCAGGGCCGACGGCTGCGGGCGCAGGCCTTCGGGGATGCGGTTCTCGCGGTGCCAGGCAAGCCCCAGCGCCTCCAGCCGCTTCAGCATCTCGTCGGTGCCGTCGGAACAGTCGTTGGTATAGACCAGAAGATCGGTGAAGCCGACCGCCAGGTGATGCGCGACCCATTCGAGGACGTAGGGCCCTTCATCCTTCATCATCGACAGGGCCATGATCCGGCCGTGCGGGCTGACACGCCGGGACAGCCCGGTCAGGTTTTCCACCGTGGGCTCCTGCCCCATGTTCGACCGCCCCAACCCGATGCAACCGCTGACGAAAGCCCCCGCGCGGGCTGCCGCCGCGCTTTGCGGGATTGCGAAAGAGTGATAAGACATCAAGCGGATAAACACAAAAATAATTCCCGCGGTGTCAGGCTGCGGGAACGGTGAGGCAGTGATGGTGACACCCGTGCGCAGGCCGGTCGCATCCCTCTGGATCGGGCCGAAACTTCAGTATCTCAACCAGCTTTGCCTGCTGAGCCATGTCCGGCAGGGGCATCCGACCACGCTCTTCTGCACCGAAGCCGTGTCGAACGTGCCCGAAGGCATCACGGTGCGCCCGGCGTCCGAGATCATGGACATCGACATGGCCATCGTCGAACAGACCAGCGCGTCGTTCCTGTCGAACGTCTTTCGCTACAAGATGATCCGCAAGACCGACGCGGTCTGGATCGACTGCGACGCCTTCTGCCACCGCCCCTTCCCGGACGAGATGCAGAACATCTACGCAGGCCACGGCTTTCGCGGCGCGCTGAACTGCGGGGTGGTCTATATCCCGCGCGAGGGCGCGCTGATGCACCGGCTGCTCGACTATTACGAAAACCTGCCCGACGCGCCTGCCTGGTTCAACAAGCAGCAGCGCAAGAAGCTGGAAAAGCAGGACCCCGGCCTTCCCCATGCCGTGCGCATCTACAACGCCGAGCGTACCGCCTTCGGTCCGCAGGCCTTCACCTGGTTCGCCCAGCAGACCGGCGATTACGACAAGGCGCTGACGCCCGATTACCTCTATCCGGTGCCGTTCCAGTTGAACGACATCTTCTATGACCCCTACGGCCGGGTCGAGGGGCACTTTACCGACAACACCCTGTCGGTTCACCTTTACACCAACGGCACGAAGCCCTGGTGGCGCCGCAACCCACCGCTGGAAAATTCCTACGCCTGGCGGATGTGCAGGCAGATCGGCGTCGATCCTGCGGCGGCGCTTGAGGACTGACCGCGCGATGGGGTCGAAACCGTTCCTGACCTTCGCCTATATCGTCGAGCCGCCCGATTACCAGGTGATGGCCTGCACGCTTCTGGCCTCGATCCGCACCTGCTTCGGGCCCGAGGTTCAGGCCGTTGGCTATTGCCCCGAACACCGGATGGGCGAACTGCACCCCGCCGTGCTGAAGGCCCATGCGATGATGGGCGCCGAGGTGCGGCCGATGAAAACGCAAGGGATGTGGGATACGCCCTACCCCCATGGCAACAAGATCATCGCGATCCGCGAACCGCGCGACAGCGTGTTTTCCGCCTTCGTCGATTCCGATGTGATGTTCCTGCGCCCCAACAGCCCGGAAAACCTCTGCCGGGCGGGGCATGTCTCCTGTTCGGTCGCGGCCTCGATGCGGTGGGCGGGGCAAGATGTGTGGCAGACGATCTACGCGGCCTTCGGCCTGCCCGTGCCACCGGAACGGGTGCGGATGATGCGGCAGACCGGGCCAGAGGTGGTGCCCTATTTCAGCGCGGGGCTGGTGGTCTTTCCCGAGGCGGGCGGGCCGCAGGGCCGGTTTCCCGATGTCTGGTACTACACCGCCCGCAGCCTCGACCGGATCGAGACGCTGGAAAACCGCCGCCCCTACCTGGACCAGATGACCCTGCCGCTGGCCATCCGCCGCGCCGGGCTGGCCTGGAACCCGCTGCCCGAGGAACAGCATTACATCCTGGGCGGGCGGATGCGCGGGCAGGCGCTGCCCGACGACCGCGAGATCTTCACGGTGCATTACCGCAACGAATGGGTGCTGCGCGAGCTTGGGCTGAACAAGACCGGGCAGCAGATGCTGGCCGCCCGCACCGGCGCCCGCTACGTCCGCCGCCTGACGCCGGAACTGGCCGCCGATGCCACGCTGGCCGATCCGCGCCCCGCCGCGACGGAGGGTTAGGATGGGCATCAGCCTGATCCCTGCCATGTTCCTGGCACGCCACGCCGCCAACCTGAACGGCGCGCAGCGCGGCATCGTCCTGGGCCGTCAGAAGCTGCGCATGCCGGGGCGCAGGCTTGACCGCTTTCTTGCGGCGGTGCGGATGCACGGGTTCGACCTGACCGCCCCGCAGGTGACGCAGGCGGACGGGTTTACCGAGGCCTTCTTCGCCGCGCTGGGCTATCCGCCGATCGAGGCGATGGACTTCACCGACAAGGAAGGCGCCCGGCACATCCACGACCTGAACCACCCGGTGCCCGAGGGGCTGCGCGAACAGTTCGATCTGGTGATCGACGGCGGCACGACCGAGCATATCTTCTACATCGGCCAGGCCATCGACAACTGTTACGCCCTGCTCAAACCCGGCGGGCTGATGCTGTCCTTCGTCTCTTGCGACGGCTGGTTCGGGCATGGCTTCTTCCAGACCGGGCCGGATGTGCCCTGGCGCTACTGGCACCACGCCCGCGGCTGCGAGATGCTGGAAGTGTCGGTGGTGCCGCGCCATCAGCCACGGCTGATTATCCCGATCCCCGACCCCACCGGCCAGCCGCGCGGGGGCGAACGTTTCATGCAGGGGCCGCACATGCTGCTTTATGCCTGCCGCAAGCCGCGGTCCGCGCCCGCCTATGCGCCTCCGATCCAGGGTCACTATGTCTGACACCGGTGAAACCGCGAAATCCGCCGCCGAGACGCGCGCCGAAACGCTGATCCGCCGCCAGCAACGCAACCTGCGCAAGGCGCGCGCGGAAGGCTTTCTGGCGGGCATCGCCGCCATGTTGCGGCCGGGCGATCTGGCGGTGGACTGCGGCGCGAATGTCGGTGTGGTCACCGCCGTGCTGGCCGAGACCGGCGCCGATGTCGTGTGTTTCGAGCCCGACCCCTATGCGTTCGCCCGCCTGTCCGACCGCTTCGCCGATCATCCGCGCGTCACGCTTGTGAACGCGGCGGTGGGGGTGGGGTCGGGCACCGTGCGGCTGCTGCGGGCCGTGAATTTCGCCGACAACCCCGCCACGGCCTCGGTGAAAAGCACGATCCTGGAGGGCGGCCGCCAGATCGACGCGGAACAGGGCATCGACGTGCCGCTGGTCGATTTTCCCGGCTGGCTGGCCGCCCGGATCGCCGTGCGGGGCGAGGTGGCCTTCATCAAGATGGACATCGAGGGGGCCGAACTGGCGCTGCTCGAGGCGCTGCACGCGCAGGGGCTGCTGGCTGCGGTGCGGTGCCTCGTGGCGGAAACCCATGAACGCAAGTTCCGCGACCTGCGCCCCCGCTACCGGGCGTTGCGCGACACGCTCGCCGCCGCCTATCCGCCCGGCAAGGTCAACCTGGACTGGATCTGACCACGGGCATCCGGCAATCGGCCCGCACTGTGGCCGGGTCGGGCGCGCCTTCCAGCACCACCGCCGACAGGCCGAGCGTGATCACCGTCTCGCCCCCCGCGCGGGCGATGGCGGGCGGGGCCGGCCATCCCGTCAGGTCGATCGTGTCGCCCGGGCGCCAGTCGGTGATGGTGCAGACCCCGCCCCAGGCGATCGTGTAGGTCACCCCGCCCTCGCCGCCGGTCAGGGTGTTTTCGCCGGGGCCCACGAAGAACTGATCCTTGCCCGGGCCCGAGATCACCCGATTCCGCCCCGGTCCGGTGTGGATGACAGAGCTGTGCTCGCCATCCACGATCAGGTCGTTTCCCGGCCCGCCGTAGATCTTGTTGAAGCCATCGCCGCCATAGATCACGTCATCGCCCGGCCCGCCATCCAGCGTGTCGCGCCCGTTGCCGCCCTTCAGGACATCGTCGCCCGGCCCGCCGTAGAAGGCGTGGCTGTCGTTGCGGCGGCTGGACCCGGCGATCAGCCGGTCATCGCCCAGCCCGCCGTGGAAGGTGGCGCCCGCGTATTTCGGCCCCACCATCACATCGCCGCGGTCGCTGCCGACCACATGCACCGCCACCCGTTCCGAGCTTTCGAAATTGATCGCGCTGGCGGGGTGCGCCACCACATGCACCACCTTGCCTGCGCGGGTGTCGTCTTCCATCCGGGCGACCACGGTGGCGACCCGCAGGTTCGCGATATTGGCGGGCAGGCGCAGGGTGTAGCCATCGGGCCCGGCCATGTACCACAGCGTGCTCTGTCGTCCGTCGGGGCTTTCCACGATGTGTTCGGCCGCCGCGCCATAGGCCCAGTAGTCGGTTTCGGCCAGCCCGCCCGACAGCACGACGGATCCATCCATCGCCATCAGGACGTTGACGCCCTCGGCCGGGTCTTCGGCCCCGCGCAGGTCAAGGCCAAGGTCCAGCGCGGCCTTCACCAGTTCGGCCCGCAGCCAGGGGGTCTCCGGCCCCCCGGCCAGGTTCGTCGTCTCACCCGGATCGCGGCGCACGTCGTAGACGTGTTCCTCGCCGTTGGGGTAGCGGAAATAGCGCAGATGGTCGTATCCCGGCACCGAGGGGCGCACCGACAGCGTGCCGAACACCGCCGTCAGCGGCGATTTCGTCAGATCGTAGGTGCCGAAGCGCGGATCGACCAGCGGCAGCAGGCTTTGCCCCGAGATCCAGTCCGGCCGGTAGGGCAGCCCGGCCAGATCGAAGATCGTCTTGGGCAGGTTGTGCAGCGACACGGGGGTTTCCACCACCCCCGGTTCGGCCGCGGCATGCCAGAGGCCCAGCGGCACATGCGCGGCGCTGTCCCACTGGCTCATCTTGTGGAAGCTCTCATGGGTGCCCAGGTTGAAGCCGTTGTCCGACAGCAGGATCACCGCCGTGTTTTGGCCCAGGGCCGAGCCGCGCAGCGCGTCCATGAACCGGCCGATCTCGTGATCCACATGCGAACAGGCGGCGAAATAGGCCCGCACCACCTGCCGCCAGGCCGCATCGCCCGCCTTTTCGGGGGTCCACTGGCCGTTGACGATATAGGCCATCTCGTAGACCGCCATCCCCGGCTGCGGGCCGAAGAAGTCATCGGGATGCGCCGATCTGGGCCAGATGATCCGGTCGGAGTCATACATCCGGTAGAACCGGTCTGGCGCCGTCAGGTCGTAATGCGGGTGCTTGAAGCCAAGCTGGATCAGATGCCGACGGCCGGGATCGGCGCGGCGCAGGTAGTCGATGGCATTTTCCGCAACCGAATGGTCGTAGAAGGTGCGGTCCATCGTGCCGTCATCGTCGGGGTGGTTCACCCCCTGCACGCCGGGGCCCTTGTCCAGATAGGCGTGCACGCCCTGCCGCCGCCCCTTGTCCTTCGCCTCGGCATCCTCGTGGAACAGAAGCCGCCGCACCTCATCGGGCATCGGGCGATAGTTCGCGTCGGTCTTGCCGGTGGTAAAGCAGCGGAACCCCGCGCGGCGGAAATCGAATTGCCAAGCCGCGGTCGGCGGCAACGCATCGCGCCAGAACCGGTTCAGATCCACCAGCCCGGTGCGGAAGGGCGACAGGCCGGTGTTCACCTCGGCCCGGCAGGGGGCGCAGAGCGGCACGGTGGCATAGGCATTGGCAAAGCGGATGCCCTCCGCCATGAAGCGGTCGATGTTCGGCGTCCGGATCGTCACCCCGAAGGCATCCCGCCAGGTGAACACGTCGATCAGGTCGTCGATCCAGATCAGGCAGACATTGCCACCCGCCAGCGCCGCCGGATCAAGCCGCATCGCGCATCCTTTCCTGCCAGACCGCCCGCGCCGCCGCCGACCCGGCCTCGTCCAGGCCCTGCGGCCAGATCATCACGTCGGTCAGTCTGAAGCCGCCCAGCTTGCGTTTCAGCCCGCCGCGCTGGCCGCGGCAGCCGATGAAGAGATCGGCCGCCCCGCTGTCCCACCCCGCGCCCAGCGTGCCGGTTGCGCTGGCCCCGTTCACCATCAGCGTGGCCCGGCCCGCGTCCAGCGCGCAGAGGACAAGGTGCACCCCGGTGTCCGGCGCGGGCAGGTGCAGCGCCAGATCGCCCGCGTCCTGGCCGGCCAGCACCGTGGCCCCGCGCTGCGCGAGGTAGAGGTAATCCTTCCGCCCCGCGGGTTGCAGCGTCAGAAGTGTTTCCGGCGTCTCGCCGGTGGCCTGGTAGATCAGGCCAAAGGCGCAGGCGCCGGTGTCGGGCAGCGCGCCGGGCAGGCAAAGGCCACCCTGCACGCCGGGCTCGAACACCAGCGCCCGCCCATCGAACCGGGTGCCTGCCGTGTTCGGTGCGACCGGCACCGCGGCCCGGGTGGCGCAGGCCCAGCGGATCACCCGGTCGGTCGTGCCTGCCGCAAAGCCCATCGCACCCTGTTCGGCCCGCAGGTGGACCGGCGCCGCCCTGTCCGGCGCGGTCACGACGCGGCGGATCAGCGCGCCATCGGGCAGGCGGCCCCGGTACTCCAGTGTCACGGCACGTCCCCCGGATGCAGCGGCAGCGCGCAGGGATAGGCCCAGCGGTGCAAGAGGCCGCCCGCCCGGCTTTCGGCCTGCCAGCCGTCGCGGATCGCGCCGCGGTTGGTCGGCCGGTCGCCCGCGGGCTGTCCGCCGCAGGCGTAGAACAGCGTGGCCCCCGGATCTGGGGCGCGGTCGCAGGTGAGGATCAGCGCGCGGGAATCGTCGGGCGCCACCTGCACCTCGTCGACCTTTACGCCGCCGCTGACCGAAAAGCCGCGGCCCGGCCCCGCGTCGAACGGGTCGGTGGCGTCGATCACCAGATCGTCGAGCGCGCGCGCCACCACGCGGATGCGCCGCCCCTGCACCTCGGCCAGCAGGAACAGCGGGCAGAGCCATTCCTGCCGGGCGGTCCGCGCGGCAATGGCATGGGCGTCCATTTCGGCCATGCGGATGCGGGCGGGATCGGTTGGCCGACCGAAGCGGCCGATGTCGAACATGTAGGCGGGCGCGCTGAACACCAGGTCATGCGCGCCGTGCTGCCAGGCCAGTTCCCAATGCGCCCGCATTACCGGGTGGTCGCCGATCTCGCGCGTGCCGCTTTCGAACGTGGCCACGAAGATCGGCCGCCGCAGTCCGCGCCGGTTCAGGTCGCGTTCAACCCGCGCCATCACCGCCCGCAGCCCGGCGACCAGCGCGCCCGCGTCGGACACCACATCCTCCAGCCCGAAGTCGAGCCCCACGGCTAGAACCTGCGCCCGCTTGCCAAGCGCCCCGGCGCAGGCCACCAGGCTGTCGGCCGCGGTCAGGAAATTGGCATAGCCCGTCCCCTCGCACAGCGCGGCCACATCGGCGGTGCCGTCGGTTTCGGTGCGGCACAGAAACAGCGGCAGCGCCTGCCGCGCGGCATGGCGCCAGTGCAGCAGCGCATCGGCGATCAGCGCGTCGCGGGTGGCATGGGCCACGCGTTGCACCTGTTCGCAGGGGGTGGCGGTATCGGTACCCTCAAGCCCCACGGCGCCGATATGGTCACCCGGCGCCAGCACGTTGAAGGGAAAGGCCGGCGGCCCGCTGTTGAACCCCGCCCGCCGCGCGCCCCCCAGCGACAGAAGCGCCAGCAGCGGCCCCGGCGCCGCGGCGATGATGTCGCCGCCGCCGACCGGCTGCTGATAGCCGCGGGGGCCGTCCTCCAGCCGGGCGGTGAATCGGTGCCAGGCGCCCTCGCGCCGCAGGTCCCAGGCGTCGATGTCGCCCAGCACCTGCATCGCGTCCTCGGCCGGGCGGCTGAGCCTTGCGCGAAGCTCGTCCACCACGCTGTCGGACAGCCGCAGGATCAGCCCGGTTTCGTCGAACCCGATGACATCGCCGTTCTCGGCCCGGATCAGCACGCCGCGCGTACCGGCATCGCCTTCCTTGCCCTCGCCCGGCATGACCCCCCTCGCATTCGTACCGCTTCATTTGCCTGCGGCCCGGTGCGGGGGTCAAGCCGTTTCGCCGATCGGCCATACCCCGCCGGGTCTGGCAGAAATGGTTGACAATTCGCTTTGTGCCTGACGCGGCCCGGCCTAGCCTTGCCGTACCGGCGACCAAGCCCGGCGAAACAGTGCGGAGGAGTATACCCATGAGCAAGCGCGACGATCTGATCGCCAAATATGCCGACGATCTGCGGACCAAGTGCAAGATGGACCCCGACATGTCGCTTCTGACCAAGGTCACCATCGGCTGCGGCCCTGCGATCTACGACGCCGACAGCGCCGTGGTGGCGGCCAGTGACGCAAGCGAGCTGGAACGGGTGAAGAACAACTTCTTGGTCAAGAAACTGGGCCTGGCCGACAGCCCCGCGCTGATGGATGCCATCCATGCGGTGATCGAGACCTATGGCCGGTCCGAGCGGCAGAAATACCGGGCGGTCATCTATTACATGCTGACCAAGCATTTCCGGAAGGAAGCCGTCTACGGCTGACCGCTCAACTTTGCCACAAACTGTCTGCATTCCGCGGTGGTCGCGGAATGTGGACGCCCTACCTCAACGTCATCGCGCCAGGACGGCCGACCTGATCAATTCTCCGGTGCTGTGGGAGCATGTGGGGTGGATGGAGGGTCCCGTTGGTGTCGGGGCCCTCCATTTCCGTTGTGCGGGGATCGTTCGGCCGGGATCAGGGTTCGGCCAGGCCGCCCAGCCCGCAGATCACCGCCCATTCCGCCGCCGTCACCGGCTGGACAGACAGTCGCGCATTGTTCACCAGCACCATCCCCGCCAGCCGCGGATCAGTCTTGCAGGTTTCCAGACCAACCGGCCGCAACAGCGGCGTGACCGCGCGGATGTCCACGCAATCCCATCGGGGGTCGTCGGTGGTGCTGTCGGGATGGGCCAGGGCGCAGACCTCGACGATGCCCACGATCTCCTTGCCGACGTTGGAATGATAGAAAAATCCCCGGTCGCCCAGCCGCATCGCCCGCATGTTGTTGCGGGCCTGATAGTTGCGCACCCCGTGCCATTCCTCCCCCGCGGCGCCGCGGGCCACCTGCTGGTCCCAGCTCCAGGTGTCGGGTTCGGATTTGAACAGCCAGCAGGCCATCAGCCGATGACCCGCTTCCATTCCTGCACCGTCACCTCGGCGAAAAGCCCCGCCTTGGCATAGGGATCGCCCGCCGCCCAGTCCTGCGCGGCGGCCAGCGTCTCGACCCCCAGGATCAGCAGCGATCCGGTCATCCGGCCCTCGGCGTCCAGGAACGGCCCGGCCATCTGCACGACGCCGGTGTCGCGGATGTAGTCGAGATGCGCAGCGCGGGTGTCCAGACGGACCTGCAGCGCGCCGGGCTTGTCCCGGCAGATGACGGCGAAGGGCATGGGTTACTCCTCTTTCAAAGGGCGGGACAGCAGCGCCTCGACGGCGGCGGATACGGTGATCGTCTGGCCGACCAGCGCGGCCACCATGCGGGTGATCGGCAGGTCAAGGCCGCGTTCGGCGGCCAGTGTGGCCACGGCGCGGGCGGTTGCCGCGCCCTCGACCGTCACGGTCGGATCGAACGCCTCGCCCCGGCCCAGGGCCTGACCGAAGCGGAAGTTGCGCGACTGCGCCGAGGTGCAGGTCAGCACCAGATCGCCAAGCCCCGACAGCCCGGCCAGCGTTTCGGCCCGCGCCCCAAGCGGCAGGGCCAGCCGCAGCATCTCGGCATAGCCGCGGGTCATCAGCGCAGCGCGGGCGCTGTCGCCCAGGCCCGCGCCGATCACCACGCCAGCGGCAATGGCGATCACATTCTTCAACGCCCCACCCAGTTCCGCCCCCGTCACATCGGTGGTGCGGTAAAGCCGCAGCACGGGCGTGGCCAGCAGGTGTTGCAGCGCCGTGCCCGCCGCCGCATCCGCGCAGGCCAGCGTCAGCGCGGTCGGCAACCCCTGCGCGATGTCGGCGGCAAAGCTTGGCCCGGTAAGCAGCGCGGGTGTGGCGCGGGGGCAGGCCGCGGCGATCAGCGCCGACGCCCCCGTCAGCCGCGTCAGGTCAACCCCCTTGCCGCAGGCCACCAGCGCGCGCCCGTCAAGCACGTCCCGCGCCTGCGCCAAAAACGGCGCCAGCGCCTGCATCGGCACCGCCAGCAGCACCGGCCCCGCACCGTCCAGATCCGCCAGCCGCGCGGTGACCCGCACGCCTTCGGGCAGCGTCACACCCGGCAGGCGGGGCATCGCCCGCGCGCCTGCCAGGGCCGGATCGCGGGCCCAGAGCCGCACCTCGGCCCCGCCGCGGGCCAGCGCCACCGCCAGCGCGGCCCCGAAGGCCCCGGCCCCCGCGATGGCGATCCGGCTCATGCCTTGGCGCCCTTCTTGCCCGACCCCAGCATCGCCGGGCTTGCCGCATCCAGCGGCCAGCGCGGGCGCGCGCCCAGGTCCATGCCGTCACGGTGGCCCAGTCGCAACCGCTCGATCCCGGCCCAGGCGATCATCGCCGCGTTGTCGGTGCAAAGCCGCAGCGGCGGCGCCACGAAGCCCACCCCCGCCTCGGCCGCCACGCCTTCCAGCGCCGCGCGGATCGCCCGGTTCGCGGCGACCCCGCCCGCCACCGCCAGCATGGGCGTGGCGGGTGCAAGCGCCAGATAGGCCCGGATCGCGCGGCGCGACTTTTCCGCCAGCACTGCCGCAACCGCCGCCTGGAACCCGGCGCACAGATCGGCCCGGTCGGTGCGGGTGATGCCGCCCTGCGCCGCCACCAGCCCGTCGCGTGCCCTCAGCACCGCGGTTTTCAGCCCGGAAAAGGACATGTCGCACCCCGGCCGGTCCAGCAGCGGGCGCGGCAGGTCGAAGCGGCGGGGGTTGCCCTGCGCGGCCTCGGCCTCGACCGACGGGCCGCCGGGCTGCGGCAGGCCCAGGATCTTCGCCGTCTTGTCGAAGGCCTCGCCCGGTGCGTCGTCGATGGTGCCGCCGATGCGCGTGAACGCCTCGGGTCCGGCCGCGATCAGGAACTGGCAATGCCCGCCCGAGACCAGCAGCATCAGATAGGGAAAGGCCAGCCCGTCGGTCAGCCGCGGGGTCAGCGCGTGACCCGCCAGATGGTTCACCCCCACCAGCGGCAGCCCCGCCCCCGCCGCCAGCCCCTTGGCGCACATAACGCCCGACAGGACGCCGCCGATCAGCCCTGGTCCGGCCGTCACCGCCACCGCATCCACCTGCGCAAGCGTCAGCCCCGCCACGGCAAGCGCCTCTTCCACGCAAAGATCCAGCTTTTCGGCATGTGCGCGGGCTGCGATTTCAGGCACCACGCCGCCATAGGGGGCGTGCAACGCCGTCTGGTCTGCCACGACCGAGGCGAGGATCTCTGGCGCCTGCCCCGGAACATGGCGCACCAGCGCCGCGGCGGTATCGTCGCAGCTGCTTTCAAGGCCAAGAACGGTCAGCGTCTGGTGCATGGGTCCGGTTGCCCGAGGGTCGGATCGGAGGTAACACCGACCCATCCCCCAGACAATCCTTACAGGGAAGATGTCCGTTCCGATCCTTCTTCTGACCCGGCCCGCCGCGGCCTCGGCCCGCATCGCCGCCGCCGCAACCGCGCGGTTCGGCGACCGGCTGCGGGTGCTGGTCGCGCCGGTGCTGGAGATTGTCGAGGATGACGCGCCGATCCCGCTCGACGGGGTGCAGGGCCTTGTCTTCACGTCGGAAAACGCGGTGGATGCCTTTGCCCGTCACAGCGCCCGGCGCGACCTTCCCGCCTGGTGCGTGGGCGACCGAACGGCCGCCGCAGCCCGCGCGGCGGGGCTTGCGGCGCACTCCGCTGCGGGCGACGCCGCGGCGTTGGCCCGGCTGATCGTGGCAGAGGGGGTGCGCGGCCCGCTGCTGCATCTTGCCGGCGATCATGTGCGCGGCGATCTGCCGGGCGATCTGGCCGCGGCGGGAATCGCCCTGCACGTCCGCCCCGTCTATCGCCAGCAGGCGCGGCCGCTGACCGCGTCGGCCCGGGCTGCGCTGGGCGGGCGGGACCGGGTGATCGTGCCGCTCTTTTCGCCGCGCAGCGCCGCGCTGTTCCGCGCGGAGGCGGGGATGCCGCTGGCGCCGCTCGATCTGGTGGCGATCAGCCTTGCCGCCGCCGAACCGCTGGCAGGCTGGGGCGCCGCGCACCTTTGCATTGCCCGGCGGCCGGACGCCGACGCGGTGCTGGACGCGGTGGCCGAGCGACTTGCCGCAGACCCTTCGGCTTGAAGCGGCGGGTGGCCGCGGTCTAAGCTTCGCCGATGGCAGGGCGTCCGCGCCCCCGCAACCCGAGGAACACCGCCGATGGCCGAGAACGACAAGCCTCTGGATCAGGATACCGCCGCCGCGCCGGACGCGCCGATCCCCGAGGCAGAGCCGAGCCCGGCGCCCGTCGATCCCGATCCCGCGCCAGAGCCGGAACCGCAGCCCGCGCCTGCGCCAAGGTCGGCATCCGCGCCGGCCCGTCGCCGCGGCGGGGCCGGGGTGGCGCCCCTGCTGCTGGGCGGGGTTCTGGCCGCGGCCATCGGCTTTGTCGCGGCCAAGAACCTGCAGACCCCCGGTTGGCCGCTGACCCCGACGGCAGCCGACCCCGCCGCCCTCGCACAGCGGCTGGATGCCGCCGACGCCGCCGCCAAGGCGCAGGCCGCCGCCGTGGCCCAGGTGCAGCAGGCACTTTCCGCCCTGTCGGCCAAGGTGGCCGCCGCCGATGCGCTGCCTGCAAGGCTTGATGCCGCGGCGCGCGAGCAGACCGCCGCACTGGCCAGCCTGCGTGACGACCTGACCGCACGCACCGATTCCCTGCAAAAGGCCGTTGATGACCTGACCGCGCGCATCGCGACCGGCGCGCCTGCCGGCGCTTCGGCGGCCGACGGGGGCGCCCCGGCAACCGGGGCGCTGGCCGCCCTGCAATCCGCGCTCGAGGCGCAGAAGCAGCAGAACGCGGAACTGGCCCAGCAGATCGCCGATGTCGCCGCCAAGGCCAATGCCCGCATCGACGCTGCCGCCCAGCAGGCCACCGCGCTCAAGGCCGATGCCGAGGCGATCGCCCGCGCCGCTCTGGAACGCGCCGCACTGACCCGGGTGCAGACCGCGCTTGACGTGGGCGGCAGTTTTGCCCCCGCACTGGCCGACCTGACGGCGCAGGGCGTCACCCCGCCCGCCGCGCTGGCCGCCGCGGCCGCCAAGGGTGTGCCGACGCTGGCCGAATTGCAGGCGACCTTCCCCGCCGCCGCGCGCGCGGGGCTTGCGGCCTCGGTCAAGGCCACCATGGGGACGGGGCTTTGGGCGCGCGCCGGCGCGTTTCTGCGCACCCAGACCGGCCTGCGCTCGCTGACCCCGCGTGAGGGCAGCGACCCCGATGCCGTCCTGTCGCGCGCCGAGGCCGCGCTGCGCCGGGCCGATCTGCCCGCCGCACTGACCGAAATCGGCGCGCTGCCCGAGGCAGGCCGGACCGCGATGGCCGACTGGCTGGACGGCGCCGACCGGCGGGCGGCCGCCCTGGCCGCAGCCGATGCGCTGGCCCAATCGCTGGCCGGGAAATAGGAGAGACGGCGATGATCTGGTCTCTGCTGAAGATCCTCATGTTCGTGGTGCTGGTGGCCGTGCTGACCATCGGCACCGGCTATCTGTTGCAGACCGGGGGCGACCTGCGCATCGCGCTTCAGGGCTGGGAAGTGACGCTGGGCCCGGTGCAGGCGGTCATCGCCGCGGTCCTGCTGCTGGCCGCGATCTGGCTGCTGTTCCGGCTGGTCGGCATCCTGGTGGCGCTGGTCCGTTTCTTCAACGGCGACGAGACGGCGCTGACCCGCGCCTTCGACCGCAGCCGCGAGCGCAAGGGCTTCGAGGCGCTGTCCGAAAGCCTGATGGCGCTGGCCTCGGGCGAGGGGCGCGTGGCGCTGCAGCGCGCGGGCAAGGCCGAACGCTACCTGCGCCGCCCGCACCTGACCACGCTGGTCGCCGCGCAGGCCGCCGAGATGGCCGGTGAAACCGGCCGCGCGACCGAGGCCTACAAGCGCCTGCTGTCGGACGAACGCACCCGCTTCGTGGGGGTGCGCGGGATCCTGAAGCAGAAGCTGGCCGAAGGCGACACCGACACCGCCCTGAAGCTGGCGGAAAATGCCTTTGCGCTGAAGCCCCGGCACGAAGAGGTGCAGGACATGCTGCTGAAGCTGCAGGCGGGCGCGGGCGACTGGAAGGGCGCGCGGGTGACGCTGGCGGCCAAGCGGCAATCGGGCGCCCTGCCGCGCGACGTGCACCGCCGCCGCGACGCCGTGCTGGCCCTGCAGGAGGCGCGTGACCTTCTGGCCGCGGGCAAGTCGGCCGAGGCGCGCGATGCCGCGGTCGCGGCGAATCGCCAGTCGCCCGATCTGGTGCCCGCCGCCGCGATGGCCGCGCGCGCCTACATCGCCGCGGGCGACGGCCGCCACGCCGCGCGCGTTCTGCGCAAGGCCTGGGAATCACTGCCGCACCCCGACCTTGCCGCCGCATTCGCCGAGATCGCGCCGGACGAAACGCCGGGCGAACGCATCACCCGCTTCCGCTTCCTGACCGACATCCGCCCCGCGGACGAGGAAACGAAGCTGCTGATCGCCGAGCTGAACCTGGCCGCGCAGGATTACGCCGCGGCCCGCAAGGCGCTGGGCGACCTGCCAGATCGCCACCCCACCGCGCGGGTGATGGCCATCATGGCCGCGATCGAGCGCGGCGAAGGCTCGCCCGATGCCGTGGTGCGCGGCTGGCTTGCACGGGCGCTGACCGCCTCGCGTGGGCCGCAATGGGTCTGCGACAGCTGCAACACGGTCCACGGCACCTGGGCCGCCGTCTGCGACCAGTGCGGCACCTTCGATTCGCTCACCTGGCGTGAACCCCCCGCCCCCGCCTCGACCCCCGGCAGCGAGATGCTGCCCCTGATCGTGGGCGACCCCGCCCCGGGCCGTGACCCCGCGCAGGAAGGTGCAAATTAGGGCTACACACCCCCAAAGGATGATGCTATCAGCCCCGCCACCAGGGCCGGTGTAGCTCAGCTGGTAGAGCACGTCATTCGTAATGATGGGGTCGGGGGTTCGAGTCCCTTCACCGGCACCACCTTTCCTCCAAGCCCCTGAAGGAACGGTGGATTGCGCCGCGGCGCACGGCTTCATGCCCCCGCTCGCATCCCGTCCACGAACACGTCGACCAGCCGCCGCACCGTGTCCTGCAAGCCGGGCGTGCCGCTGCGGTACCAGGCGCCCACAAGGCCCAGGACGGCGCGCAGCATCTCTTCGGCGCTGAGGTCGTCGCGGATTGCGCCTGCGGTGCGGGCGCGGCTGACGAGCGTTCCGGCCGCAGCCTGCATCCGGTCCGAAGAATAGGCGTAAAGCTCGGCCCGCCCCTCGGCCGCGAGTTCCAGCGCGGCCAGCATCCCGCGCTTGGTCGCCGCCAGTTCCACCGTCGCGTGCAGCCAGCGTCGCAGCGCCTCTTCGGGCGGGGCGCTTGCGGCGAGGCTTGCCGCCAGGTCCGACAGCTGTTCCACCTCGCGCCGGTAGACGGCCTCGAACAGCGCATCGCGGGTGGGGAAGTGGCGATAGAGCGTGCCGATCCCGACACCGGCGGCGCGCGCCACGGCCTCGAGGCTGGCGCCGGAGCCGCCCGCGCTGAACACGGCCTTGGCCGCCTCCAGCAGCAATTCGCGGTTCCGGATGGAATCCGCGCGGGGTTTCCGGCTTGGCTTTTCCGCGTCCTGCACCATCTTCGCCTTCAGCGCACCTCGCCTCTTGATAAACGGAGGCATCCTCCGTATAACATGGGCAGCCCCGCGAACGGGAGCCGTTTCAACCTCAGCCCGACCCAAGGCGCCCGACCCCCCGGCCGGTCGCCACAGCCGCCCCGGCCTGCCCCCGTCGTCGCATGACGGCCTGCGCAGGTCCATCCCCTAGAGCGATGGGAGCCTTCATGACCTACCCTCTGACCCTGACGATCAACGGCACGGCACAGAGCCTGCGCCTCGATGACCCCCGGGTGACCCTGCTTGACCTGCTGCGCGAGCGGCTTCACCTGACCGGTGCCAAGAAGGGGTGCGACCGCGGCCAATGCGGCGCCTGCACCGTGTTGGTGGATGGCCGTCGGGTGAACGCCTGCCTGACGCTGGCGCTCAGCGTCGATGGCGCGGCAGTGACCACCGTCGAGGGCCTGGCCCGCGGCGAAACCCTGCACCCGGTGCAGACCGCCTTCATCGAACATGATGCGTTCCAATGCGGCTTCTGCACGCCGGGGCAGATCGTTTCTGCCGTGGGCCTGATCGCCGAGGGCGAGGCGGGCACCGACCCCGAGCGCATCCGCGAAGGCATGAGCGGCAACATCTGCCGCTGCGGCGCCTACCACGGAATCGTCGAGGCGGTGCTGGCCGCGCAGGCCGCGCGCGCCGCCGAGGAAAGGAAAACCGCATGAACCGGTTCGATTATCACCGCCCCGCCACCTTGGCCGAGGCGCTGTCGCTTGGCGCCACCCCCGGTGCCGCTTACCTTGCCGCCGGCACCAACCTGCTTGATCTGATGAAGCTGGGCGTGGCGCGGCCGGGCGTTCTTGTCGACGTGACGCGGCTGCCCGGGCTCGACCGGATCGAGCGGTTGCCCGATGGCGCGACCCGCATCGGGGCGATGGTGCGCAACAGCGATCTTGCGCGCGACGCCGGGATCCTGCGCGATTATCCGGCGCTGGCCGAGGCTATCCTTGCGGGTGCGTCGGCGCAGTTGCGCAATGCCGCCACGGTGGGTGGCAATCTGATGCAGAAGACCCGCTGCCGCTATTTTCAGGATATGGCCAGCGCCTGCAACCGCCGCAGCCCCGGCGCGGGCTGCGATGCGGTGGGCGGGGTGGACGAGGGGATGGCCATCCTCGGCTGGTCCGACGCCTGCATCGCAACCCATCCGTCGGATTTCTGCGTGCCGCTGGCCGCACTGGATGCGGTGGTGGAAATCGCCGGGCCCGCTGGCGCGCGCGAGGTGCCGCTGACCGCGTTCCACCATCTGCCCGGCCAGACACCCGCGCAGGACACCGCGCTGGCCCCGGGCGAACTGGTCACCGCGATCCGGCTGCCCCCTGCCGCTGCGGGCTTCCGCCAGCATGCGCGCTACATGAAGGTGCGCGAGCGCACGTCCTATGCCTTTGCGCTGGTATCGGTGGCCGCCATGCTGCGCTGGGAAGACGGCGCCATCCTCGAGGCGCGGCTCGCGCTGGGTGGCGTGGCCGCCCGGCCCTGGCGCGCGACCGAGGCCGAGGCCCTGCTGGCAGGGGCGGCCCTGGGCCGTGACGCCTTCGAGGCGGCCGCCCGCGCCGCGCTGGCCGACGCCCGCCCCGCCAACGGGGGCGAGGCGAAGATCGAACTTGCCCGCCGCCTGATCGTGCGCACGCTGATGCTGGCGGCGGCCGGAACCCCCGCCCGCATCCCGGCCCTGCCCGCCTCGCCCTTTGCCGCCACCGAGGAAAGCCTGACCCATGCCTGACACATTGACCTTTCCGCCCCGCATGGGGTCTTCCGTCGGCCAGCCGCTGAGCCGCCGCGACGGGGTGCAGAAGGTGACCGGCACCGGCACCTTCGCCGCCGACAATCACCCGGCCGGGATGCTTTACGCCGTGGTGGCCACCGCCACCATCGCGCGCGGGCGCGTTACCCATCTGGATGTTGCCGCGGCCCGCGCGCATCCCGGCGTGGTCGAGGTGCTGACCCCCGCGAACCGTCCGGCGCTGGCGCGCGATCCGGATGAAAAGATGCTGCCCTTCGGCTTCCGCATCGAGGTGTTGCAGGATGACCGCGTGCGTTATGCGGGCCAGCCGATCGCGTTGGTCGTGGC
>DAIEJF010000179.1 GCA_027351005.1 Paracoccaceae bacterium | reverse complement strand
CCCGCGTGATCTGCCAGGGCTTCACCGGCAGCCAGGGCACCTTCCATTCCGAACAGGCCATCGCCTATGGCACGAAGATGGTCGGCGGCGTGACGCCGGGAAAGGGCGGCACCGAACACATCGGCCTGCCGGTCTTCGATTCCGTCCACGCCGCTCGGGCGGCGACCGGGGCGGATGCGACGGCGATCTACGTGCCCCCGCCGTTCGCGGCGGATTCGATCCTCGAGGCGATCGACGCCGAGATCCCGCTCATCGTGTGCATCACCGAGGGCATCCCGGTGCTGGACATGATGAAGGTGAAGCGTGCGTTGTCCACCTCGAAGTCGCGCCTGATCGGGCCCAACTGCCCCGGCGTGATCACCCCCGGCGCCTGCAAGATCGGCATCATGCCGGGCCACATCCACCGCCGCGGGTCTGTCGGCGTCGTCTCACGCTCTGGCACGCTGACCTATGAGGCGGTGAAGCAGACCAGCGACCTCGGGCTGGGGCAATCGACCGCGGTGGGCATCGGCGGCGACCCGATCAAGGGAACCGAGCATCTGGAAGTGCTGGAGATGTTCCTGGCCGACCCGGAAACCCATTCGCTGATCATGATCGGGGAAATCGGCGGCTCGGCCGAGGAAGAGGCCGCGCAGTTCCTGAAGGACGAGGCGAAGCGCGGCCGCGCCAAGCCCTGCGCGGGTTTCATCGCGGGCCGCACCGCCCCGAAGGGCCGCCGCATGGGTCATGCGGGCGCCATCGTCTCGGGTGGCAAGGGCGACGCGGAATCGAAGATCGAAGCGATGCGTTCGGCCGGGATCGTGGTCGCCGATAGCCCCGCGGGCCTCGGCGAAGCCGTGATGAAGGCGATCGGCAAGTAACATTCGCCCGCGCCAGGGATGCCTGGCGCGGGTTTTTCAGGTTCAGGTGACGCCATGACCGACCAATCCCCCAACGACCAGTTCCACGCCTCGTCCTTCCTGCAGGGGGCGAATGCGGATTACATCGACCAGCTTCAGGCGCGCTTTGCCGCCGATCCGGCCAGCGTTGATGCCCAGTGGGCCGAATTCTTCCGCGCGCTCGGCGACAGCGAACTGGATGCCAAGCGGCAGGCGCAGGGCCCGAGCTGGGCGCGCGCCGACTGGCCGCCCGCGCCCAGCGACGAGCTGACCTCGGCGCTGACCGGGCAGTGGCCCGCCCCGAAAGAGGCGAAGGCCGCGGGCGACAAGATCGTGGCCAAGGCCGCGGAAAAGGGGATCTCGCTGACCGATGCGCAGGTGCAGCGTGCGGTGCTGGATTCGATCCGGGCGCTGATGCTGATCCGCGCCTACCGGATCCGGGGCCATCTGGCGGCCGACCTTGATCCGCTCAAGATCGCGGAAAGCGCCGATCACCCCGAGCTTGACCCGAAATCCTACGGCTTCACCGATGCCGACATGGATCGGCCGATCTTCATCGACAACGTGCTGGGTCTGCAGACCGCCAGCATGCGGCAGATCGTTGATATCGTGAAGCGGACCTACTGCGGCACCTTCGCGCTGCAGTACATGCACATTTCCGACCCCGAGCAGGCCAGCTGGCTGAAGGAACGGATCGAGGGCTACGGCAAGGAAATCACCTTCACCCGCGAAGGTCGCCGCGCCATCCTGAACAAGCTGGTCGAGGCCGAGGGCTTCGAGAAGTTCTGCCATGTGAAGTTCATGGGCACCAAGCGGTTCGGTCTGGACGGTGGCGAGGCGCTGATCCCCGCGATGGAACAGATCATCAAGCGGGGCGGCAATCTGGGCGTGAAGGACATCGTGATCGGGATGCCGCACCGCGGCCGCCTGTCGGTGCTGGCCAACGTTCTGATGAAGCCCTATCGCGCCATCTTCAACGAATTCCAGGGCGGCAGCTTCAAGCCCGATGACGTCGATGGCTCGGGCGACGTGAAATACCACCTCGGCGCCTCGTCGGACCGCACGTTTGACGGCAACACCGTCCACCTGTCGCTGACCGCGAACCCCAGCCATCTGGAGGCGGTGAACCCCGTCGTTCTGGGCAAGGTCCGCGCCAAGCAGGACCAGATGAACGATAGCGACCGCACCACGGTGCTGCCAGTGCTGCTGCACGGCGATGCGGCCTTTGCCGGGCAGGGGGTCGTGGCGGAATGCTTCGGGCTCTCGGGGCTCAAGGGGCACCGCACTGGCGGGACGATCCACATCATCGTGAACAACCAGATCGGCTTTACCACCGCGCCGTCGTTCAGCCGTTCCTCGCCCTATCCGACCGACATCGCGCTGATGGTGGAAGCGCCGATCTTCCACGTCAACGGCGACGACCCCGAGGCCGTGGTCCACGCCGCCAAGGTGGCGACCGAGTACCGCCAGACCTTCCACAAGGACGTTGTCATCGACATCTTCTGCTACCGGCGCTTCGGGCACAACGAGGGGGATGAACCGATGTTCACCAACCCCGCGATGTACACCCGCATCAAGAAGCAGAAGACCACGCTTCAGCTTTACACCGAGCGGCTGGTGAAGGACGGCCTGATCCCCGAAGGCGAGATCGAGGACATGAAGGCGGCCTTCCAGGCCAAGCTGAACGAGGAGTTCGAGGCCGGCAAGGACTACAAGCCGAACAAGGCCGACTGGCTTGACGGCCGCTGGGCCGGGCTTGCGCGCGAAGGCGAGGAGTATCAGCCCGGCCAGACCGCGATCAGCCCCGAGGTGCTGAAGGAGGTGGGCAACGCCCTGACCCGGGTTCCGGCTGGGTTCGACCTGCACAAGACCGTGGGCCGTCTGCTGGAAGCCAAGTCGCAGATGCTGGACACCGGCAAGGGCTTCGACTGGGCCACGGCCGAGGCACTGGCCTACGGCAGCCTGCTGACCGAAGGTTTCCCGGTGCGCCTGTCGGGCCAGGACTGTACCCGTGGCACCTTCAGCCAGCGTCACTCTGCCTTCGTCGACCAGACGACCGAGGAACGCCACTACCCGCTGAACCACATCAAGGCGGGGCAGGCGCGGTACGAGGTGATCGACTCGATGCTGAGCGAATATGCCGTGCTCGGGTTCGAGTATGGCTATTCGCTGGCGGAACCGAACGCTCTGACCATGTGGGAAGCGCAGTTCGGCGACTTCGCCAACGGCGCGCAGATCATGTTCGACCAGTTCATCTCGTCGGGCGAATCCAAGTGGCTGCGGATGTCGGGCCTTGTCATGCTGCTTCCGCACGGGTTCGAGGGGCAGGGGCCGGAGCACAGCTCGGCGCGTCTGGAACGCTGGCTGCAGCTTTGCGCCCAGGACAACTGGATCGTCGCCAATTGCTCGACCCCTGCGAACTATTTCCACATCCTGCGCCGTCAGATCCACCGCAGCTTCCGCAAGCCGCTGGTGCTGATGACGCCGAAGTCGCTCTTGCGTCATCCGATGTGCGTCTCGGACGCCGAGGATTTCACCACCGGGTCGCATTTCCACCGGGTGCTGTGGGATGATGCGGAAAAGGGGCACTCGGACACGAAGCTGGTGGCCGACGCCAGGATCAAGCGCGTGGTACTGTGTTCGGGCAAGGTCTACTTCGACCTGCTGGCCGAACGCGACAAGCGCGGGATCGACGATGTCTATCTGATGCGCATCGAGCAGTTCTATCCCTTCCCGGCCATGTCGTTGTCCAAGGAACTGGAGCGGTTCAAGGGCGCTGAAATCGTCTGGTGTCAGGAAGAGCCCAAGAACCAGGGCGCCTGGAGCTTCATCGAGCCCAACATCGAATGGGTGCTGAACCGGATCGGCGCGAAACACCAGCGTCCGCGCTACGTCGGCCGGACGGCCACGGCCTCGCCCGCGACCGGCCTGATGAGCCAGCACAAGGCCCAGCAGGAGGCGCTGGTGAACGAGGCGCTGACGATCGGAGGATAACGGATGGCAACGGAAGTCCGTGTGCCGACGCTCGGCGAAAGCGTTTCGGAGGCGACCGTCGCCACCTGGTTCAAGAAGGTGGGCGATGCCGTCGCCTTGGACGAGATGCTGTGCGAGCTGGAAACCGACAAGGTCACGGTGGAGGTTCACGCCCCTGCCGCAGGCCGCCTGACGGAAATCGTGGCGCCCGAAGGCGCCACCGTGGGCGTCGCCGCCCTGCTGGCCCAGATCGGCGAAGCGGCGGCCCAGCCCAGTGAACAGCCCAAGACCGCCGCGGCGGCGCCCGGCTCAGGAGAAGCAAGAATGATCGACGTGATGGTGCCCACCCTGGGCGAAAGCGTGACCGAAGCGACCGTGTCGACCTGGTTCAAGAAGGTCGGCGATACGGTCGCGCAGGACGAGATGCTGTGCGAGCTGGAAACCGACAAGGTGTCGGTCGAGGTTCCGGCCCCGGCCTCGGGCGTACTGGTGTCGATCGCGGCGCCGGAAGGCTCCACGGTGGCCGCGCAAGGCAAGCTGGCCGTCATTTCCACCGATGCCGCGGCTGCGGTTGCCGCCCCGGCCCCCGTGGCGGTCGAACCCGCACCGGCAGCGAAGGCGCGCGACGTGGAAGATGCGCCCTCGGCCAAGAAGGCGATGGCCGATGCCGGGATCGCACGCGAACAGGTGCAGCCTACCGGCCGCGATGGCCGCGTGATGAAGGAAGACGTGGCCCG
>DAIEJF010000166.1 GCA_027351005.1 Paracoccaceae bacterium | reverse complement strand
CCGCTGGCGCGCGCGACCGCCTCGACCCAGTTGGTCAGCACGCCGCCGCCCTGACCGCCGACCGCCATGATCGCCAGCTTGAGGATGCCCGCCAGCTGCGGGTCGGGCGTGCCTTCGGGCAGGATCGGGGCGTTCATGCGGCGTCTCCGGTCAGGTCCAGCCGGGCGCGGGCGCGGCGGGCCTGCAACCAGCCGATGACCGCGGCAGACAGGCGGGCGCGGGCGCGTTCCCAGCGGCCGGGGTTGTGCACCACGTCGGCACGGTAGAACGAGGGGCAGAGCACGGCGGCGTCGGCCACCTCGCCACAATTGCCGCAGCCCACGCAGCTTTGGTCGATCGCGGCAACAGGATCGTCGCGCAGCGGGTCGTCCAGCGTCTTGAGCGACAGCGACGGACAGCCCGACAGCCGCATGCAGGCATGGTCGCCCGTGCAGATCGCCTCGTCCACGCCGAAGCGCGGCGCCTCGACCCGGCGGCCGTCGCGGATCGCCTGGTTGCGCAGCGGCCGTTCGCGGCGCTGGCGGTTCAGCATGCATTCCGACGAGGCCACGATGACCTTGGGGCCGGCGTAGTCGGTCGTCAGCGCCTCGCGGATGGTGGCCAGCATCTTCGGCACGTCATAGGTGCGGTCGATCTGGCGGACCCATTCCACCCCTACGCCCCGGAGCGCGGCGGTGATCGGGTGCTTGGTCGATTTCGTGGCGTTATCTGCGCGCGAGGACAGCACGTCCTGCCCGCCGGTTGCGGCGGAATAGTAGTTGTCGACGATCACGGTCAGGCTGTCGGACTTGTTGAAGACCATGTTGCCGATCGACGAGGACAGGCCGTTGTGCCAGAACCCGCCATCGCCCAGGATCGAGATCGCGCGCTTTTCGCCGCCGCCGTCAAAGGCCGCGTTGGACGCGGGGCCAAGGCCATAGCCCATCGTGGCGCCGCCGATCTCGAACGGGGGCAGGCAGGCGAACAGGTGGCAGCCGATGTCGCCGGTGATCTGGTGCTTGCCCAGTTCGCCCTGCGCCAGTTTCAGCGCGGCGAAGATCGGGCGTTCGGGGCAACCGGTGCAGAAGCCCGGCGGGCGGATCGGCACGGTCTTTGACAGATCCGGGATCGGCGGCTGTTCGGCATTGGGCGCCAGGCGCTGCGCGGGCAGATAGCCCGGCGCGCACCTGCGCAGGAACCCCGCCACGGCATCCAGCATCACCTGCCCGGTGTATTCGCCTGCCATCGGGAAGATGTCCTTGCCGTGCAGCGCGACCGTGGCCCCGGCCTTGTAGAGCATGGCGCCGAAGGCCTGTTCGAGGAATTCGGGCTGGCCTTCCTCGACCACCAGCACGGCATCCTTGCCTTCGCAGAAGGACAGGAATTCCTCGGGCACCAGCGGGTAGGTGACGTTCAGCACGAACAGCGGAATGCGGCTTTCGCCATAGAGGTCGGCCAGCCCCAGCCGTTGCAGGGCGAGGATGACGCCGTTGTACATCCCCCCCTGCAAGACGATGCCGACCGGCGCGGACGCGGGGCCAAAGCGTTCGTTCAGGCCCCGCTCGCGGATGAATTTCAAGGCGGCGGGCCAGCGGTTCTTCACCTTGTCCTGTTCCTGCACGAAGGACATCGGCGGCAGGACCACGCGGTTGAAATCGCTTTGCGGGTTGGCCAGCGCATCGGCCACCGTCATCGCCGGGCGCCGGTTGGCGCGCGTCGTGAAGGTGCCGGTGACATGGCAGGACCGGATGCGCACCGTCAGCATCACCGGGCTGTTCGATGCCTCGGACAGCTCGAACCCCTGCTCCACCGCCCTGACGATGGCGGGCAGGCTGGGGCGCGGGTCCATCAGCCAGACCTGGCTTTTCATCGCAAAGGCGTGGCTGCGTTCCTGCATGATCGAGGAGCCTTCGCCGTAATCCTCGCCCACGATGATGAGCGCGCCGCCGTTCACCCCTGACGAGGCCAGGTTGGCCAGCGCGTCCGACCCCACGTTGACCCCCACCGGCCCCTTGTAGGTGACCGCCCCGCGGATCGGGTAATGCACCGACGCCGCCAGCATCGCGGTGGCCGCGGCCTCGGATGCGTTGGCCTCGAAGCGCACGCCCAGTTCGCCCAGGATGTCCTGCGCATCGGCCAGCACATCCATCAGATGGCTGATCGGCGCACCCTGATAGCCGCCGACATAGCCCACCCCGCATTCCAGCAGCGCCTTGGTGATCGCAAGGATGCCTTCGCCGGTGAAGGTCTCGCCCTCGCCCAGGCGCAGTTTCTGGACCTCTTTGGCAAAGGAACGTTCGGCCATCTGGGTATCCTCGTAAGTCGCGGACGTCAGAAATCGTGCTTGCGGATGTTCGACAGGATCTTTTGCAGCGTGGTGACGAAGGCGAGCCGTTCGGCATCGGGAATGCCGCTGAACATGCGCGCGTAATTCGCAGCCATCGTGGGCCAGAGCCGCTCGAAGGCGGCGCGGCCGGCGTCGGTGATCGCCACCCGGCTGGCGCGGCTGTCGGCGGCATCGGCCTCGCGCCGGATCAGCCCTTCGGATTCAAGCGCGACCAGCGCCCGGCTGAGCGTGGATTGCTCGGTCACCGCATAGACCGCCAGTTGCCCGATCTGAAGGTTGTCGATGACCGACAGCACGGCCAGCGCCCGCATCTTGGGCGTGGTCAGGCCCTGCGCCGCCATCTCTTCGCGCAGACCCGCGTTGTAGCGGCCCATGATGCGGTTCATCAGATAGGGGGCAAAGTTGTGCAGGCCGATTTCGCCAAGCCGCGGCGGATCGTCCAGCGTGGGTCGGGTCAGGTCGTTCATGCGCCCATCCTCTTGGCCAGCAGATAGCCCGATCCGCCGCCAAGGCCCGGCCCGGGATGGGTCGAGGCGCCGATATGGTGCAGGCCGCGGATCGGCGTGCTGCCGTTACTGGAATGCGCAAAGGGGCGCCAGACGAAGAACTGGTCGATACTGCAGGCACCGCCATAGGGGTCGCCGCCGACAAGGTTGATGTTCATCGCCTGAAGGTCGGCCGGTGAAAACGCGCGCCGCGCCAGCCGGATCGCGGCGAAATCGCGGATGTGGCGGGCCAGGATCGCCTCGATCCGGTCGGCGAACGCCTCGCGCGTGGCCTCGGTCCAGTCGGGCGTGGTGGCGATCTGGCCCGCGGCGTCGCCCTTGATGAGGCGAGGCGCATCGGGGATCTGCAACCACAGGATCGCCTGCCCCTCTGGGCAGCGCGACGGGTCAAGCCGGTGCGGCTGGCCCACACAGATCGTGGGCGTGGCGGGCAGCATGCCGCGTTCGGCCTCGTTGGCGGATTTCGAGACCGCGTCGACCCCGTCGCTGAGGTGGATCAGCGCCACGTCATCCAGCCCCGGCGTCAGCCATTCGGGCCTGCGCGACAGGGCGAAGTGCAGCTGGAAATCACCGCGGCCGTGGCGGAAGCGGCGCAGCGCGGTACGCTCTTGCGGCAGGTCGGTCTCGCGCAGGAGGCGGGTGTAAAGCTGCCCCGGCGCGACCGAGGCAATGACCGAAGGCGCGGCGATCACCTCGCCCGTGGCGGTGGCGACGCCGGTCACCCGCCCGCCCTCGGTCACGATCCGGTCCACATCGACGCCGGTGCGGATCGTGCCGCCCTGCGCCTCGATCAGGGCGCGGAAGGCGCGCGCCACGGCGCCCGCGCCGCCCTTGGCCACCGGGGCCCCGGCAGCTTCCAGCGCGAAGGCGATGACCTTGCCCATCTGGCCGGAATAGGTGGATTCCGGGGTCAACCCGGTGTGCAGCACCCAGGGCGCCCAAAGCGCCTGCACCATGTCAGAGCCGTAGCCCGACTCCAGCCAGCCGCGGGCGGGGGCCAGCGCCTGCCCCATCCAGGCCGCCAGCCCGCGCGGGCCCCGGCGCCAGGCCTGGGCGATCAGCAGCTTCAGGGTGGGCCAGCTCCAGAGTGCGCCGCCAAGCAGCGCGAACAGGAAGGGCGCGTCAGCCTCGACCCCGCCCACGTCGGCGGCATGGGCGGCGCCGTCGCCGGGCGACAGCGCCTCGAATGCGGCCACGTTCGCCGCGCGGTCCATCGTCAGCACCAACGCGCGGCCATCGGGGCGCAGCACGGCGGTGGGGTGGGGCGTGTGGCAGAATTCCAGCCCGTGCCGCGCCAGGGCGGGCCCCAGCGCGGCATGGGCCGGAGAGGTCAGAAACAGCACGAAGGTGGCGGCCATCACGTCATGCTGGAAGCCGGGCAGGGTGATCTCGGCCGTCTTCATGCAGCCGCCCACCTCGTCCTCGCGTTCGAGGACGAGGACGCGGGCGCCCTTGCCGCTCAGCAGGGCGGCGGCAACCAGCGCGTTGATGCCGCTGCCGATGATGACGTGATCCCACCCCGCCATCGGCTTAGCGCGTCACCAGCGCCAGCGCGCGGATCGGGCTGCCGGTGCCCTGCACCAGCTTCAGCGGCGCCACGATCAGGATCGCCCCCTTCGGCGGCAACTTGTCGAGGTTGGCGAGGCTGGCCAGACCATAGCGGTTGGCCTTGTGCAGCAGGTTGTGCGCGGGGAAGGGCGGGGTCATGCCGCCGGCCTGCCCGGCATCGGTGCCGATGCACTGCGTGCCCCAGCCCAGCGCCCCCTTCGACAGGATGTAGTCGATGCAATCCGGGGTCGGCCCCGGCGAATGCGGGCCGGTGGCATCGGCGTTCAGATAGAGCGCCTCGTCATGCGCGCGCTTGTCCCAGTCAGACCGCATCACGACCCATTCGCCCGCGTTGATCGCGCCGTGCCGGGCCTCCCAGGCTTTCACGCCGTCGGCGGTCAGCAGGTAATCCGGGTTCGCCGCCACCTCTGCGGAACAGTCGATGACATTCACCGGCGCCACGAAGTTCTTCACCGGGATCGTGTCGGTGTATCCGTCGGGAAAATCCTTGCCGGTGATCCAGTGGTGCGGCGCGTCGAAGTGGGTGCCCGAATGCTCGCCGATCTTCAGCCAGTTCCAGGCCCAGAACGGGCCGTCCTTGTCGTATTCCGAGATCTTGTGAACCTCGATCCTGGGCGTGTCCTTCGCCAGTTCGGGCGGCAGTTTCAGCAGGGGCGTGTCGGGGCCAAGCGGGCCGGAAAGGTCCACCACCTCGACCCCGCCCTGCATCAGAAGCGTGCCAAGCTCTGCCAGATTGTTCTTTGCGGCCATCGTTCTCTCCCTGTGCCTGCGCCCTGCCGGGCCTTGGTCTGACTGCGGATGATGCTAGACAAATTTATATGCATTTGCAAATATGCAGTTGGAAACGGGAGGGCGAAGGTGGCGGCTTCCTTTGACGCGATCCTGATCGGCGCCGGGCACAACAGCCTGGCCTGCGCGGCCCATCTGGCGGCGAAGGGCTGGCGCGTGGGCGTGTTCGAACGGGCCGCCATTCCGGGCGGTGCGGTCAAGACGCTGGAGCTGACCGAGCCGGGATTCCGCCACGACTGGGCGGCCATGAACCTGTCGCTGTTCGCGGGCTCTAGGTTTCTCAAGCAATATCAAGAGGAAATGGCGGGGCACGGGCTGGCCTTCGCGCCGGTGGCCAATTGCTTTGCCTCGGTCTTTCCGGATGGGCGGTGGCTGGGCGTGGGCACAGACGGGGCCGCCACGACACAACGGATAGCGGCGATGTCGGCGGCCGACGCCAAGCGGTGGGACGAGCTGACGGCCGCCTTCCCCGACCGCGCCGAGGATCTCTTCGCGCTGCTGGGCAGCCCGATGAATTTGCGTGCAATTGCATATTTCGGCTGGAAGCTGTGGCGCCGCCGCGGGGTGGCCGGGTCGCTGGACCTGCTGCGCTTCCTGCTGTCGTCGCCGCGCGCCTGGCTGACCGAGACCTTCGAGACGCCCGAACTGCGGGCGACGCTGGCGGCCTGGGGGATGCACCTCGATTTCGCGCCCGACATCGCGGGGGGCGCGATGTTCCCCTATCTGGAGGCGATGGCGAATCAGGCCTTCGGCATGGTGCTGGGGCAGGGTGGCGCCGATACGGTGATCCGGGCACTGGTGGCGATGGTCACCGCGCGGGGCGGCGTGGTGGAATGCGGCGCCGAGGTCACCCGGGTTCTGACCCAGGGGCGCCGCGCGACCGGCATCCGGCTGGCCGACGGGCGCGAGATCGGGGCCGCGCGGGCGGTGATCGCCAATGTGGCGCCGGGTGCGCTGGCGACGCTTCTGCCGGGGGGCAGCGGCGATGCGCGGTTCGACGCGGGGCTGGCGGCCTTTGCCCATGCGCCGGGGACCATGATGATCCATCTGGCGATGGATGACCTGCCGCACTGGGCCGCCGGCCCCGCGCTGCGCGACTTTGCCTATGTCCATGTCGCGCCCTCGCTCGATCAGATGGCGCGCACCTACCAGCAGGCAAAGGCAGGGCTTCTGCCCGATGCGCCGGTGGTGGTGGTGGGCCAGCCGACCGCCATCGACCCCGGCCGCGCGCCCGCGGGCAAGCATGTGCTGTGGCTGCAGGTGCGGATGGTGCCGGGGACGATCCTGGGCGATGCCGCCGGGCAGATCGCCGCTACCGACTGGGAGGCCGCGAAAGGCCCGATGGCCGACCGCGCGCTGGACATCGTGGAGCGTCACGCGCCGGGCCTGCGCGGGCTGATCCGCGCGCGGCATGTGGTGGGGCCGCTGGATCTGGCCGCCGACAATCCGAACCTTGTGGGGGGCGACCAGGTCTGCGGCAGCCACCACCTGTCGCAGCATTTCCTGTTTCGCCCGCTGCGCGGCCATGCCGATGGGGCGACCCCGGTCGAAGGGCTGCATCTGACGGGCGCGGGCGTCTGGCCCGGCGGCGGGCTGGGGGCGGGGCCGGGGTTCCTTCTGGCCCGACGCCTTGCCGGTAACTGACGGACGAGTGACCAAAGACAAGAACAGCCAACAGGGATGAACCGCAATGACCAACCTTTCCCGCCGAACACTGCTGAAGCTTTCAGGCGCCACGCTGGCGCTGTCGGCCGTGCCGCTGCCCAGCTTTGCCGCCCCGATCGACGAGCTGGTGATCGCCTATAACGTGAACCTGCCAAGCTGGGACCCCACGGTCGGCCCGTCGGCGGTGAACCCCACGATCCAGGGCATCTACCAGTCGGTCTTCGATCAGTTCATCCTGCAGAAACCCGATCTGAGTTTCGCCCCCGGCCTGATCACCGAATGGGGCTGGAGCGATGACCGCAAGCAGATCCACATGACGGTGCGCGATGGCGTGAGCTGGCACGACGGGTCGGCCTTCACGGCCGAAGACGTGGTCTGGTCGCTGACGCGGGCGGGCGACGAGAAGACCGGAAACCCGATCCAGTTCACCTGGAAGAACATCGGCAACTTCAAGACCGACGGCAACAAGATCACCGCCGACGTGCTGCAGTTCGACCCCACCATCTTCAAGTGGATGTCGTTCCTGACCGGCTATGTGATGCCCAAGGCCTATTACGAAAAGGTCGGCGCCGCCGGGTTCGAGGAAAAGCCGATCGGGACCGGCCCCTACATGGTCGACCATTTCGAGCGCAATTCCTTTGTCCGGCTCAAGGCGAACCCGACCTACTGGGGCGGCAAGCCGGAATTCGACACCGTCACCATCAAGTTCGTGCCCGATGCCGCCAGCCGGGTGGCCGAGGTGGAATCCGGCAACGCCCATGTCACGCTGGAAATGCCCTACGAGGAATACGACCGGCTCCGCGGTTCGGCCAAGCTTTCGGGCACTGCGCACCCGATCACCGACATCGGCATGATCTTCCTGAACAACGACAGCGTGATGAGCGACAAGAACGTGCGGCAGGCGGCTTGCCACGCGGTCGACAAGAAGCTGATCATCGACCGGCTGCTGTCGGGCTATGGCGTGCCGATCGACACGCTGGATGCGCCGGGCTATGCCGCCTACGACCCCGACATCAAGGTGCCCTACGATCCGGCACTGTCAAAGAAGCTTCTGGCGGCCTCGGGCTATTCCACCGACAAGCCGGTGAAGTTCACGATCCAGACGACGAAGGGCTACAAGCCCAAGGATTACGAGATGGTGCAGGCCATCGTGGGCATGTGGCGCAAGGTCGGCATCGATGCCACGATCGAGGTCTACGAGATCGCCAAGCATTTCGAGCTGCGCGCGGCGCACAAGCTGGCGCCGGCGGCCTTCTACAACTGGGGCAACGCGATTGGCGATCCCACCACCTCGACCGGGTTCGCAATGTTCGGCCCCTCGCCGCATTCGTCGTGGAAGACGGCCGATGTGGATGCCAAGATCGGCCCGCTCTGGGGCGAGGCAGACGAGGCCAAGCGGATCCAGGGCTGGAAGGACGTGGACAAGTATGTGGCCGAGGAATGCGACGTGCTGCCCCTGTTGCAGTATGTGCAGCCGATCCTGGCCGACAAGCGGGTGAAGGTGGTGCCGCATGGCTCGGGCGCGCTGCTGCCCGCGCTGATGACCCGCGCCTGAGAGACCGGGGCCGCCCCCGCGGGCGGCCCTGCGGACCCCCCTGGCCATGCTTTTTCTTCAGCGCCTGTTGTGGCGGCTTGCGACCACCGCTGTCACGCTGTTCGGCGTGGCGGTGATCGTGTTCACCGTTGTCCGCGTCGTGCCGGGCAACCCGATTGCCATGATGCTGCCGCCCGGCGCCACCGATGCCGACGTGGCACGGCTGAAGGCGCTGTACGGGCTGGACAGGTCGATCCCGCAGCAGTTCCTGATCTGGGGCTGGGGCGTGCTGCACGGTGATTTCGGCACCTCGATCTCGTTGCGCCAGCCGGTGCTGGGGCTGGTGCTGGGGCGGCTGCCCGCCACGCTGGAACTGGCCACGATGGCGCTGGTGATGGCGGTGCTGATGGGCGGGGCCGCAGCGCTGACCGCGACGCGCCACCGCGGCACGCGGGTGGAAGCGGGGATCGACGTGACGAACGGCGTCGCGCTTTCGATCCCCGATTTCCTCTGGGGGCTTCTGCTGATCATCATCTTCGGCGTGCTGATGCCGGTGTTCGACATCTCGGGCCGCGTCTCGCCCGATCTGAAGCTGCCCTTCACCACCCAGTTCTATCTGGTGGAAAGCATCCTGCGGCTGCGCTTCGACATCACCGCCGACCTGCTGGGCCACATGTTCATGCCCGCGCTGGCATTGGCCATTCCGCTGGCCGCAATCATCGGGCAGGTGCTGAAGCAATCGCTGAAGGAAACGATGGAGCTGGATTACGTCACGCTGGCCCGCACAAAGGGCTATGGCGAAACCCGGGTGATCCTGCGCGAGGCGTTGCGCAACGCGATCCTGCCCACGCTGACGCTGGTGGGGGTGCAGTTCACCTTCCTGATCGGCGGCACCGTGATCGTCGAGCGGCTGTTTTCCTACGAGGGGTTGGGCAACATGGCCATCGACGCGGTCATCAACCGCGACCTGCCGCTGATCCAGGGCATCGTCCTGTGTTTCGCGCTGATCTTCACCGGGGTGAACCTTGTGGTTGACCTGACCTATGCCGCCCTGAACCCGAGGCTGCGCCATGCTTGACGGGCGGGGGGCGATCCGGCGCCGGGCGGGGGCGCGACTGTGGCTGTCGGGGGGCTGGCTTCTGCTGCTGGTGACGGTGGCGCTTTTCGCGCCGCTGGTCGCCCCGCAAGACCCGCTGGCGCAGGACCTGATGTCAGGGCGGCTGCCGCCGTTCTGGTCGGCGCAGGCGGAACCGGGGTTCTGGCTGGGCACCGACAGCCTGGGCCGCGATGTGCTGAGCCGGGTGATCTGGGGCGCGCGGGTCGCGCTGACGGTGGCCTGCATCGCGGGGCCGCTGACCGCGCTGATCGGCGGGGCGCTGGGTCTGATCGCGGGGTTCTACCGCGGCTGGGCCGACCGCATCATCTCGCGGCTGGTGGATATCTGGATGGCCTTTCCGCCGGTGCTGTTTTCCATCCTGCTGATCGCGGTGCTGGGGACGGGGCTGACCTCGATCATCCTGGCCATCGTGGTGATCGACTGGACCCGCTTTGCCCGGGTGGTCCGGGCCGAGGCGATGAACCAGGGCGCGATGGATTATGTGGCCGCGGCGCAGGTGGCGGGCTTTTCCCGGCTGCGCACCATGACGGCGGAAATCCTGCCCAACGTGCTGCCGACGCTGGTGGCGCTGTTGTCGCTGGAAATGGGGATCGCGGTGATCGTCGAAGCGATCCTTTCGTTCGTGAACCTGTCGCTGTCCACCGACGCGCCCACCTGGGGCGGCATGATCGCCGAGGGGCGGACCTCGATCCATCAGGCGTGGTGGGTGCTGGCCTTTCCGCTGGTCGCGCTGTTCCTGACCGTTCTCAGCTTCAGCCAGTTCGGCGAAGGGCTGAAGGACCGCTTCGACCCGGTGCTGCGATGAGCGCGCTGCTGGACATCCGCAACCTGTCGGTGGCACTGAAGGGCGGGCCACGGCTGCTGCGGTCCGTCTCGCTGTCGGTCGCGGCGGGCGAGGTGCGCGGGCTGGTGGGCGAAAGCGGCGCCGGGAAAAGCATGATCGGCAAGGCGCTGCTGGGTATCCTGCCGCGGTCCGTCGAGGTGGTGGAAGGGCAGATCCTGCTGGATGGCGACGATCTGCTGGGGCTGCCCCCCGCCGAACGGCGCCGCCGGATCGGGCAGCGCGCGGCGCTCATCCCGCAAGACCCGCTGACCGCGCTGAACCCCGCGCACCGGGTGGGGCCCCAGATCACCGACCGGCTGGTGGACATCCTGGGATGGCCGCGCGCGCGGGCCGAGGCGCGGGCGCTGGACCTGCTGGCCGAGGTGCATATCCCCGATCCGGGCCGGGTGATGAAAAGCTATCCGCACGAGCTGTCGGGGGGGATGCGCCAGCGGATCCTGATCGCCTCGGCCTTTGCGGCCGAACCTGCGCTGATCGTGGCCGACGAACCCACGACCGCGCTGGACGTGACGGTGCAGAAGCAGATCCTGCGCCTGATCGCCGAGATGCAGGCCCGCCACCACACGGCGCTGCTGTTCGTGACGCATGATCTGGGCGTGGTATCGAAGGTCTGCCAGACCCTGTCGGTCCTCTATGCGGGCAAGGTGGTCGAAGAGACGACGGTGCGCGATTTCTTCCGCGCGCCGGGGCACCCCTATTCGGCGGCGCTGCTGGCGGCCACGCCGAAGTACACCGACCCCGACGGCAGCCTGACCCCGGTCCCCGAGGCCGTGATCGCCGCCGTGCGTGCCGAGGTCGAGGCCGCCGAGACGGAGTGGCAGCATGGACGACGCTAGACCGCTGATCGAGGTGGAAAACCTGCGCCTGTCGCTGCCCGATCTGGCGGGCAAGCCGCTGATCGGCCCGGCGCCGAAGCTGGAGATCCTGAAGGGGCTGAGCTTTGCCATCCCGCGCGGGGCGGTGCTGGGGATCGTAGGCGGCTCGGGCTCGGGGAAATCGACGCTGGGGCGCGCGCTGATCCGGCTGCTGGAGCCTTCGGGCGGGGCGATCCGGTTCGACGGGCAGGACATCACCCACCTGCCCGAGGCCGACCTGCGGCCGCTCCGGCGCCGGATGCAGATGATCTTTCAGGACCCGCTGTCCTCGCTCAACCCGCGCCGTCGGGTGGGGGGGATCATCGGGGGCCCGCTGAGGCTGCACGGGTTCGATGCCATCGACCGGCGGGTGGACGAGGCGCTGGACCATGTGGGCCTGCCGCGCAGCTTCCGCAGCCGCTATCCGCACGAGCTTTCGGGCGGCCAGCGGCAGCGGGTGGGGATCGCCCGCGCCATCGCGCTGCGGCCCGACTTCATCCTGGCCGACGAGATCGTCTCGGGGCTTGACGTGTCCAGTCAGGCGCAGGTGCTGAACCTGCTGGAGGGGCTGGTGGCGGACCTCGGCCTGACGCTGGCCTTCATCAGCCACGATCTGTCCGTGATCCGGCGGCTGTGCCGCAACGTGCTGGTGCTGCACCGGGGCGAGATCGTGGAACACGCCCCCACGGCGCAGGTCTTTGCCGCGCCTCGGGCCGCCTACACGCGCGAACTGCTGGACGCCATTCCGCTGCCAGACCCGGACCAGCCCTGGGGCTAGGCAGGCGCCACCGAACGTCCGGCGGCGCCTGCCCGGTCATCAGGCAGGCGTCACTTCACCTGCGCCTTGATGGCGTTCACGTCCTCGGTCGTCATCTCGCCGATGGTCGTGACCTTGCCATCCTGGATCTGCCACAGCCGGAACGGGCCGGTGATGTCGCCGACCTTGTCGAAGTCGATCGGCCCGATGACACCTTCGTAGCGGATCGGCTTGCCATCCTTGATCAGCGCCAGCGCCTTCTTGAATTCGTCGGCGCCGGCATAGATCGGCGTGCCCTTGGGGTCGACGGCGGCATACATCGCCGCGGGCAGCTTGGCCGGGTCGCCCCCCGCGATGTCCAGCGCAAGCCCCACCAGCGCGCCCGCGTCATAGGACCGGTCGGCCGCCGGCGCCGCCGGGTCGATGCCCGAGAACGCCTTGTAATTGGCGTTGAAATACTTGGTCGATGCGGTCTCGCTGGTGCCCGACGAGGTGCCGAAGGCGTCGCCCAGGTATTCCTTGCCCACCGCCTTGATGAAGTCGTCGCTGTTCATCCCGTCGTTCAGCAGGAACTTCTGCGGGCCGCCCTGGCTGATCCAGTCACGCGCGATGGTGGCGCCATCGACCGGGTCCGAGATCAGGAAGAGCGCATCCGGGCCGCCCGCCATCGCGGCCGTCGCTTCCGAGGCATAGCTGGATTGCTTGGCGTTGTAGGGCGTGACCGAGGTGATGGTGCCGCCCAGCGCCTTGTAGGGGGCGGTGAACTCCTTCACCAGGTTCACGCCGAAGTCGTTGTTCTGGTGGATGATGGCGATCTTCTTGAAGCCGCGGTCGATGGCGAATTTCGCCGCCGCCACGCCCTGAAGCGCGTCCGAGGTGATGGTGCGGAAGAAGATGCCGTTGGTCTTGCCCTGTTCGCCCAGCGCCGTCAGCGTGGGCGAGGACGAGGCGGGCGAGACCTGCAGCACATGCGCGGGCGCGGTGACCGAGGTCAGGATCGGGATCGTCATGGGCGAGATGATGCCGCCGATGATCGCGGGCACCTTCTTCACCTGCACAAGCTGGGTGGCGGCATCCACCGCGACGTTGGGCTGGGTCTGGCTGTCGCGGGTGTCGGTCTTCAGTGTGCAGCCCGCAACGCCGCCCGCGGCGTTCAGGTCGCGAAAGGCCATTTCCACCGATTTCGCACCGGCCTGGCCGTATTCGCCCGCGGGGCCGGTCAGTTCCAGCACCAGCCCCACCGTGATGTCGCAGGCCGAGGCCAGCGAGGGCGCCACCGCAAGGGCGGCAAGCAACGCAATCATGGACGTCTTCATGTCAACCTCATCTGTTGAAGGGGGCCTGTTTTTGGGCTGCCCCCGGCTCAGGCCGGACCGGGGGCATGGGGCAGCCGTCAGGATGCCTTGTTCAGGTTGTACTTGATGATCTGGCCGTGCCGCCCGCCGCGGTCGCGTTCCAGCGTGTAGGTATCGCCTTCGGGCACGGTGCCCTGGGCCAGCACGGCGGCGATCTCGGCCCGGTCGGCGGGGGTCAGCCGGACGCCCGTGATCTGGACGTTGCGCGGCAGGTGGCTGCGGTTGCGCGCGCCCACGATCACCGCGGCGACGCCCGGCCTTTCCAGCATCGCGGCGCCGGCGACGGTGGCGATGTCGGTCCGGTGCCGGTCGGCCACGCCGCGCAGCGCGCGCAGCAGCGCCTGGAACAGATCCCAGCCACCGAAATCGTCGATGATCAGCTTGTACTTGGTCAGCGAGCGGTTCTCGAGCAGCCCCACGGGCTCTGGCTGGCCCAGCCAGCGGTCGCCGATGAAGCCCCCCGCAACCGAGCCATAGCACAGGATCGCCATGTCGTTTTGCAGCGCGGCCGGCACCAGCAGGCGTTCGGCCCGCGCGTCGATCAGGCTGTATTGCACCTGCATCGACACCAGCGGCACGCCCGCGCCGATGATCTCGAGCGTGCGGGCGGTGTCGAAATTGGTGCCGCCGATATGCGCCACCTTGCCTTCGCGGCGCATCTCGTCCAGCCAGCCCACCGCATCGAGATAGCGCGGCACGCCGTAATCCCACCAGTGGAACTGCACCAGATCCAGCCGTTCCATCCGCAGCCGCTTCAGCGAGGTGTCCACGATCCGGCGGATGTAGTCGCGCCCCAGCGTCGGCAGCGCCTCGAGATCCGGCACCAGCTTGGTATGCACCTTCACGCGCGCCAGCGCCTCGGCGCCGTGGCTGTTCAGGTAGGTCATGCGGAAGGCGCCGATCATCTCCTCGACACCGGTATAGATGTCGGCGCAGTCGAAGGTCGTGATGCCCGCCTCGGCAAAGGCCACCATGTCGGCGATCTGTTCGGCCGGGTTCACCGGGCCATGCCCCCCGGCCAGTTGCCAGCCCCCGCGGATCACGCGCGAGATCTCGTGGCCGGGGCGAAGGGAGATGCGGTCAACGCTCATCGGGCGGGTCCTTTGGCAGGGGAACGGCGGTGGTGTCGGCGTGGCTGAACCGGCGCTTGCCGATCCGGGTGATCCTGAGCCGCGAGGGGCAGTTGGGGTCGGGACAGGCCACGTCGGCGTCCGATGTCATCCAGTCGTTCGGATGCGTCGCGCGCTGCTTGGCGGGCAGCAGCGGCAGGATGGCGGACAGCGAATAGATCGAAAAGCTCTGTCCCGGCGGCAGGTGAAGCTGCTCGCCGCGCAGTTCGAACCAGTCGCCGGGCGCACCACAATAGATCTTCGCCCCCTCGGGTGCCACGATCTCGACGCGCAGGTCGTAAAGCTCGAAGCTGTCGTCGCTCATGGCGCCCTCGCGAAGGTGATCGTGCAGGCCCCGCTGCGACGGATGCGGCCGCAGGCATCGGCCAGCGCGGCACGATCCTCGGGCAGCACCTGCGCCACGACCGACCCGGCCAGCCAGCCGATCGGAAAGAACATCCGCGCACCCGGGCCGTAGAACAGGCCCACATCGAAGATCGGATCGGGGTTGCCGCCCCAGACGCGGGCGGGCACATGGGCCAGAACCACATCACCGGGCTGCGGATGCAGGGTGGCGTTTTCCGCAGGCAGCGCGGGTTCGCCCGCGACCTGCGGAGGCGGGATCGGGCACGAGATCTCGGGGCCGGTCCAGATCGCGTGGATCGACGGCACCTCGCGCGCCATTTCCAGCCAGCGCCACAGGAAGGCGGCGTTGGCGGGCGCCTTCTCGGGCAGCAGTGCCGCGCGGACAGACAGGGCCGATTGCGGCTCGGTAATCAGGATCTTCATTCGGCGGCCTCCTTCCGGCCCAGCTTGTCACGCAAGACGGCGAACGGGCGGCTGATGTCGGCGCAAAGCGCCGCCTGCGCCGCCGCTGCATCGCGGGCCTTCAGCGCGTTCAGGATGGCGATGTGATGGCTGTCGGCATCGTGCCGACCCGCATCGGAAAAGGCGAAGATGGCGGCGCGGGTGCAGGGGCCGGATTGCAGCCACAGGCTTTCGATCATCGGGATCAGGATCGCCGAGCCGCAGGCGTTGTAGAGCACGAAGTGGAAGGCGTGGTTCAGCGCCACCTCGCGGTCCACCGTCTGGGGGTTGCCGCCCAGCCGCAATTCCTGCCATTCGCGCATGATCTCTTCGGCGGCGATCAGTTCGGCCGCCGTCATCCGCGGCACGGCCAGCCGGATCGCCTCGCCCTCGATCAGGATGCGGGCGCGCAGCAGGTCGTCCAGCCGGTCGAGCGTGATCGGCGGCACCCGGATGGTGCGGTTCGGCAGCGCCTCCAGCGCCTGTTCGGTGATCAGCCGACCCAGCGCCTCGCGCACGGGCATGGTCGAGGTCATCAGCGCATCGGCAAGGGTGCGGATGGTCAGCACCTGCCCCGGCTCGAACAGCCCGCCGATCAGCGCACGGCGCAATTCGGAATAGACCCGGTCCTGCACCGTTTCACGCCCCACAGGGGCAAGGCCCATTGCCGTCTTCGTGGTCATCGCCGCGCGCGCCCCGGGTGGAATCGGTTGCAGGGGTGATTAAACGCCGCTAGCTTGATCAAATCAAGTGTGATCACAGATCATACAGGGCAGGATGGCACAGACGCACCCGGATCCGGTTCTGCAGGCCACCGACGTGACGAAGCGCTTTGGCGGTGTCGTCGCGGTCAACGGGATGTCGCTGGCGGTGCATCGCGGGGAAATCCTGGGGCTGATCGGCCCGAATGGCGCGGGCAAGACGACGATGTTCGATCTGCTGGCCGGGTCGGTCGCAGTCACATCAGGCTCGATCCGGCTGAACGGGGTCGAGGTGGCGGGCAGCCCGGCGTACCGGCGCATCGCACAGGGGCTGGGCCGTACCTTCCAGATCCCGCGCCCCTTCGCCGGGCTGACCCTGGTCGAAAACCTGCTGATCGCCCGCCAGCACCAGACGGGCGAACGGCTCTGGCCCAATTTCACCGCCTGGGGCCGGATCGCGGCCGAGGAACGGGCCGCGCGCGACAAGGCGCGGGGGTTGCTGGATCTGGTGCGGCTGTCGCATCTGGCCGGGGAACCGGCCGCGGTGCTGTCGGGCGGGCAGCGCAAGCTTCTGGAACTTGCGCGGCTGCTGATGGCCGATCCGCAGGTGATCCTGCTGGACGAGCCCGCCGCCGGAGTGAACCCCAGCCTGCTCGAGGTCATCATCGACCGCATCCGCGCGATCAACGCGGGCGGCGTCACCTTCCTGCTGATCGAACACAACATCGACATGGTCACTCGGCTTTGCCATCGGGTGATCGTGATGGCGCAGGGCGCGCGTCTGGCCGAAGGCACCGCCGCCGAAGTGGCGCGCGATCCCCGCGTGATCGAGGCCTATCTGGGCGGGGCGGGGTGATGGCGGCGATGCTGGAGACCGACGGGCTGGTGGCGGGCTACGAGCCCGGCCTGCCCATCGTGCGCGGCGCCTCGATCCGGGTCGAGCCGCAGGAAATCGTGGTGATCCTGGGCCCGAACTGGGCGGGGAAATCCAGCCTGATCAAGGCCATCGCCGGGCTGGTGCCGATTTCGGGCGGCGCGGTGCGGCTGGCGGGGGCCGAGATCACGCGGGTGCCCGCGCACCGGATGGTACAGGCGGGGCTGGCCTTCGTGCCGCAGACCGAAAACGTCTTTCCGCTCTTGTCGGTACAGGACAACCTGCGCGTTTCCGCGGGTGGTCTGCCGCGGGCCGAGACCGCGGCGCGGATCGAGGAGATGTTCGCGCTGTTTCCCGACCTTGCGCGCCAGCGGCGACTGATGGCGGGCAGCCTGTCGGGCGGGCAGCGGCAGATGCTGGCGGCGGCGCGCGCACTGATCGTGCGGCCGCGGGTGCTGATGCTGGACGAACCCTCGGCGGGGCTGTCGCCCAAGTTCGTCGAGATGGTCTTTGCCCGGCTGGCCGAGATCCGCCGGGGCGGGGTCACGGTGGTGCTGGTGGAACAGAACGCCCGCGCGGCGCTGGCCATCGGCGACCGGGCCTATGTGCTGGTGGAAGGCCGGGTGGCGCATGAGGCGCCGGCCGCCACGCTGTGGGATGATCCGGTGGTGGCCGAGCTGTACCTGGGCCAGCGCAGCGACGGGGGCGGTAGATGACGCTGCAATTCCTGCTGAACGGGCTGATCGAGGGCTCGATGATCGGGCTGGGCGCCATCGGCGTGACCCTGACCTATGCGATCCTGCGGTTCTCCAACTTCGCGCATGGCGATTTCATGGCCTGGGGGGCCTATTCCACGCTGATGCTGGTGGGGCTGATCGGCTCGGCGGTGGGGACGGTGGCGCCGATCGGGCCGCTGTCCTTCGGCTGGCCGCTGATCCTCGCGGGGCTGGGGGGCATGGTCTTCACCGGCTGCCTGGCGCTGCTGCTCGACTGGCTTCTGTTCGCCCGGCTCAGGGCGCGGGGGCAGGCCATCGTGGTGGTGATGGCCAGCTTCGGCGCCTCGATGGCGCTGCGCAACCTGCTGGAATTCGCCTTCACCTCCAGCCCCACCTATTTCAGCCGCAAGATCCAGATCGCGCGGCCCATAGGCCTTGGCATCCGCATCACCCCCGACCAGACCGTGCTGCTGGGCATGACGCTGGTGCTGGTGGTCGGCATGCACCTGCTGATGACCTACAGCCGCACCGGGCGCGAGATGAAGGCGGTCAGCCAGAACCCGGCGCTGGCGCGGGTGGTGGGCATCGACCTGGACCGGATCGTGCGGATGACCTGGCTGATCGGCGGCGCGCTGGCAAGTGCGGCGGGGCTGATGGTGGGGGTGCTGGTGCAGATCCGGCCGCTGATGGGGCTGGACATGCTGCTGCCGATGTTCGCTGCCGCGATCCTCGGCGGCATCGGCAGCGTACCGGGGGCGGTGCTGGGTGGGCTGGTCATCGGGCTGTCGCAGGCGGCCTCGGTGCAACTGGTGGGGGCCGAGTGGCGGCAGGCGGTGGCCTTCGTGATCCTGGTCGCGGTGCTGCTGGTGCGGCCCACCGGCCTGTTCGGAGTGCAGGAGCGATGATCGACCTTCTGGGCTACGCGGCCTTCTTCCTGTCGACCGCACTGATCTTTGCCATCATCACGCTCGGGCTGAACCTGCAATGGGGGCAGACGGGGCTGTTCAACGTGGGTGTGGCAGGCTTTGTCGCGATCGGCGCCTATACCTCGGCGCTCTTGACCACGCCCGAGACCGCGGGGCGGCTGGGCGGCTTCGGCCTGCCGATCCTGGCGGGCTGGCTGGCGGCGATGGCGGTCACCGCGCTGGTGGCCGCGATCACGGGCTATGTCACCCTGCGGCTGAAGGCGGATTACCTGGCGATTTCCACCTTTGGCGTGGCGGTGGTGACGCAGCTTGTGGCGCTGAACGCCCGCGGGCTGACGGGCGGCCCGTTCGGCGTGGCCTTCATCCCGCGGCCCTTCGGCGGGCTGGCGGACCGGCCCGCGCTGTTCAACTTCACCAGTTGCGGCGTGGTGCTGGCGGTGACGGTGCTGACCTACCTGGCGCTGGAGCATCTGACGCGCAGCCCCTGGGGCCGCGTCCTGCGGGCCCTGCGCGAGGACGAGCGCGCCGCCGTCTCGCTGGGGAAAAGCGCGCGATCCTACCGCATCCAGGCCTTTGCCGTGGGCGGGGCAGTGATGGGGCTGGCCGGGGCGGTGCAGGCGCATCTGATCGGTTTCATCGCGCCCGACAACTATGTGCCCACGCTGACCTTCCAGGTCTGGGCCATGCTGATGGCCGGGGGGTCGGGGTCGAACCGGGGCGCGGTGGCGGGCGCGCTGGTGGTCTGGGCG
>DAIEJF010000162.1 GCA_027351005.1 Paracoccaceae bacterium | reverse complement strand
CACGTCACCAACGAGATCAAGGACTTCCTGAAGATCGGCGCCGACGAGGTCGACTTCATGCTGTGCGAGATCGGCGGCACGGTGGGCGACATCGAGGGCCTGCCCTTCTTCGAGGCGATCCGCCAGTTCGCGCAGGAACGGCCGCGGGGCGAATGCATCTTCATGCACCTGACGCTGGTGCCCTACATCTCGGCCAGCCACGAGCTGAAGACCAAGCCCACGCAGCATTCGGTCAAGGAACTGCGCGCCATCGGCATCGCGCCCGATGTGCTGCTGCTGCGCTCGGAACACCCGATCCCGGACAAGGAGCGGGAAAAGATCGCGCTCTTCTGCAACGTGCGCAAGGATGCGGTGATCGCGGCGCCCGACCTCAAGACGATCTACGAGGCGCCGCTGGCCTATCACCGCGAGGGGCTGGACCGGGCGGTGCTGGACGCCTTCCACATCAGCCCCGCGCCGCGGCCGAATCTTGCGCGCTGGGAAGACGTGATGGACCGGCTGGAGAACGCCGAAGGCGAAGTGCGCGTGGCGGTGGTGGGCAAATACACCCAACTGGAAGACGCCTACAAATCCATCGCCGAGGCCCTGACCCATGGCGGCATGGCCAACCGCACCCGCGTGAAGGCCGAATGGATCGACGCCGAGATCTTCGAACGCGAAGACCCGGCGCCCTGGCTGGAACCCTTCGACGCGATCCTGGTGCCCGGCGGCTTTGGCGAACGCGGCACCGAAGGCAAGATCAAGGCCGCGCAATTCGCCCGTGAAAAGGGCGTGCCCTACCTTGGCATCTGCCTTGGCATGCAGATGGCGGTGATCGAGGCCGCGCGCGATCTGGCGGGCGTGAAGGACGCCGGCAGCGAGGAATTCGACCATGAGGCGGGGGCGAAACGGTTCACCCCGGTCGTCTACCACCTCAAGGAATGGATCCAGGGCAACCATGTGGTGGAACGCAAGGTGGGTGACGACAAGGGCGGCACCATGCGACTGGGCGCCTATACCGCGACCCTGACCCCCGGCAGCCGGGTGGCGGGCATCTACGGCGCCACCACCATCGAGGAACGCCACCGCCATCGCTACGAGGTGGACCTGCGCTACCGCGACAAGCTGGAAACCTGCGGCCTGATGTTTTCGGGCATGAGCCCAGACGGCCGCCTGCCCGAGATCGTGGAAATCCCCGACCACCCGTGGTTCATCGGCGTGCAGTTCCACCCGGAGCTGAAATCGAAACCCTTCGCGCCGCACCCGCTGTTCGCGGACTTCGTGCGCGCGGCGGTGGAGGCGAGCCGGCTGGTGTGATGCGTGGGGCGCGGGTGCGCTGCGCGCGCGCCCCGACACCACCCGCAGGGTGCGCACTCATGGCGCACCACCTTTCCGCGGGAAGATGACAGAATGGTGCATACCGGCGGCCGCCGTAGCCCCCTTCCCCCTCCACTTTAGCCAAGACGTAACCCTTCCCCCGCACTATGCCTTCGCGTGACCGATTCCGGCACGGGAAGCATAGAATGGCTGATACCACCTCCACGCTCGATCCGGCGGACTGGGGCGATCTGCGGGCGCAGGCGCACAGGATGCTGGACGACATGCTCGACCATCTGGAGCTTCGCCGCGACCTGCCGCTGTGGCAGGCAGCACCTGCGACGGCGCGGGCGGCGTTCCGGGTTGGGCTGCCGCGGGAGGGCGTGCCGCTGGCCACGGCTTACGGGACGTTCCGCGAAAACGTCCTGCCCTATGGCGCGGGCAACACGCATCCGGGCTTCATGGGCTGGGTGCAGGGCGGTGGCACGGCGGTGGGGATGCTGGCCGAGATGCTGGCCGCCGGCTTCAATGCCAACTGCGGCGGGCGCGACCACATGGCCCATGCGGTCGAACGCCAGATCACCGCCTGGATGGCCGAGCTTTACGGCTTTCCGTCCACCGCAGACGGCTTGTTCCTGACCGGGGCGAGCCAGGCGAATTTCCTGGCTGTGCTGATCGCGCGGGTGCGCGCCTTGGGGGCGGCGGTACGGCAGACGGGGACGGATGGTACGCGGCTGGTGGCCTATGCCTCGGAAGAGGTGCATGGCTGCGTCCCGCGCGCGATGGAGATGGCCGGGATCGGGTCGGATGCCCTGCGGCTGATCGCGACCGATGACACGGGGCGGGTTGACGTGGCGGCGATGGCGGCGCGCATCGCGGCGGACCGCGCGGCGGGGGCGCAGCCCTTCCTGATCGTGGGGACCGCGGGCACGGTGAACACCGGCGCGGTAGACGATCTGGCCGCGCTGGCCGATCTGGCCGCGGCGACGGGGATGCATTTCCACGTGGATGCCGCGCTGGGCGGCTTTGCCCGCCTGGTGCCGGACCTTGCGCCGCGGCTGGCAGGGATCGAGCGGGCCGACAGTCTGGCCTTCGATTTCCACAAGTGGATGCAGGTGCCCTATGACGCGGGCTTCCTTCTGTGCCGCGACGGCGCCTGGCAGCGCGAGACCTTTGCCGCCGACAGCGACTATCTCAGCCGGGCCGCGGGCGGGCTGGCCGGGGGCGACTGGTGGCCCTGCGACGTGGGGCCAGACCTGTCGCGCGGGTTCCGCGCGCTGAAGACGTGGTTCACGCTGACGACCTACGGGCTGGACCGGCTGTGCGCGATGATCGGGCAGACCTGTGCGCTGGCCGCCCGGCTGGCCGCGCGGGTAACGGCAGAGCCGCGGCTGGATCTGGCCGCGCCGGTCGGGCTGAACGTCGTCTGCTTCCGCCCCGCAGGCGATGCCGATGGCGCGCTTAGCGCCCGGATCGTCGAGACGTTGCATGCCGAAGGGGCGCTGGCCCCCTCGGTCACCCGGCTGGACGGTCGCCCGGCGATCCGCGCGGCCATCGTGAACCACCGCACCACGGCGGCCGACATCGACCGGCTTGTCGCGGATGTGCTGCGACTGGAGGGCGCGCTTGGCTGATGGCCCCCCTGCCCCCGACCGCATCGCCGGGCTGGCCGCACAGGCCCGCCACGCCTATGGCGGGGGCGATCTGCAGGCGGTGGCGGCAGCGCTGATCGCCCGGCTGGAACGCGACGGGCAGGATGCGGCGGCGATGCTGGATCTGGCCTATCTGTTCCATGCCCGCGGCCAGTCGGATGCGGGTGCCGGGTTGATGGACGAGGCGCTGCGGCTGCGGCGCGACTATCGCATCGTGCTGGGCCGGGGCACCGGCCCGCGGGTGTTGGCGCTGGTGGCGCCGGGCGACCTGATGGCGAACACGCCGCTCGACTTTCTGCTGGCGGGGTCGGATGCGGTGGTGCACCTGCATTTCGTGACGCCCGACGACCCGCTGACGGACCTGCCGCCGCATGACGTGGCGATGCTGGCGATCGGCGAGGCGCCGGGCCGCCGCGCCCTGCTCAGGTCGCTCGCGCCGCGGCTTGCCGCCTGGCCGCGGCCCGTGGTGAATGCCGCCGCCGACCGCATCGCCGGGCTGACGCGCGACGGGGTGGCGCGGCGGCTTCAGGGGGTGCCCGGCCTGGTCTGCCCGCCCACCTTGCGGCTGACCCGCGGCGCACTGGCGCCCTTGCTGCTGGGCGCGGGCCCGGACACGCTGCACCCGGACCTGGACTGGCCGCTGATCCTGCGGCCCGAGGGCAGCCACGCGGGCGCCGGGATGGAACGGGTGGGCGATGCGCTGCATTTGGCCGACCTTCTGGCCGAGACGGACACAGAGCGGTTCTACCTGACCCGATTTGTCGACTACCGTGGCGCGAACGGGCTGTTTGCCAAGGCACGGGTGGTGCTGATCGACGGGCAGCCCTACCCGGTGCATCTGGCGCTGTCGCAAGACTGGATCGTGCATTACCTCTCGGCCGGGATGGACACCCATGCCGACCGCCGCGCGGCCGAAGCGTCCTGGATGGCGGGCTTTGCCGATGGCTTTGCCCGCCGCCATGCCGGGGCGCTGGCCGCGCTGGCCGACCGGATCGGGCTGGATTACGTCGGGCTCGATTGCGCCGAACTGCCGGATGGGCGGCTGCTGGTCTTCGAGGTGGACGTGGCGCTGATCGTGCATGACATGGATGACGCCACGCTCTTTCCGGCAAAACCCCCGGCGATGCGCCAGCTTTTTGCCGCGTTTCAGGCCCTGCTGGCCGCGAAAGCCGCGGGATTTCCGTGCCGGCGCGGCCAATTGCCACACAAAAGCCCAGAATCGCACTACACTCCGCCCTGAGGTACAAAGCACGTCGCAGGAAGAACGGGAGGAACCTCCGGTGAATGCGCATGCTGACACAGAGCAGTTCCCCCCACCGCCGCCGTCGCCAGACGCGGCGTCGCGGACGCCGGTGGGTGGGATGCGCACGTTCTGGGGGCTCTTGACCGCCTTCTGGCGCTCGCCCCAGCGCAGGCTTGCCTGGACGCTGGCGCTTGCCATCGCGGTGCTGAGCTGGTTCATCAGCAAGGTCGGCATCTGGATCGCGGAATCCGCGGGCGCCTTCGAAAGCGCCAAGGCCAGCTACCAGACGCCGGGCAACCTTGACCCGATGGGCCGCTTCAGCGCGGCCGCGTTGGTCCTTGTCGCGATGATCACGCTGAGCGTGGCGACAGTGGCGGTGCGCCACTACATCGCCCAGACCCTGCAACGGAAGTGGCGCGCCTGGCTGAACGACCGGTTCACCGCGGCGACGCTGGCCGAGGGCAACACGATCCTGAAGATCCAGACCAACCCCCGGCTCGACAGCCTGGACCAGCGCCAGCAGGAATGCCTCAAGACGCTGACGGGCAATGCGATCGGGCTGGCGATGGGGGTGCTGACGGTGACGACCGGCGCCTGGGAGGTGTCGTGGAAGCTGTGGGAGATCTCGCGCCCGGTCAAGCAGGTGCCCGACCTGGGCGGCGCGGGCAGCTTTGCGCTGACGCTGGGGGCCATCGTTCCCTTCGCGGTGCTCTGCACCTGGGGCTTCACCCGGATCGGCAACGTGATGCGGGGGGTGAACAAGACCTTCATGGAGGCCGAGGGCGCCTTCCGCAGCGAACTGAACACCATGTTCCGCCGTGCGGGCCAGATCACCGCGGCAGCGGGCGAACGGGTACAGGCCAAGGTGAACCGCGCGCTTTACGGCGAGATCGACCGGGTCTGGCACCGCAGCAACCTCTTGCAGGCGGGCTTTCTGGGGCTGCATGATTTCTACACGCTGGTGTCGTTCCAGATCCTCGCCTCGGTGCTGGCGCTGCCCGCCTATGCGCAGGGCGCGATCGATTTCCAGACCTATGTGACCACCGCCGCGCTGGTCGGGCAATTGACCAACGGCTTTTCCTGGCTGATCGACGTGACACCCGCACTGGCCGCGCTGAAGGCGGATGCCGAACGGGTGACCGAATACGCCAGCGAGATCGAGAAGGTGCAGGACACCCGTGCCTATTTCGCCGCGACCGGGGTGCATGAATTCCACTACCGCTTTCACGCCGCCGATCAGGGGATCCGGGTGCGCGGGCTGGAACTGATGCACGAAGGCCATCGGGCCCAGCCCTTTCTGCGCGCGCCAGAGGAGTTGCACTTCCCCGCCGGGTCCTGGACCGCGCTGATCGGCACCTCGGGCGGGGGCAAGACCTCGTTCCTGAACGCGCTGATGGGCCAGCAGGATTACGGCCGCGCCGAGGTCACGCTGCCCGCGGGGCGCAAGCCCTTCTATGCCGCGCAGGCGATGCGCACGCCCGAGACCACGCTGAAGCAGCTTGTGGCGGGGTCCGAGGACGAGGACGACTTTTCCGATGCCGAGATCGCCGCGGTACTGGCCGAGACAGGCCTGGGCTTTCCCGACTTCCTGCGCTGCCTGAACGAGCGGACCTGCCACGGCCGCCCCTGGGACCGCGCGCTGTCCGGCGGCCAGAAGAAGCGGCTGATCCTGGCGCAACTGCTGCTGAACCGACCCGAGGTGGCGCTGCTGGACGAGGTGACGGCGGGGCTCGACCCGCAGGCCCAATCCGAGTTCTACGAGGTGCTGCGGCGCAACTGCCCGCAGACCACGGTCATCAGTTCGATCCACAACCGGGCGATGCCCTTCCTGTCGTCCGGCGCGCCCGTCTATGAGTGGGTGGCCGAAATCGACGACGGTATCATCACGCTGCGCCGCTTCCGCGGGGGCGCACGGCTGCATCTGGCGCCCTCGGCGGCCGATGCCCCTCAATGACCCACCCCACCGCCCTGCACGCCGGAGCCCTTGCATGACCCAGATGGACCCATTCCTTGACGCGCTGCTGGCGCGGATGACGCTGAAGGAAAAGGTGGGCCAGCTGAACTACCCCTCGGGCGCGGGGGTCGACACCACCGGCGTGGGCGAGGCGGTGGACGTGCCGGTGATGGTCGAACGCGGCGAGATCTGCGGGATTTCCTGGGGCGCCTCGGTGGGCGAACGGCGCGCGCTGCAGCAACTGGCCGTGGAACAGGGCCCGAATGGCATCCCCCTTTTCTTCGGCAAGGATTGCATCCAGCGCTACCGGACCGGCGGGCCGATCCCGCTGGCGCTGTCCTGTTCCTGGGATATGGACCTGATCGGCCGCATCAACGCGATGTGCGCCCGCGAGGCGCGGGCCGATGGCATCAACCTCAACTGGGCGCCGATGCTTGACATCTGCCATGACGCCCGCTGGGGCCGGATCGCGGAAGGCAACGGCGAGTTTCCCTATCTGGGCGCACGGATCGCGGAAACCATCGTGCGGGCCTATCAGGGCGCGGATGGCGACATGGCGCGGCCCGACCGGTTCATGGCCACGCTGAAGCATTTCATGGGCTACGGCCTTGCGCGGGCGGGGCGCGATTACGCGGGGGTCGAGGCCTCGGCCGCCACGCTGGCGCGGATCATGGAGCCGTTCCGCGCAGGTGTGGCCGCGGGCGCGGGGGCGATCATGGTCGCCTTCAACACGATCAACGACATCCCCGCCACCGCCCATCCGGGTCTCTTGCAGGATGTGCTGCGCGGGCAGCTTGGCTTTGACGGGATCATCGTCACCGACTTCACCGCCATCGACCCCGAACTTGTGCATCACGGCATCGCCGCCGACGGGCGCGAGGCGGCCTACCTGGCCTTCAAGGCCGGGGTGAACGTCGATCTGGTCAGCCAGGCCTTCCTGAAATACCTGCCCGGTCTGGTGGCCGAGGGGGCCGAGGCGCCCGACCGGTTCCACCAGCGCTGGGGCGCCTACCGCTTCGGCCCGGTGACCGAGGCCGAGATCACCGCCCGCGCGCGGCAGGTGCTGGTGGCGAAATGGCGGCTGGGGCTGTTCGCCGACCCCTATATCGGGATGGACGAGGCGCTGCGCAACCGGGTGACCTATACCCGAGAAAACGTGGCCCTTGTCCGCTAGGCGGCGTCCAAGTCTTTGGTTCTGCTGAAGAACACTGGCATACTGCCGCTGCCTCCAAAGGGTACGCTGGCGGTGATCGGCCCGCTGGCGCAGGACCGCATCGACATGCAGGGCACCTGGGCCATCGATGTCGCGCCCGACCATTCCGTGACGGTGCTGGAAGGGATCACCGCCGCCGCGCCGGGCGCACGCGTGCTGCACGCCAAGGGCTGCAACATCGTGAACGACGCCTCGGAAGCGGCACGGCTGAACATGCACAACGCCGACCTGCCATCCGTGGTGATCGGGCCCGCCAGCCCCGCCGCCATGCTGGCCGAGGCCGAGGCCGCGGCGCGGGCGGCCGACACGATCATCCTGGTGCTGGGCGAGGCCAAGGAGCACGCGGGCGAATCCTCGACCCGGGCCGACATCACCCTGCACGGCGACCAGCCCGCGCTGGTGCGCGCCATCGCCGCCATCGCGCGGGCGCAGCGCAAGCCATTGATCCTGCTGGCCATCGCCGGGCGCCCGCTGGCGCTTGGCGACGAGGCGGCGCTGGTCGACGCGCTGATCTGGACGGGCCATCCGGGCAACGAAGGCGGGCACGGCATCGCCGATGTGCTCTTCGGCAAGGTCGCGCCCAGCGGACGGCTGAGCCTGCCGCTGCCGCGCAATGTGGGCCAACTGCCCTACCGCACCGAGGACCTGCCCACCGGGCGGCCGATCTGGGGTCTGGGCGTGGACGTGGCGGGCGATACCGCGGTTGACGGCACAGGGCGCCACGTCTTCCGCAAGTTCACCACCTCCTGCATTCTGGAAGGGCCGCACACGCCCCTGTTCCCCGCGGGCTTCGGGTTGACCTATACCCGCTTTGCCTATGGCGCCCCCCGCGTCAGCGCGACGGCGCTGACCGAGACCGACACCCTGACGCTGTCGGTCAGCGTCACCAACACCGGGGCGCGGGCGGGCACCGAGGTGGTGCAGCTTTACCTGCACGACGTGGCGGGGCAAACCTCGCGCCCCGTGCGCCAGTTGATCGGATTTGCCCGGCTGGAACTTGCGCCGGGCGAGGCGCGCGACGCGACCTTCCATGTCGGCCCTGACGACTTGCGCTATCCGATGGGCGAGACGCTGGCCAGCGTCACCCACGATTGGGAGCCGGGCGACTTCGACCTGATGGTGGGCCCCGATGCCGAGGATCTGCAAGCGGTCCGCGTGACCTGGGCGCGGGCCTGAGCGATGGGCACGCGGCTGGGCGATGACGACCTGCTGGACCTGATCCAGCGCCGGACACTGGGCTATTTCTGGGATTTCGCGCACCCTGTCTCGGGGATGGCGCGCGAACGCTCGGCGGGCAGCTATGGCTATGACGTGCTGAACACGGTGACCACCGGCGGCACGGGCTTTGGCCTGATGGCGCTGATCGCAGGGGCCGAACGCGGCTTTCTTCCCCGCGCCGATGTCGCGGCCCGGATCGGCAAGGTGGTGGATTTCCTGTCCGAAGCCCCCCGTTACAAGGGGGCCTTCGCGCATTGGATGGATGGCGGCACGGGCGCCACCGTGGCCTTTTCACCCAATGACGACGGCGGCGACGTCGTGGAAACCGCCTTCCTGATGATGGGTCTGCTGGCCGCGCGGCAATGGCTGGGCGCCGGGGCGACCGCGACGCGGATCGACGCGCTCTGGCGGGCGGTCGACTGGGCGGCCTTCTGCCCCGCACCCGCCAAGATGATGTGGCACTGGACCGAGCGCGGCGACTGGGCCGACGCTCTGCCGATCACCGGCTACCACGAGGGGCTGATCGCCTTTGTGCTGGGGCTGGCCTCGCCCAGCCATCCGATCGACCTTGCGGCCTACGAGACGGGCTGGAAGACCTCGGGCACCTTCGAGAACGGCAAGAGCTTTTACGGCATCCGCCTGCCGCTTGGCCCCGACTATGGCGGGCCGCTGTTCTTCACCCACTACAGCTTCATGGGGCTTGACCCGCGCGGGCTGGTGGACCGGCATGCCGACTATTTCGCCCAGAACCGCGCCCATGCGCTGATCCACCACGCCTATGCGCAGGCGAACCCGCGCGCCTTCGCAGGCTACGGCCCCGCCTGGGGGCTGACGGCCTGCGACGGTGACAAGGGCTACAACGCCTTTTCCCCCACCAACGACCTGGGCGTGATCGCCCCCACCGCGGCAATCTCCTGCCTGCCCTACACGCCCGAACAGTCGCTGGCCGCGCTCCGGCACTATCACGAGGGGCTGGGACATCTGCTGTGGGGCGACTGGGGGATGCGCGATGCCTTCAACGAAACCGCGGGCTGGGTGGCCGAAAGCCATCTGGCGATCGACCAGGGGCCGATCGTCGTGATGGTGGAAAACGCGCGGTCTGGGCTTTTGTGGCGGCTGTTCATGTCGGCGCCCGAGATCGCCCCCGCGCTGGCACGGATGGGCTTTTCGCGCCCATCAGCCCTCGCCTGAGGGGGTGAAGCAGGGGCCCGCGGGGTCGGTCTTCAGCGTCACCTCGCGGGTATAGAACCCCGGCATCGCGCCGTCATGGCCGATGTTGATGATGCCCATGTCCCTTGCCTGCGTCTGGAAGACCGTCTCGATCCGCTTGCGCGAGGCGGGGTCGAGGAAGGTCAGCGCGTCGTCGATCACCACCCAGTCCGGGCGTTGCAGGATCGCGCGGGCGAAGGCCAGGCAGTGCTTGTCGTTCTCGGTCAGGTGGCGTTCCCAGCGGTGGAACTTGCCAAGATCCCGCGCCATCCGGCCCAGCCCCACCGCCTCGAGCGCGGCAGCGATGGCGGCGTCCGGAAAACTGCCCTCGGCCTGCGGATAGCACAGAAGCCCGCGCAGCGTGCCGGTGGGCAGATAGGCGCGGGTGGGCAGGAACATGATGCGGTCGCGCCCCGGCCGTTCGATCCGGCCATGGCCCCAGGGCCAGAGCCCGGTCAGCGCCCGGAAGAACAGCGTCTTGCCCGACCCCGGCCCGCCAGACACCAGCACCCGTTCGCCGGGGGTCAGGGTCAGGTCCGGTGCGCTGAGCGTCACCGCGCCCGCGGGCCCGGCGATGCAAAGACCCTGCAGCCGGATGTCCGCGCCCTCGGCTTCGACCAGATCGATCCGGTTCTCGGCCGCGCCGATCCGGTCCATCTCCTGCGCCGCGGTGCGAAAATTGGCGACCCGCACCAGCGTGGCCTGCCAATCCGCGATGGACGACACGTTGTCCACGAACCAGCGCAGCGACTGCTGCACCTGGTTGAAGGCGCCCACCGCCATCATCAGTTGGCCGAAGGTCATCTTGCCGCTGAAATAGCTGGGCGCGGCCACCAGGATCGGCGCCACCAGCGTGAACCAGCCATAGCCCGCCGTCACCCAGGTCAGCCGGGTCGTGGCGCCCACGATGCGGTGCAGCACCGCCATCACCGCGCCCAGCGCCGCGTCAAGGCGGGTGCGCTCGGCCGCCTCGCCACCGTACATGGCGATGGCCTCGACCCCGTCGGACACCCGCACCAGTTCATAGCGCAGGTCGGCCTCGCGGGCGTAGTGATCGGCATCCAGCCGGATCAGAGGGCGGCCTACACGCCAACTGATGAGACTGGCGGTGCCTGCGTAAAGCAGTGCCCACCACACCATATAGCCAGGCGGATCAAAGGTATATCCGCCGATCTTCAGGTACATTCCGGTGCTGAGTTCCCACAGCACCCCGACGAAGGACGCCAACAGCAGCGTGGATTGCAGAAGGCCGATGCCCAGATCGGTTGTCAGGTCGCTCAGGTGCTGGGCGTCGGCGGCAAGCCGCTGATCGGGGTTCTGCCCGATCTGCCCGGCATTGGCCAGCCGGAAGGCGCGCAGGGGTTGCAGCCACTGGCCCAGCAGGTCGTCCACCAGCCCCCGCCGCAGCACCAGCCGCGCGGTCTGGTTCAGCCAGGTCTGCGCCACGTTCAGCACCAGCAGCGCCCCGGCCAGCGTGCCAAAGACGCCAAGCTGGCCGATGAACCCGGCCCAGTCCTTGCGGGTCAGCGCGTCGTAGAACGGCTGGTTCCAGGCATTCAGGCGGATCTGCATCCAGGCGGTCGCCAGGATCACGCCGATCAGCGCCCCTGCCAGCAGCAGCAGCCGGTTGCGCTGCCGCGAGGCCCAGAAGGCCCGCACCATCATGCGGGCCTGACCGAAGAGATCCTCTTCGGCCGTCGCGCCCGGGGGCGCATCGGGGTCAGTCATGGCCATGTCCCGCGGTTGTCGGCTGGCCGCAGGATGGCGCTGGCGCGGGCGGGCTGCAACTCACCTTTCGGCCTCAGGCCTCGGCGGCGGCGACATGGGTCTTGACCGCCAGGAAGCTGTCGGGCGTGACCGAGATCGAGTCGATCCCCGCCTCGACCAGAAGCCGCGCGAAGGCGGGGTCGTTCGAGGGCGCCTGCCCGCAGAGCCCCACCTTGGCCCCGACCCGGTGCGCCCGCTCGATGACCGTGCGGATCATCCACAGGACGGCGGCGTTGCGCTCGTCGAAAAGCCCCGCAAGATCGCCCGAATCCCGGTCGACGCCCAGGGTCAACTGGGTCAGGTCGTTCGAGCCGATCGAGAAGCCGTCGAACCGCTGTGCGAAGTCTTCGGCCAGGATGACATTGGCGGGGATCTCGCACATCACATAGACTTGCAGACCGTTCTTCCCACGCTCAAGCCCGGCTTCGGCCATCACGGCCAGCACGCGGTCGGCCTCTTCGGGGGTGCGGCAGAAGGGGATCATGACCACCACGTTGTCAAATCCCATCTCTTCGCGCAGCCGCCGGATTGCGCGGCATTCCAGCGTGAACCCCTCGCGGTAGGAAGGGTGGTAGTAGCGCGAGGCTCCGCGAAAGCCGATCATCGGATTTTCCTCGACCGGCTCGAACTGGCGCCCGCCCAGAAGCTCGGCATATTCGTTGGTCTTGAAATCGCTCATCCGCACGATCACCGGCTTCGGCCAGACCACGGCGGCGATGCGCGACAGGCCGCGGGCCAGACCGTCGACGAAGTACTCCGCCTTGTCCGCATAGCCGCGGGTCAGCGCGGCGATGTCGTCGCGGGCGCGCGCATCGGTCAGCGTGTCAAAGTGCAGAAGGGCCAGCGGATGCACCCGCAGGACGTTGTTGATCACGAACTCCATCCGCGCCAGACCCACCCCGTCGCTGGGCAGCCGCCACCAGCGGGCCGCGGACGAGGGGTCGGCCATGTTGGTCATGATCCGCGTGCGCGTCTGCGGCACCCGGTCCAGCGACAGGTCTTCCACCGTGAAGGTGCTGATCCCGGCATGGACAAGGCCGGTTTCCCCTTCGGCGCAGTTCACCGTGATCTCTTGCCCGGTGGTCAGGGCCTGGGTGGCGTTGCCGGTGCCCACCACCGCGGGCACGCCCAGTTCGCGGCTGACGATGGCGGCGTGGCTGGTGCGGCCGCCGTGGTCGGTCACGATGGCGGCGGCCTTCTTCATGATCGGCACCCAGTCGGGGTCGGTGGTCGAGGTGACAAGGATCGCACCGTCCACGAACTGGTCGATCTGGCGGGCGCTTTCGATCACGCAGACGCGGCCCGTGGCCACCGCATTGCCGACCGACAGCCCCGAGACCAGCACCGGCCCCTTCGTCTTGACCGTATAGGCCTTCATCGCCCCGGCAGCGGTGCGGCTTTGGACCGTCTCGGGGCGGGCCTGCACGATGTAAAGGGCGCCCGTGTCACCGTCGCGGGCCCATTCCATATCCATCGGCAGGCCGTAATGGTCCTCGATCGTGGCGGCCATACGGGCCAGTTCCAGGATCTCGGCATCGGTCAGCACGAAGGCCTCGCGCTCGGCCTTCGAGGTGGCGACGTTCTTCGTCGTCTTCCCCGCGCCCGCGTCGTAGATCATCTTGATCTCTTTCTCGCCCAGCCGCTTTTCCAGGATCGGCACAAGGCCCGGCCGGGTCAGGAAGGGCTTGAACACCACATATTCATCGGGGTCCACCGCGCCCTGCACCACGTTTTCGCCCAGGCCCCAGGCGGCGGTGATCAGCACTACCTTGTCGAAGCCCGATTCCGTGTCGATCGAAAACATCACCCCCGACCCGCCGATGTCAGAGCGCACCATCTGCTGCACGCCCACCGACAGCGCGACCTTCATGTGGTCGAACCCCTTCAGGCTGCGGTAGGTGATCGCCCGGTCGGTGAATAGCGAGGCATAGCAGCGCCGACAGGCATCCAGCAGCGCGGCCTCGCCTTCGACGTTCAGGTAGGTTTCCTGCTGGCCCGCAAAGCTGGCATCCGGCAGATCCTCGGCGGTGGCCGAAGACCGCACGGCGACCGAGGCCGCGGCCTTGCCCGCGCGCGCCGAAAGTTCGCGGTAGGCCTTGCGGATGTCGGCCAGAATGTCGGCGGGCCATTCCCCCGCCAGCACCATGCCGCGGATCGCCCGCCCCGCCTCGGCCAGCGCCACGCGCCCCGCGGCCAGATCGGCCAGCACCGCGCCGATGCGGTTGCCTAGGTCGTTGTGGGCGATATAGGCGCGATAGGCGTCCGCCGTGGTGGCAAAGCCCGCCGGAACCCGGATGCCGCGCGCCGACAGCGTGCCGATCATCTCGCCCAGCGAGGAATTCTTGCCCCCCACCCGCGCCACATCCGCGCGCTTGAGATGCTCGAAGAAGATCACATTGGCGTCCATGGCGGCCTCCGGGGGATGAGCTGAAAGAGATGCCCGCAGCCTAGCCCCCCCGCCGCAGCACCGCCTTGACGTGGGTCAACCGGGGGCGTGTTGGCCGGGTCAGGCGATCTCGGGCACCATCTCGATCGCGCCGCAGGGGCATTCGGCGGCGCAGAGGCCGCAGCCCTTGCAGTAATCGTAATCGATGCGGAAGCGGTTGCCGGGGCCCAGCTTGATGACCGCATTGTCAGGGCAGACGCCGAAGCAGTTGTCGCATTCGAAGCAGTTGCCGCAACTGAGACAGCGGCGCGCCTCGTAAAGCGCGGTCGCCTCGGTCAGGCCCTGCACCACCTCGTCGAACCCGGTCTGGCGCCTGACCAGCGCAAGTTCGGCCTGAAGGCTGCGCGGCACGTCATCGTAATACCAGGTGTTCAGCCGCTCGAACGTGGCGGGCGCGTGCTTTTCCGGGGCGGCAAGGGCCCCGCCGCGCAGCCAGGCGTCGATGTGGCGGGCGGCCTTCTTGCCGTGGCCCACCGCCACCGTCACCGTGCGTTCGGCGGGCACCATGTCGCCCCCGGCGAAAAGACCGGGCCGCCCGGTCATCATCCGCGCGTCCACGCCGACCACCCCGTCGGACGCAACCTCGACCCCCGGAACCCGGGCCAGAAACCCGGTATCGGCATCCTGCCCCAGGGCCAGGATCAGCGTATCGGCCTCCAGCACCTCGAATTCGCCGGTGGGCTGCGGGCGGCCCGAGGCGTCGATCACCATCCGTTCCACCGTCACCGCCGCACCATCGACCGCCGTGATGGTGCGCAACCAATGCATCATCACGCCCTCGTCCTCGGCCTCGTCGGCCTCGAAGGCATGGGCGGGCATCTGGGCCCGGCTGCGGCGATAGACCACCATCGCGTCCTCGGCGCCCAGCCGTTTCACCGTGCGCGCCACGTCCATCGCCGTGTTGCCCCCGCCATAGACGATGACGCGGCGGCCAAGCTGCGGCGCCTCGCCCGTCTCGACCTGCGCAAGAAAGCCCGCCGCATCCAGGATGCGGGCCGCGGCATGGGCCGGGATCTCGGTCCGCTTGGCCAGATGGGCGCCGACCGCGGTGAAGATCGCGTCGAACCCTTCGGCGAAGGCGGCCTCGATGTCGGCAACCCGGGTGTTCAGTTCCAGCGTGACGCCCATGCCGAGGATGCGGGCGATTTCCGCATCCAGCACGTCGCGCGGCAGCCGGTATCGGGGGATGCCAAGGCGCATCATGCCGCCCGCCATCGGCCCCGCCTCACGGATCGTCACCGCATGACCCAGCCGCGTCAGATGGTAGGCGGCGGACAGGCCCGAAGGCCCCGCCCCCACCACCAGCACCCGCCTGCCAGAAGGTGGCGCAGCCACCTGCGGGCGCAGGCCGTGGTCCAGCGCGTAATCGCCCAGGAACCGTTCCACTGCGTGGATGCTGACCGCCTCGTCCAGCGTGCCCCGGTTACAGGCGCCTTCGCAGCTGTGATAGCAGACCCGCCCCATCACCGCAGGCAGCGGGTTGTCCTGCATCAGCACCTGCCAGGCGGCGGCGTAATCGCCGCCCTCCGCGTGGTACAGCCAGCCCTGGATGTTCTCGCCCGCGGGGCATTGCGCGTTGCAGGGCGGCAGGCGGTCCACATAGACCGGGCGTTCGCTGCGCCAGCTTCCGGTGTGGTTGGCCTTGCTGGAGCCCGGATCGAGCGTGATGGCGAAGGGTTTGGGGGCTTCGGTCATTCCTGTCCCTCCGGGCAGAGGCCGTAGCGGCGGATATTGGCATCGGCCGTAGCCTGAATGGCCGCCAGCGTGGCGCGGTCTTCGTGCCCCGGGCGGAACAGGTGGGCGAAGCGTTTCTGCGGGCGCAGGTAGTCTTCCACCGGCACCCGTCGGCGGATCGGCTTCACCGCGGTCACCTCGCCATGCTCGGCCTCGATAAGCGGGAACAGCCCGCTTTCCACCGCCAGCCGCGCCAGCCGGATCGTGTCATGCGCGGCCGCGCCCCAGCCCAGCGGGCAGGGAACGTGGATGTGGATGTAGCGCGCGCCGCCGATCGCCATGGCGCGCGTCACCTTCGCCTCCAGATCGTGCAGATCGGCGACCGAGGCGGTGCCCACATAGGGGATCTCGTGCGCCATGGCGATGCGGGGCAGGTTCTTGCCGGTGCCCGCCACGTTGCCCGGGTGCGGCCCGGTCGCGGGCGTGGTCGCCGTGCGCGCGAAGGCGGGCGTGGCCGAGGACCGCTGGACCCCGGTGTTCATGTAGGCCTCGTTGTCGTAGCAGATGTAGAGAACGTCATCGTTGCGCTCGAACAGGCCCGAGAGGCAGCCGAAGCCGATGTCGGTCGTGCCGCCGTCTCCGCCCTGGGCCACCACCCGCACGTCGTGCTGCCCGGTGACGCGCAGCGCGGCGACGACGCCGGTCGCAACCGCGGGCGCATTGCCGAACAGCGAATGCAGCCAGGCCACCTGCCAGCTTGTTTCCGGGTAAGGCGTGGTGAACACCTCCAGGCAGCCGGTCGCGTTCACCGCGACCATCCGCCCGCCCGTGGCCCGCATCGCGGCATCCAGCGCATAGCGCGCACCCAGCGCCTCGCCGCAGCCCTGGCAGGCGCGGTGCCCCGAGGTGATGGCGTTCGACCGCTCGGGGCTGGCCTGCACGGTGCGGCTGGCAGGCTCCATCAGCCGGTTGCCCACGGTATGGGTGCCTGTCTGGTAGAACCGGACCTTCTGCGTCTCGGTCATTCTTGCACTCTCCGCGGGCTCACGCGCTCGACCCGGCCGGGGTTCAGCGCCTTCAGCAGATTTTCCGCGATCGGCCCGCTTTCGCGCAGGCCCGCGGCGCGCAACAGATGCGCCTCGACCACGGG
>DAIEJF010000156.1 GCA_027351005.1 Paracoccaceae bacterium | reverse complement strand
GGGGCCCAGCCCGCATCGGCCAGGGCGCGCGCCTCGGCGGCGGTTTGGGCCAGAAACCGCCCGGCGATTGCCTTGCCGTCGATGATGGTGGCCGTCATGCCTGCCCGTCTCCTGCCGGGAAAGATGGTCCCGTAACCGCGTGCGCAACCGGTCGGGGTCGAAGGCTCGCCCCCTGCCCCTTGGGGGCCGCGCGCCCCCGCATCATGACCGGATGCACCCCGGCGGGTCTGACCGAGAAACGGCGGGGCCGCAACCCTTCGGCCGCGGCCCCCCGGACGATCAGAACAGCCCCTCGACAAAGCCCTGGTCGTTCAGGCGGATCACCTCGGCCGAGGGCACCTTGGGCAGACCCGGCATCGTCATGATCTCACCGCAGATCACCACGATGAATCCGGCCCCCGCCGACAGCCGCACTTCGCGCACCGGCACGGTGTGGCCCGTGGGGGCGCCGCGCAGGTTCGGGTCGGTGGTGAAGCTGTACTGCGTCTTGGCCATGCAGATCGGCAGGTGGCCATAGCCCGCGGCCTCCCAGACCTTGAGCTGGTCGCGGATCGACTTGTCGGCGATCACCGCATCGGCGTGGTAGATCCGCTTGGCGATCGTCTCGATCTTCTGGAACAGCGGCATCTCGTCAGGGTAGATCGGCGAGAAGTTCGCGGTGCCGCTTTCGGCCAGCGCCACGACCTTGCGCGCCAGATCCTCGATCCCTTCCGACCCCTTGGCCCAGTGCTTGCACAGGATCGCTTCGGCACCCTGCTGGGCGACGTAATCCTTCACCGCCTGAATCTCGGCATCCGTGTCGCTGTAGAAGTGGTTGATCGCGACCACGACGGGCACGCCAAAGCTCTTCACGTTGGCGATGTGGCGGCCAAGGTTGGGGCAGCCCTTCTTGATCGCCTCGACATTCTCGGCACCCAGATCCGCCTTGGCCACGCCGCCGTTCATCTTCATGGCGCGGCAGGTGGCCACGATCACCGCCGCGGCGGGTTGCAGCCCAGCCTTGCGGCACTTGATGTCGAAGAACTTCTCGGCGCCCAGGTCGGCCCCGAAGCCCGCCTCGGTCACCACATATTCGCCCAGCCGCAGCGCGGTGTTGGTGGCGATGACAGAGTTGCAGCCATGCGCGATGTTCGCGAAGGGCCCGCCGTGCACGAAGGCGGGGTTGTTTTCCAGCGTCTGCACCAGGTTCGGTTGCATCGCGTCCTTCAGCAGCACGGTCATCGCGCCGTCGGCCTTGATGTCGCGGCAGTAGATCGGCTTCTTGTCGCGGGTATAGGCCACCACGATGTCGCCCAGCCGCTTTTGCAGATCTTCAAGGTCGTTCGAGAGGCACAGGATCGCCATGACCTCGGAGGCCACGGTGATGTCGAACCCCGTCTGGCGCGGGAAGCCGTTCGACACGCCGCCAAGGCTGACCACGATGTCGCGCAGCGCGCGGTCGTTCATGTCCATCACCCGGCGCCAGACCACCCGGCGCTCGTCGATGCCCAGTTCGTTGCCCCAGTAGATGTGGTTGTCGATCATCGCCGACAGCAGGTTGTGGGCGCTGGTGATCGCGTGGAAGTCGCCGGTGAAGTGAAGGTTCATCTCCTCCATCGGCACAACCTGTGCCATGCCGCCGCCCGCGGCCCCGCCCTTCATCCCGAAGTTCGGGCCAAGGCTGGCTTCGCGGATGCAGATGACCGCCTTCTTGCCGATCCGGTTCAGCCCGTCGCCCAGACCCACCGTCGTCGTCGTCTTGCCTTCGCCTGCGGGCGTCGGGTTGATCGCCGTCACCAGGATCAGCTTGCCCTTGGGCTTGTCGGCCAGCGACTTGATGAAATCCTGGCTGACCTTGGCCTTGTCATGGCCGTAAGGCAGCAGATGTTCCGTCGGGATACCAAGCTTGGTGCCGATCTCCTGGATCGGCTTCTTCTTCGCTTCGCGGGCGATTTCGATATCGGTCTTCACGGCCATCTGTTGCCTCTCCCATTGGGCTGCAGGGTCAGCACCCCTTGTCCCGGTGATACCGGCTGGGATGGCACAGGGAAGCGGCGATTCCGACCCGTTCCGCGCCAAATTCGCCAGCGACGGTTTCCGATGGGAAACGGGCGGCGCAGCCAGACGAAAAATGCCAAAGACAAAATATTCAGCCCGCCCGCCCTGCCCGGGCCACCGAAAGCGCGGCCCAGACCGGCTGATCGGGGATATGCAGCACCAGCCGGTCACCCAGATGCAGCGTGCCTTCGCGCTCGACCCAGGCCGTGATGCCCCGCCGGTCGGCCGCCGCGGCCTTGAACGCCTTGCCGAAGCCGGGGCGGGCGGCCTCGATCACCCGGGCGGGCAGCGTGCAGGGGCGGTTTTCCATGTCGACGACCAGCGTCGCGCCACCTGGGCCCTGCAACCGGCTGGAGGGCGGAAGGTGGCTGAAATCCGACAACCCCTCGACCACCATCGAGGCTCCAAGCCAGGCGGGGTCCAGCGCATCGATCCCCATCTTCGCAGCGATGGCGGCCATGTCCTCGACCGCCAGGATCGACAGTTGGCGCACGTTGCGGATCGGCGTGCCGCGCGGGTGCTGCGCCGACACCCGGCTGCAAGCGGGGCGGGTCAGCCCGGCATGCGCCTCGCCTTCGGGTCCGGCAAAGGTCAGCCGCAACGCCTCGCAGGGGGCGGCGGCCAGGGCCGAACCCCGGTCGGCCACGCGGCCAAGCCAGGTGATCGTGGCGCCGAAGGCGGTCGGCATCAGCGCGGGCATCACGCCACCTCCACGGTGAAGAAGCAGCGGCGGAACGGAAACAACGCGCCCCCGTCGGGCAAGAGCGGATAGGCCACGGCCAGCGCCTCGTCATAGGCGGCGACAAAGGCCGCACGTTCGGCGGCGTTCATCTTGCCGACAAAGGGCCGCATCGAGGTGGATTCGGTGAACCTGCGCACCGGGTGGCCATCGTCGGACGGGTCAAGCCGCTGGATGTATTCCGTCTCCCAGGCCGTCACCCGGCCCAGCGGCGACAGCATCCGCCAATAGGTCTCGGCGGGCTGCACCGGCGGCTGCCAGGCAGAAAAGTCGAACCGGTCGGGGAAGAGCGAGGCCGCGATATCCCGCAGGAACCGGTGTGACGGGGCGGCGGTCTGCCGCGGCATCTGCACCGCCAGCGTGCCGCCCGGCGCAAGAAGACCCACCAGCCGCGGCAAGAGCGTGGCGTGGTCGTCCAGCCAGTGCAGCGCCGCGTTGGAAAAGATCAGCGCGGGGGGGGTGTCGGGCTGCCACAGGGCGATGTCGGCTTCCACAAGCCGCGCATAGGCGCCCGTCTCGGCGGCCTTGGCCAGCATCGCGGGTGAACTGTCCACCCCCACAAGGGCGCGGGCACCGGCCCGCGCGGCCAGCGCCGGGCCCACGGGGCCGTTGCCGCAGCCCAGGTCGATCACGTCATCCGCGGGCAGGTTCCCCACCTGCGCCAGAAGGTCCAGCGCGGGACGCAGCCGCAGGTCGGCAAAGCGCGCATAGCGCTCGGGGCTCCAGTCGGGTGCGGCAGTCATGGTGCCTCCTGTCGTTGCGCGGGCGCAGTATCGCAGGGCGTGCAGCAGGGTCAACGGCGCCCGGCAAGCAAAAGGCCCCGGAACCGGTCCGGGGCCTTCGGTTGTTGTCGGTGCCGTCAGGTCAGCGGCTCGGGTTCCATGCCGCCGTCGTTCGAGGCCGCCTTCGGCTTGGTGCGCGGGATCGAGGCCACGCTGGCCGTCAGGCCCGACGAGTTGCCCTGATCGTCGCCCCGGCCAAGCGGCTCGCCGCGGATCACCCGCAGGATCTCGGCCCCGGTCAGGGTCTCGTATTCCAGAAGCCCCTGCGCCAGGCGGTGCAGATCCTCGCTCTTCTCGGTCAGGATACGCTTTGCGGTCTCGTAGCCATCGTCCACGATCTTGCGCACTTCTTCGTCGATCAGTTCCATCGTCTCGGGCGAATGCGCGCTGCCGCCGGAATAGCTTCCCAGATAGCTTTGCTGTTCGTTGGCATAGTCGATGTTGCCAAGCTGGTCCGAAAAGCCGAACTGCGTCACCATCGCCCGGGCGATCCGGCTGACCTGCTGGATGTCCGAGGCCGCGCCCGAGGTCACGTTCTCCTTCCCGAAGATCAGCTCTTCCGCCACCTTGCCGCCCATCGCCATGGCAATCTTGGACGTGTACTTGGTGTAGGTCACGGACAACTGGTCGCGCTCGGGCAGGCTCAGCACAAGGCCAAGCGCACGGCCGCGCGGGATGATCGTGGCCTTGTGGATCGGGTCATGCTGCGGCACGTTCAGGCCGACGATCGCGTGCCCGGCCTCGTGATAGGCGGTCAGCTTCTTCTCGTCTTCCGTCATCACCATGCTGCGGCGCTCGGCGCCCATCATGACCTTGTCCTTGGCGGATTCGAAATCCTCCATCGTCACGAAGCGGCGGCCGACCCGGGCGGCCATCAGCGCGGCCTCGTTCACAAGGTTGGCAAGATCCGCACCCGAGAAGCCCGGCGTACCGCGCGCGATGATGCGCAGATCGACATCGGGGCCCAGCGGTACCTTGCGGGCATGCACCGACAGGATCTTTTCCCGCCCCTTGATATCGGGGTTCGGCACCTGGATCTGGCGGTCGAAGCGGCCGGGGCGCAAGAGCGCAGGGTCCAGCACGTCGGGGCGGTTGGTGGCCGCGACGATGATGATGCCCTCGTTCGCCTCGAACCCGTCCATCTCGACCAGAAGCTGGTTCAGCGTCTGCTCGCGCTCGTCGTTGCCGCCGCCATAGCCCACGCCACGGCTGCGCCCCACGGCGTCGATTTCGTCGATGAAGACGATGCAGGGTGCGTTCTTCTTGGCCTGTTCGAACATGTCGCGCACACGGCTTGCGCCCACACCCACGAACATTTCCACGAAGTCGGAACCCGAGATGGTGAAGAACGGCACCCCCGCCTCGCCCGCGATCGCGCGCGCGAGCAGCGTCTTGCCGGTGCCGGGCGGGCCAACCAGAAGCGCGCCTTTCGGGATCTTGCCGCCCAGGCGGCTGAACTTCTGCGGGTTGCGCAGGAATTCGACGATCTCTTCCAGCTCTTCCTTGGCCTCGTCGATCCCGGCCACGTCGTCAAAGGTCACGCGCCCCTGCTTTGCCGTCAGCAGTTTCGCCCGGCTCTTGCCAAAGCCCATGGCCCCGCCCTTGCCGCCGCCCTGCATCCTGTTCATGAAGAACAGCCAGATGCCGATCAGCACGATGAACGGCAGCCAGACCCCCAGAAGCGACATGAACCCCGATTGCTGCTGGGCCTTGGCATCCACGATGACGTTCTTGGCCAGAAGCTTGTCGGTGACGTTCTCGCCCTCGGGCTTGATCGTCATGTATTGCTGCCCGTCCTTGCCGCGCACCAGGATGCGTTCGCCATCCAGTGTCGCGCTCGCCACGTCGCCGTTGTCGAGCCGCTGGACGAAATCGGAATAGGCGACAGACCGTGTGGCCATTGTCGCTTCGCTGCCACTGAACAAGTTGAAGAGCGCCAGGATCAGCAGAAACAGAACGACCCAGAATGCGATGTTTCGCGCGTTGCCCACAGGGGACCTCCTTCAGAGCGGCGCGCAGAGCCTGCACGACTGGCGCCACCAAATCCTTTGTCCCTTAAGATAGAGATTCATCGGGGGGGTTCAATGCGATAAAAGCGAAGCAAAATAGTCATCCGCCCCGCGCGCCAGTGCGGCACGCCATCCGGCCGCCTGCCCGGCGAGCGGCGCGGCGACCAGATCGCCCCCCCGCCAGACCGCCGGACCGGCCAGAAGGCTTGCCCGTGGCAGGCCCGTGTCGCGCCATCCGGGGCAGGCGCGCAGTCCCGCCTCGCCCAGCGCCGCGACCCGCAGACCGGCCAGATCAGCGCCCTCGGGCGGGAAAACGCGCCAGCGGCGGTCCCAGATCGCCGCAACCGCGGTTTCCTGCCCCTTGACGGCCTGGTACTCCCGCCCGATCCGCAGCCCGTCGCCGCGCGCCTCCACCTGGCAGCCGTGCAGCGTGACGCTGCCGCCGTGCTCGGCCACCTCCAGCGCCTGAACCAGCGTCGCATGGCGCGGGCGATATTCCGCCGAGGCGACCCAGGCCAGCGCATGAGACAGCAGGCGGCGGCGGATTTCGCCGGGCAGCGCCGCCAGCCCCGGCCGGGCGATCCGCACGTCGCCCGCCTCGACCGAGGCAATCTGCCGCGCCGCCGCCAGCGCCGTCAGGTCCAGCGCCTCGCGCGCTTCGGCCAGGCGGCGGGTGGTTTCGCGCAGGGCCTGGGCATCCAGGCCCAGCGGCTGCAGAAGCCCCAGCACCTGCCGAGCCTGCACGCGGGCAAAACGCGGATTGGCGTTCGAGGGGTCATCGACCCAGCCCAGCCGCCGCGCGGCCAGCCAGCGCCGCAGGTCATCGCGCGTCACATCGAGCATGGGCCTGAGCCAGTCCACCCCCAGCGCGCGGCGGCACGGCGCCATGGCCGACAGCCCATCCACCCCGGCCCCGCGCACCAGCCGCATCAGAAAGGTTTCGGCCTGGTCATCGGCGGTGTGCCCCAGCGCCACGGCGCCCAGCCCGCTGGCCTGCGCCCAGTCCGCCAGCAGGGCGTAGCGCGCCCGCCGGGCCTGGTCTTGCAGGTTTCCGGTGCCGTCCCAGCCGGTCCAGCGCAGGATGGCGTGGGGCACGCCCAATCCCTCGCAGACCTCGCCCACCATCGCCGCCTCGGCGCCGGCGGCGGGCCGCAGCCCGTGATCCACGGTTGCCGCGCAAAGGTCCACGCCATGCCCGCGCGCCCAGTCGGACAGAAGATGCAGCAGCGCCATGGAATCGCCGCCGCCGGATACGGCAACGCCCAACCGGGCAGGCCGGTCGGGCGTCAGCAGCGCGGCAAGGGCGCCAGAGAGGTCCGGGGCTGCGGTGTCGGTCACTGGCAGCCAAGACCCTGCATCGCGGCCTTGGCATCCACCACGGCGGCGGCGTTCGGATAGCGCACGCCCACCTGCCCCAGCGTGGTGCAGGCATCCTGGGTCTGGCCAAGCTTGCCCAGGCTGATGCCCAGTTCGGTCAGCGCATCGGGGGCGCGCGGCCCCTTGGGATAGCTGGAGAAGCTGTCCAGATACGCCCGGGCCGCGTTCGCCACGTCGCCAACCTTGGTCAGCGCCTGGCCGCGGTAGAACAGCGCCTCGCCCGTCAGCGGGCCGCCGGTGTAGGTCTGGGCGAAGGTGGCGAAAAGGCCGGCCGCGTTGCGATAGTCGCCCCCGTCGAAGGCCTTCTTGGCGGTGTCGAAATCGGATTGTTCCGAAACGGCCAGTTCCGGCCCGCCGGACTGGCCGCCGCCCGTGCCGTCGCCCGCAGCCGCCGCCCCGCCTGCC
>DAIEJF010000148.1 GCA_027351005.1 Paracoccaceae bacterium | reverse complement strand
TTGCCCCGGGATTTGCCTACATGACCGGCGACGATCCCCGCTTCGACCTGCCGCGCCGCCCCGCGCCGCGCACCCGCATTCCCGCGGGGGCGGTTGCGCTGGCGGCCCGGTTCTGCGGCATCTACCCCCGCGATACCCCCGGTGGCTGGCAACTGATCGGCACCACGCGGGTGCCGATGTGGGATCTGGCGCGCGATCCGCCCGCGCTGCTGCGCCCCGGTCTGCGCGTGCGCTTTGTCGAGGGGGGCGCGCGGGTCTACCCCGCGGCCGCGCGGCCCGCCGCAGAGCCCGTTGCAGTGCCCGCCGCGGGGCCCGCCGAGGTGGCGCCCGCCCTGACCCTGCTGGCCGCGGCCTTTCCGGTGCTGTTCCAGGACGAGGGGCGCGCCGGACAGGGCGGGCAGGGAATCGCGGCCTCGGGGGCGCTGGATCTGGGGGCGCTGCGGCGGGCAAACCGGGCGGTCGGCAACCCGGCCGGGGCCGCCGCGCTGGAACTGACGGCGGGCCCTGTGCGGCTACGGGCCGAGGCGGCGGTGACGCTGGCGCTGGCGGGCGCCGGGCAGGCGGTGGTGGCGGGGTTGCCTGTCGCCCCCGGCGCGGCCTTTGCTCTTGATCCGGGGGACGACGTGCTGATCCCGCCGCCCGCCGCGGGAATGCGCAGCTATCTGGCGCTGCGCGGCGGCTATGCGGTGGCCCCGGTGCTGGGCTCCTGCGCGACGGACACGCTGGCCGCCGTGGGCCCGCCCGCCCCGGCGCCCGGCGACAGGCTGGGGCAGGGGGCCGGACCCGTCACCGCCGTTGCCCCGCCCGACCCCGCGCCCGCCCTGCCCGCACCGGGCGATCTGGTGGAATTGCCGGTGACGCTGGGCCCGCGCACCGACTGGTTCGCCCCCGAAACGGTCGCGCTGTTCCTGGCGCAGGAGTGGCGGGTGACCCCGCAAAGCTCGCGCGTGGGGATCCGGCTGGAGGGGGACACGCCGCTTGCGCGGCCCGACGCGCGCGAGCTGCCCTCGGAAGGCACCGAGACCGGCGCGATCCAGGTGCCGCATTCCGGCCAGCCCGTGCTGTTTCTGGCCGACCACCCGCTGACCGGGGGCTATCCGGTCATCGCCACGCTGCTGCCCGCGGCGCTGGATCTGGCCGGGCAGCTTCCGCCCGGCGTGCGCATCCGCTTCACCGCCGCCGCCCCCTTCGCCCCCCTTCTGCCCGAGAGCCCCGCATGACCCTGTTCGCCACCGGCCCGACCCGCCCGATCCGCCGCCTGCTGATCGCCAACCGGGGCGAGATCGCCGTCCGCATCATCCGCGCCTGCCGCGACGAGGGGATCAGCCCGATCGCGGTCTATGCCGACAGCGACCGCGACGCGCCCTTCGTGCGGATGGCCGATGCCGCGCATGCGCTTGGCGGCACGCGTCCGGCCGACACCTATCTGGACGCGGGCAAGATCATCGCCATTGCCCGCCGCGCCGGGGCCGAGGCGGTGCATCCGGGCTACGGCTTCCTGTCAGAGCGGGCCGAGTTCGCGGCGGCGGTGCAGGCGGCCGGGCTGATCTGGATCGGCCCCGACCCGCAGGTGATCCAGGCGCTTGGCGACAAGATCGAGGCCCGCCGGATCGCCGCCGCGGTGGGGGCGCCGCTGGTCGCGGGCACGCCGGGGCCGGTCGACAGCCCCGCCGCCGCGCTGGCCTTCACGCGCGACCACGGCCTGCCCATCGCGATCAAGGCGGCCTTCGGCGGCGGCGGGCGCGGGCTGAAGGTGGCCTGGCGGCTTGA
>DAIEJF010000147.1 GCA_027351005.1 Paracoccaceae bacterium | reverse complement strand
CCCTGGGCCACCACCCGCACGTCGTGCTGCCCGGTGACGCGCAGCGCGGCGGCGACGCCGGTCGCAACCGCGGGCGCATTGCCGAACAGCGAATGCAGCCAGGCCACCTGCCAGCTTGTCTCCGGGTAGGGCGTGGTGAACACCTCGAGGCAGCCGGTCGCGTTCACCGCCACCATCCGCCCGCCCGTGGCCCGCATCGCGGCATCCAGCGCATAGCGGGCACCCAGCGCCTCGCCGCAGCCCTTGCAGGCGCGGTGCCCCGAGGTGATGGCGTTCGACCGCTCGGGGCTGGCCTGCACGGTGCGGCTGGCAGGCTCCATCAGCCGGTTGCCCACGGTATGCGTTCCGGTCTGGTAGAACCGGACCTTCTGCGTCTCGGTCATTCTTGCACCCTCCGCGGGCTCACGCGCTCGACCCGGCCGGGGTTCAGCGCCTTCAGCAGATTTTCCGCGATCGGCCCGCTTTCGCGCAGGCCCGCGGCGCGCAACAGATGCGCCTCGACCACGGGGCGGTTGAGATCAAGGAAGGTCAGGTCATCCAGCGCGTCCTGCGCAGCGGCAGCCAGCACGCCCGCCATCCCGGCCCGGGTGATCGGCCGCCCGCCCAGCCCCGCGATGACGGTCAGGACCGGCGCCTGCCCCCGCAGCGCCATCCGCACGTTCGAGGCCAGCGCCCCGCCCAGCCCCGGCGCCAGGTTCTTTTCCAGGCAGACGACGCGCCGGGCCCCCGCCAGCGCCGCGTTCAACTCGGCCAGCGGAAAGGGCCGGAAGGCCCCGATCGACACGCTTCCCACCGCCCGCCCGGCCGCGCGTTCGGCATCGACAACATCCTTGATGGTGCCGTTGACCGAGCCCAGCGCCACCACCACCGTTTCCGCCCCCTCGGTGCGGTAGGGCCGCACCAGCCCGCCCGAAGCGCGCCCGAAGGCGGCCTCGAACTCCGCCGCCACGCGCGGGATCACGTCGAGCGCGTCGACCATCTTCTGATGGGCGAGATAGCGCACCTCGGTGAAGGCCTCGGGGCCGACCATCGCACCGATGGAATAGGGGGTGGCGGGGTTCAGCCGCTGTACCGGGCGGTAGGGCGGCAGGAAGTCATCGACCTGCGCCTGCGTGGGCAGATCCACCCGTTCGAAGGCATGGGTCAGGATGAAACCATCGACGCAGACCATGACCGGGCAGGACAGGTCCTCGGCGATGCGGAAGGCCTGGATGTGCAGGTCCGCCGCCTCCTGGTTTGTTTCGGCGTAAAGCTGGATCCAGCCCGCGTCCTTCAGCGCCATCGCATCGGAATGGTCGTTCCAGATGTTGATCGGCGCGCCGATCGCGCGGTTGCCCAGCGTCATCACGATCGGCAGGCCAAGCCCCGCCGCATTGTAGACCGCCTCGGCCATGAACAAGAGGCCCTGGCTGGCCGTGGCCGTATAGGCCCGCGCCCCCCCGGCCGCGGCGCCGATGGCCACCGACATGGCGCCGAATTCGGATTCCACGTTGATGTATTCGCAGCCCGACAGGCGGCCGTCCTTCACCATCGCGCCCAGACCCTCGACGATATGGGTCTGGGGTGTGATCGGATAGGCGCAGATCACCTGCGGCCGACAGAGCGCGATGGCCTCGGCCATCCCTTGCGATCCCTCGATCTGCTTCAGCATCTCGCCGCCTCCGTCATTGCCGCGAAGGCCTCGCGCGCCGCAGCCGCGTTCGCCGCGCCTGTGGCGCCCGCGAACCGCGCGCGGATCGCCTTCAGCACCGCGTCGAGCCCCACCACCCCGGTCATCGCCGCAAAGCCGCCCAGCAGCGCCGCGTTGGGCAGCGGGCGGCCGATGTGGCGCTGTGCGATGTCGCTGGCGGGAAGGCAGCGGACATGGCCGGGCGGCAGCCGCGCGGCGATATCCGCGATGCCCAGCGCCGCGGGCGTCCTGACCGAGTTGACCAGCAGGTAGCCTGCGTCCTTCAGCCCGGCGAAGACATCGACCGAATGAAACAGCGTGGGGTCCTGGATGATCAGCGCGTCCGGCGCCACGATGGGTTCGCGCAGCCGGATCTCTGCCTCGGCGATGCGGCAGAAGCTGGCCACCGGCGCCCCGGTCCGCTCGCTTCCGAAACTGGGAAAGGCCTGGGCATGGCGCCCCTCGTCGAAGGCCGCGACCGACATCAGTTCGGCCGCCGTCACCACCCCCTGCCCGCCCCGTCCATGCAGCCGAACCTCGAACATCCGCGCCTCCGCCGTTTTCCGAAGCCTGCGGGATTCGGGCGGGGGCGTCGTTGTCCTGTGTCAAACGGGGCGCATCACACCGGGTCGAACGTGGCGAAGGCGCTGACCAGCGCCAGAACGGCCGCGCCCAGCGCGATCTCGGCCAGCGTGCCGCGGCGCAGGCTGGGCAGCCCGCCCCGTGCAAGGCGCGGCACGAAGACATAGCGGTTCAGCACGGCCAGCCTGACCATCGCCGCCACAAGCACCATCTTGGCGATCAGCAGACCCTGATAGGGCGAGGTCAGATCGTCGGGCAACTGGTGCAGCACCAGAAGCGTGTTGCCCAGCCCCGTCAGCAGCACGCCCGCCACGGCCAGATGGCCCCAGCGGGAAAAGCGCATCAGCCGCGCGTCCTCTTCCTCGGCCCCCAGGCCGCGCAACACGGCGGGCAGGGCCCCCAGCCAGTAGCCCGCCGCCAGCAGGTGCAGCGCCGCATTCAGCCGGTGCAGCATGCCAAGGCCGCCCTGGTCCATCGCCGCGTGCCCCACCAGCGCAAGGCTCGCCAGCGCGGCCCCCGCCAGCGGCAGGGTGCGGCGCGAGCCGTGGTGCAGCGCGGGGCCCAGAAGCGCGACCAGCGCCATGTGCATCACCCAGGCCTGCCCCACCGGCGTATCGGCCAGCAGCGCCCGGATCACCGCGGGGTCGGTGACCGAGGGCCAGCCGTTCCCCGCCATCCCGGCCTCCAGCATCAGCCAGAGCCCCCCGGTCAGCAGCATCAGCCCCCAGAGGGCGCCGCGCCCTTTCGGGGCGCCGCCATAAGCCAGTTGCCCCCAGAGCAGCATCGCCGCCCCGTAATGCAGGAACCGAACCGCGATCAGCGCCCCGTCCATCGGCTTACTTCACCGTGAAGGTGTAGTGGCCCTGGGTCTTGTGCCCGTCGTTCGACAGGGCGTGCCAGTCCACCCTGTAGGTGCCCGCAGCCAGCGTGCCTGCAACCGGCACGGTCAGCACCGTCCGGTCGGCATTCAGGCTGGCGATGCCCTGCGTCACCGGGGCCTTGTCGGGGCCGGTGATCGCAACGCCGGTGAAGGCAAGGTTGACGTCTTCGGAAAAGGTCAGGCTCAGCGCCGCGGGGGCGGCGACGGTCGCGCCGACCGCGGGGGTCTGGGCGGTCAGATGGGCATGGGCCAGGGCGGCCGTCGCCGACAGCGACAGGCCAAGCGCCAGGATCAGGGCATTCGTCTTCATCACGGGTCTTTCTGTCGGCAAGGTACCGGCGGCGGGCCGGGAAGCGCGCCGTCGCGCCTCCGGCAGGAAAGGGTCTGGGTTCGGCTGCGGCTTACGCCAGCCGCGGGGGCGCCCGCGCCTCCGGACCGCCCGCGCGGGGCAGCATCACGGGGTGCGGCGCGCGCCCCACCGGCACCGTACGGGCCGCGCCCGGCACAGCCGCCACCCAGACGCCCTGCGGCGCATCCAGCATCGAAAGCCCGGGGGTGGCGCAGAAATGTTCAAGCGCGGCGGCGACCCCGTTGGCGGCCGTGCCGCCGCAGAGGTCACCCAGCGTCCCGCCAAGCGCCAGGAATTCGGCCGCCGCCATGTCCTGCAGCGTGGGCATCCGCTGGCGCGCCACAGCAAGCGTGGTGCCAAGCGCAAGCCCCAGCACCAGCAGCACACCGACCAGACGTTGGCGCCACACAGACCTCATGCGGCCCCGATAGCAGATCGGCTGGGGCGGCCCAAGCCCCCCTTACTTCGGCCGCTGCAAGCCTTCGACGTAATCAGCCAGCGCCACAAGCTGCACGGGCGTGGGCGTCACGACGCCGTTGCCGGTCTCGACCAGAACGTTCGGCCCGCTCAGCAGCGGATCGAAGATCGGCATCACCTGCCCGCCATGTTTGCCCGCGCGGGTGAAGCCGTCGATCCAGCTCATCACCTTGACGCGCGGGAAGGTCCCGCCGTTGCGCGCGGCAATCGTCGTCAGGTCGGCGGGCTTGCGCGCCAGACCCAGCGCCGCCGGCCCGTCGCCGCGGCCATCGTCACCGTGGCAGCCCGCGCAATAGTCGTGAAACAGCGCCTTGCCATCCGCCTGCGGCTGCACCGCGCAGCCCAGCGCGGTCAGCGCCACCCCCAATCCCGCACCCATCACGATCCAGCGCATCCTTGCCCTCCCCTGTCGCCATGCCCGAGGGTGGCGCGATCGCGTGCCTCTCGCCTTGATACAGGTCAGGAAACCGCCGCTGCAACCCGGCCATGTCCAAAGCGGCCTTGAAATCCCTCCGCCGCCGGACGATCTGAGGCGGACAGCGGCCGCATCCCCTTCGCGGCCTTGCAAAAGGACAACCCATGACCCAACCCAAGCTTTTCACCCCCGCGCGCTTTGGCGCGCTGGCGCTCTCGAACCGCGTCGTGATGGCGCCGCTGACGCGCAACCGCGCGCGTCCCGCCGATGACGTGCCGTCCGTTCTGGCCCCGACCTACTACGCCCAGCGCGCCAGTGCCGGTCTGATCGTGACCGAGGGAAGCCAGATCGTGCCCGAGGGCAAGGGCTATGCCTGGACGCCGGGCATCTATTCGCCCGCCCAGATCGACGCATGGAAGACGGTGACCGATGCCGTCCACGCCGCGGGCGGGCAGATCGTCATCCAGCTCTGGCATGTCGGCCGCATCTCGCACACCTCGCTGCAGCCGGGCGGCAAGGCGCCGGTCGCGCCCTCGGCGATCCAGGCCAAGTCGCAGACCTTCGATGGCACGGGCTTCACCCCCGTCTCGCTGCCCCGCGCGCTGGAGGCCGACGAGATCCGCAAGGTCATCGCCGATTACGCCCAGGGCGCCAGGAACGCGCGCGCCGCAGGCTTTGACGGCGTGGAAATCCACGGCGCAAACGGCTATCTGATCGACCAGTTCCTGCGCGACGGCTCGAACCAGCGCACCGACGCCTGGGGCGGCAGCATCGAAAACCGCAGCCGCTTCCTGTTCGAGGTTGTCGAGGCGGTCGCAGGCGCCATCGGCGCCGACCGTACCGGGCTGCGGCTCTCGCCGCTTTCGCCCGCGAACGGCATTGCCGACAGCGACCCGATGGCGCTCTTCCGCCACGCGATCGAGGGGCTGAACCGCTACAAGCTGGCCTTCCTGCACATGGTCGAGGGCCCGACGGGCGGCGCCCGCACCCCCGAGACCGACGCGGGCATGGCCGAACTGCGCGCGATCTATGACGGCAACTACATCGCCAACAACGGTTACACCCGCGAAATGGCGATCGCCGCGGTGGAAACCGGCGCCGCCGATGCGGTGGCCTTCGGGCGCGCCTTCATCTCGAACCCCGATCTGGTGGCGCGGCTGAAGGCCGATGCGCCGCTGGCCGAAGGCAACCGCGCGACCTATTACGGCGGCGGTGCGGAAGGCTATACCGACTACCCGACGCTGGAAACCGCGACGGCCTGACGGCCCCGCCCCCGGCGCCCCCTGCATCGGCCGCGGCACCTGCCGCGGCCGATCAGTTTTCCAGCCCCCGCCGCACCGCCGTCGCCCGGTCGGCAACCTGCCATTCCCTTATTGAACCGCCATTCAATCATGATATGATTGTGGAATGAAATTCATGCACTTGTTCTGAGCATTTCGTGAAAATCCGACCGATGGAGACGAAGATGACGGCGATCCCGCGGCCCAGGGCGGACAGCCCCGCCGAACTTCTGTCGCGGCGCGAAGAGGCGGGCGCGCATCTGGTGCAGCCCTGGCCCACGGCAGGCAAGGTGGGGCTGGGCGCCCCCGGCGCGGTGGGCGATGGCGACGGCATCTACATCCTGCACGAGGACGGGCGGCGGCTGATCGACGGGCCCGCGGGCATGTGGTGCGTGAACCTGGGGCACCGGCGGGCCGAACTGGCGCAGGTGATGCAGGATCAGGCGATGGCGCTCAGCTACGCCTCGCCCTGGTACACCTCGACCACCCCCGCGCTGGATCTGGCCGCGCGGCTGGCAGCCCATGCGCCCGGCGATCTCGACCATGTGTTCCTGACCACCGGCGGCACCTCGGCGGTGGAAACCGCGCTGCGGTTTGCCTTCTTCCGCAACGACGTGAAGGGGCGGCCGGAAAAGAAGCTGATCGTGACGCGCGACCGCGCCTATCACGGCGCGTCCTACCTGTCCGGGTCGCTGAACGGGCGGCCGCGCGATCAGGACTGGATGTTCGCCGCGCGCGATCTGGTGATCCGGCTGAGCTGCCCCGACCCCTTCCGCCGCCCGGCCGGGATGACCGTGGACGGCTTCACCGACATGCTGGTCGACGAATTCCGCCAGGCGATCGCGCACCACGGCGCCGAGCGCATCGGCGCCTTCATCGCCGAGCCGATCCAGGCCTCGGGCGGGGTCGTGGTGCCGCCGCCGGGCTACCTGAAGCGGATGCGCGATCTGTGCCGGGCGAACGACATCCTCTACATCTCGGACGAGGTGGTGACCGCCTTCGGTCGGCTGGGCGAGGTGTTCGCCTCGCAGGATGTGTTCGGGATCGAACCCGACATGATCACCTTCGCCAAGGGCGTGACCTCGGGCTATTTCCCGCTGGGGGGCGTGATGATGTCGGCCCACATGCTGGACGACCTGCGCAAGTCGAACCACCCCGATGCCACCTTCGCGCATGGGCTGACCTATTCCAGCCACCCGATCGGCTGTGCCGTGGCGTTGAAGAACCTTGATCTGCTGGAAGCGGGGGTGCTGGCCGAGGCGCGCGCGAACGCGGGCTATTTCCAGGCCGCCCTGAAACGGCTGGAGGATCACGCGCTGGTGGGCGAGGTGCGCGGCATGGGGCTGATGGCCTGCATCGAATGCGTGGCCGACAAGGAAAGCCGCAACCCGCTGGAACTGGATCTGGAGGTGGGCAAGCGGATCGACACCCATTGCCAGGAACGCGGTCTGCTGGTGCGGCCGCTGATCCAGATGTGCGTGATGTCGCCCCCGCTGACGATCACCCGGCCCCAGATCGACACGATGGTCGACATCCTGGATGCCGCGATCCGCGCCACGATGGATGATCTGGTGCGCGACGGGCTCTGGAAAGGCTGATCGCGGCCATCACGGCCTGCGGGGCCCCTCGGCGGTGAAGTGGCGGGGGAAGGTTGTCGCCAGCAAGGCGCGCGCGGCGGCATGGGCGTCTTCGCGCGTCACCCCGTCGCCCATCATCAGGCGGAACCAGAGCCCTTCCAGCATCGCGCAGAGCGCCAGCGCAAGCGGGGCTGCGGCATAGTCGTAGCCCGCCTCGGCCTTCAGCTCGGCCAGCAAGGCCTCGACCGTGGCCTGATAGGCGTCGTCGCGCGCCCCGCACAGCGCCTGATAGGTCGGGCGCGACTTCGCCTCGCCCCAGAAGGCGCACCAGGCCGCAAGCTTGCGCCGGGTGCAAAGCCTGCGGTCGAAATCGGCCGCGACCACCGCCCAGAGCCGATCCGCCGCCCGCGCGCCCGCACGCCGATAGGCCCCCTTCCAGTGATCGACATATTCGTCGGCCATGTATTGCAGCGTCGCGATCAGCAGGTTGTCCTTGCTTTCAAAGTGAAAGTTCACGATCCCGCGCGACAGCCCCGCGCCGGTGGCGATGTCGGCCAGGGTCGTATCGGCGTAGCCACGCTTGGCCAGACTGTCGATCGTGGCCTCGATCAGTTGCTGGCGGCGCGTCTCCTTGCTGGCCTTGCGCCCGCGCGCAGCCTGCACCGCCTCTTCGGCCTCTGCCATTGCCCTGCCCCCGTTTCCGCGCGCGCCAGCCCGCGCCTGTCTGCGCTGATGGCGGGGCAGACGACCGTAACGCAGACATCGGGCTTTGCAAGAGAGGCGCGCCCCGGTCACCCGGACAGCGCGGCCGCCGTAGCGACCGCCATCCGCGGACATATGTCAGAATATCAAATGAAACCAATTGGAAACGGGATGATCTTCATCCAAATCGCGCCAGAGACGTGTCGGCCGCGTGCACACGCGTGGAAACATCACGGCCAGGGCAGGCCGAACCGCCCGTCGCGAGCCACCAAGGACGCCAGTAGACCGCCAACACGGTCCGGGGAGTGATTGACAAAATCATGCCTTTCATGGCGGATTTTTGGCTAAATGCGGGTAAATCAGAACACTATTGCAATATTTGGCCCCAAAGACGCCCATCGGCGCAGCGCGTCCGCGGGGGGCGCCCCCGGGGGCAGATCGCGCAGACCCAGGGCACGGCAGGGCGTCCGCGAATCGCGCCGAATGGCCCCGCGCAGCGGCACGGCCTTGCGCCAGATCAAGTTCCGGCGCTGCGACATGTTGCTACACTGCGCATATGGCACATCCGCCCCTTCTTCTCCGCGACCCGCGGGATCTGGTCACAGCACTCGTCGCGGCAGGGTTCCGGGTGATCGGCCCGAAACCGGCGGAAGGCGCGCTGACCTATGCCCCGATCGCGCCCGAAGACCTGCCCCGGGGCCTGACGGACGCGCAGGCCCCCGGCCACTACCGGCTGGAGCCCGGACCGCCGGACCGCTGGTTCGATTACGTCGTGGGCCCCCATAGCTGGAAGGCCTGGCTGTTTCCCGCCCGCCAGAAGCTTTTCTCTGCCGACCGCACGGCGGCAGGGTTCGATCTGACGGCCCATGAAGACCCCTACCCCCCCACCGCCTTCTTCGGCGTCCGCGCCTGCGAGATCGCGGCCATCGAGGTGCAGGACCGGGTGTTTGACAACGGCACCTTCGCCGATGACGGCTATGCCCGCCGCCGGGCCGCCACGCTGATCGTGGCGGTGAACTGCGCCCGCGCCGCCGAGACCTGCTTTTGCGCCGCGATGGAAACCGGGCCGCGGGCCAGGCAGGGCTACGATCTGGCGCTGACCGAGCTTGCCACCGGAACCGGCCTGCTGCTGGAAATCGGCAGCGACCGGGGCGCCGCTGTGGCCGCGCGGCTGGCCCTGCCCCCGGCCGACCCTGCCCGGCAGGTCGAGGCGCGCGCCGTCTCGGACCGGGCCGCCGCCACGCAGACCCGCCGGATGCCGCAGGACGTGGCCGCCCGGCTGTCGGCCAACCCCGAGCATCCGCAGTGGGACGACGTGGCCAGCCGCTGCCTGAGCTGCGCCAATTGCACGCTGGCCTGCCCCACCTGCTTCTGTTCCGATGTCGAAGAGGTCACCGACCTCTCGGGCGCGCATGCCGAACGCTGGCGCAGTTGGGACAGCTGCTTCTCCATCGACTTCACCCATGTCCACGGCGGCCCGGTCCGCCGCAGCACCAGATCCCGCTACCGGCAGTGGATGACCCACAAGCTGTCAAGCTGGCATGACCAGTTCGGCACGTCGGGTTGCGTCGGCTGCGGGCGCTGCATCGCCTGGTGCCCGGTGGGCATCGACATCACCGCCGAGGCCGCAGCCATCTGCAAGGGAGGCCCGCCATGACCATCCGCCGGTTCGACACGATCCTGGCCGAACATCCGCTGTTCCGCGGGTTCGATGCCGATACCGTGGCGCTTTTCGCGGGCTGCGCGAAGAACGAACACTTTGCCCCCGGCGCCCGGATCTATGCCGAAGGGGCGATGGCCGACCGTTTCTACATCCTGACCCATGGCGACGTGGCGCTGGAAATCGCCAGCCCCGGCCGCGGCGCGCTGATCGTGGAAACGCTGCATCCGGGCGATCTGTTCGGCTGGGCCTGGCTGATGGCGCCGGGGACGCATGCCAATGATGCCACGGCCCTGACCGAGGTGCGGGCGATCAGCCTCGATGCCGCCTGCCTGCGGCGCAAATGTGCGGCGGACCCGGCGCTTGGCTACCGGATGTTCCAGGAATGGGTGCCGCATCTGATGGCCCGGCTGCGCGCGCTGCGGCTGCAACTGCTTGATCTTTACGGGGTCGATTGATGGACCCGATGCTGCCCCGCCGCTACCGCGTGCTGCGCGCGCGCCCCGAGATCGCGGGGGTGGCCACGGTGGATCTTGCGCCGGTGGACGGCCCGCCGATGCGCTTCGCGCCGGGGCAGTTCAACATGCTTTACGCCTTCGGGGTGGGCGAGATCCCGGTCTCGATCTCGGGCGATGCCGGGGCCGCGGTGCTGACGCACACCACGCGCGACGTGGGGCTTGTCTCGCGCGCGATCGTGGGGCTGAGGGAGGGCGACATGCTGGGGGTGCGCGGCCCGTTCGGCGCGCCCTGGCCCGTCGCGGCGGCGAAGGGGCGGCATGTGCTGGTGGTGGCGGGCGGCCTGGGTCTGGCCCCGGTGCGGCCGATCCTGACCCATGTGCTGGCAAACCGGGCGGATTATGCGGGGCTGACGCTGGTCTATGGCGCGCGCGCCCCCGAAGAGCTTCTTTATGCCGACGACCTGCGCGACTGGCGCGCGCGCCCGGATGCCACGGTCGAGGTGACGGTGGATCACGCCCGCCCCGGCTGGACAGGCCGGGTGGGCGTGGTGACCACGGTGATCCCGCGCGCGCTGGCGGGGGTGGCCCCCGACAGCGTCACCGCCTTTCTCTGCGGGCCCGAGGTGATGATGCGCTTTTGCGTGCAGGCGCTGGGGCAGATCGGCATCCCGCCTTCGGCCTGCTGGGTCAGCCTGGAACGCAACATGAAATGTGCGGTGGGCTTTTGCGGCCACTGCCAGTTCGGCGGTGATTTCGTCTGCAAGGACGGCCCCGTGTTCCGCTATGACAGGGTTGCCGCCCGCATCGGCGTGAAGGAGCTGTAGGATGCCGAAGCCCAAGCTCGCCGTGTGGAAATTCGCCAGTTGCGACGGCTGCCAGTTGACGCTGCTGGACTGCGAGGACGAGCTTCTGGACATCGCGGGGCAGATCGAGATTTCCGCGTTTCTCGAGGCCAGCTCGGCTCATGTCGACGGGCCCTACGATGTCTCGCTGGTCGAAGGCTCGATCACCACGCCGCAGGATGCCGAACGCATCCGCGAGGTGCGGCGGGTGTCAAGGACACTCATCACCATCGGCGCCTGCGCCACGGCGGGGGGCATCCAGTCCTTGCGGAACTTCGCCTCGGTCGCGGATTACGCGGGGCTGGTCTATGCCCATCCGGAGTATCTGTCGACGCTCGCCACCTCGACGCCCGTGTCGGACCATGTGGCGGTGGATTTCGAACTGCGCGGCTGCCCGGTATCGAAACGGCAGTTGCTGGAGCTGATCGCCGCGACGCTGGCGGGGCGCAGGCCGCGGGTGCCGAAAACGGCGCAATGCACCGAATGCAAGGCGCGCGGCACGGTCTGCGTGACGGTGGCGCAGGGCATCCCCTGCCTTGGCCCGGTCACGCAGGCGGGGTGCGGCAATCTTTGCCCCGCGGTCGGGCGGGGCTGCTACGGCTGCTTCGGCCCGAAAGAGACGCCGAACGCCCCCGCGCTGTCGGCCCGGCTTGCCGCGCTGGGGCAGACCGCACCGCAACTGCGCGACCTTTACCGCAGCTTCAACGCCGCCGCCCCGGAATTCGCGACAGAGAGCCTGCGCCATGACTGAGCGGATCATCCAGGTCGATGCGCTGGCGCGGGTGGAAGGCGAAGGGGCGCTTTATGTGAAGCTGAACGGCCGCGAGGTTGAACGGTGCGAGTTTCGCATCTTCGAGCCGCCCCGCTTCTTCGAGGCGCTGCTGGTCGGCCGCGCCTGTGCCGAGGCGCCCGACATCACCAGCCGGATCTGCGGCATCTGCCCCATCGCCTATATCGTCAGCGCCTGTCAGGCGATGGAGGCCGCGTTGGGGCTGCGCGTCACCCCCGAGATCCACGCGCTGCGCCGCCTGATCTACTGCGGCGAATGGATCCAAAGCCATGTCCTGCACGCGGCCATGCTGCACGCACCGGATTTCCTGGGGCTCGACTCGGCGCTGGACATCGCCAAGGACCATCCCGACCTGGTGAGACGCGCGCTGAGGCTGAAGAAGCTGGGCAACAGCCTGATGGAGGCGGTGGGCGGGCGGGCCGTGCACCCGGTCAACACCCGCGTGGGCGGCTTCTACCGCGCGCCAGAGCCCGCGGCGCTGGCCGCGCTGCTGCCGGACCTTGACTGGGGCATCGCCGCCGCGCGCGATCTGGCGCTGGCCTTCGCCGCGTTCGATTTTCCGCAGGACGCGGGCGATTACCACTTCGTCTCGCTGATCCACCCCGAGGTCTATCCGATCTGCGAGGGGCGCATCGGATCGTCGCGCGGGCTCGACATCGCGGCGGCGGCCTTCGGCGACCACGTCGCAGAGCATCACGTCCGCCGCTCGAACGCGTTGCAGGGTCGGATGGCGGATGGCTCGGTCTACATGGTCGGCCCGCTGGCGCGCTATGCCAACAACTTTGCCCGCCTGTCGCCCGGCGCGCAGGCCACCGCGCGGGACTGCGGGCTGGGCGCGGTAGAGACCAATCCGTTCCGATCGATCCTGGTGCGGATGGTCGAGGTGCAATATGCGATCGAGGAGGCCGCGCGGATCATCCGCGCCTATGTGCCCCCCAGCCCCGCCTTTGTCGAAGGTCCCGCCCGCGCAAGCCAGGGCCAGGCCGCGACCGAGGCGCCGCGGGGCCTGTGCTGGCACGACTATGCGCTGGACGCCGGGGGCCGGATCACCCGCGCCCGGATCGTGCCCCCCACCTCGCAGAATCAGCTGCAGATGGAGGCCGACCTGGCGCGCGTGGTGCGTGCGAACCTCGATCTGCCGCAGGACGCGCTGCGGCTGCGCTGCGAACAGACGATCCGCAACTACGACCCCTGCATCAGCTGCGCCACGCATTTCCTGACGCTGACGGTCGAGCGGTAGGCGGTGCAGGCGGGGGTTTCACACCCCCGCACCCCCGTGGGATATTTGCGGACCGAAAATGAAGGGGGGGGCGGGATGGTTGCCGACCTGCTGATCCTGGGGGTGGGCAACCCGTTCCGGTCGGATGACGGGGTGGGCCCCTTCGTGGCGGCGCGGCTGGCTGCGGCGGGCTGGCCCGCCCGCGCGCACGCGGGGGACGGCACCGGCATTCTGGACGCGATGGCCGAGGCGGGCCATCTGGTGCTGGTGGATGCGACCCGCAGCGGGGCCGCGCCGGGAACGCGGGTGACCTTCGGGGGCCACGACCCGCTGCCTGCGGACCTGTTCCACTATTCCACCCACCGGTTCGGGCTGGCCGAGGCCGTCGAGACGGCACGCGCGCTGGGGATGCTGCCCGCGCGGCTGACGGTTCACGGGATCGAGGGCGCGGCCTTCGGGCCCGGCGCCCGACTGAGCGCCCCGGTTGCCGCAGCGGCCGGGGCGCTTCTGGCCGAGATCCTCGGCGGTTAGGCGGGGGGGGGCCGGGCGTTCAGCGCCCGGGCTTGCGCCCGCGCGGCACACCTTCGTCGGCCAGCGCGCGGTCTTCCTGCATCTCCAGCCACATCGCGTTCACAACGGCGAACCCAACCGCCAGCGGCAGACCCAGCATCCAGGCAAAGTACCACATCTCGGGTTCCTTTCTCAGTAGAGGCTCTGGCTCTGTTCGGCCACGTCGGCTTCGGTGACCTTGCCCCACAGCACCCTGTAGACCCAGGCGGTGTAGAGAAGGATGAGCGGCATGAAGATCACCGTGGCCACCAGCATGATGAACAGCGTCATGTGCGAGGACGAGGCGTTCCAGACCGTCAGCGAGGATTTCGGGTCGGTGATCGAGGGCAGCAGGAAGGGGAACATGGTCAGCCCCACCGACGAGATCACGCCCAGGATGCCCAGCTTGGACCACAGGAGCGTCGAGACCTCGGCGCCGCGGCGCAGGCCGATGACGGCCAGCGCCATGCCCAGAAAGCCCAGCACCGGCGCCACCGCGATCCAGGGTCGTTCGGCATAGGCCGCCATCCAGCTTCCGCCGCGCGCGGCCTCGGTCAGGAACGGGTTCGAGGGCCCGTCCACCGCCACCGCGCCCACCAGGTGATAGCCCTCGATCCCGCGGGCCAGCCACAGGCCCGCCAGCGCGTAGCCCAGGATCGCCACCAGCCCGGTGACCGAGCCGATCGCGCGCGCCCGCGCCGCCACCGGCCCCTCGGCCTTCAGCGACAGCCAGGCCGCGCCATGGGTCGTCAGCATGGCCAGCGAGACACCCCCTGCCAGCAGGGCAAAGGGGTTCAGCAGACCGAAGAAGCTGCCCTCGTAGAACGACATCAGGTCATCGTTGAAGCGGAAGGGGACGCCCTGCAGCACGTTGCCCACCGCCACGCCGAAGATCAGCGCAGGCACCGCCCCGCCCAGGAACAGCGCCCAGTCCCAGGTCGCCCGCCAGGTCGCATCGTCGCGCTTCGAGCGGTACTTGAACCCGACCGGCCGCAGGATCAGTGCCGCCAGCACAAGGAACATCGCCAGGTAGAAGCCCGAGAAGCTGACCGCGTAAAGCGGTGGCCAGGCGGCGAAGATCGCGCCGCCGCCCAGGATGAACCAGACCTGGTTGCCTTCCCAGACCGGGCCCACGGTGTTGATCGCCACACGGCGTTCCAGATCGGTCTTGCCCACGAAGGGCAGCAGCGTGCCGACGCCCAGATCGAAGCCGTCGGTCAGCGCGAAGCCGATCAGCAGCACCCCCAGAAGCACCCACCAGATGACGCGCAGCAGGTCGAGCGACAGAAGATCATGCAGGATCATGGGGGTTACTCCGCAGGGTTGGCGAAGGGAACGGCGCCGTCATGGGTCGACAGCCGGTGCACATGGCGCGCCGTCCAGCGCTCGGTTTCGTCCACGTCCATGTAGGGGCCCTTGCGGATGTATTTCAGCATCAGGCCCATCTCGACGATGAAGAGCACGGTGTAGAAGACCGCGAAACCCGTGATGGTCAGCAGCACCTGGGTGACCGACAGCTGGCTGACCGACAGCGCGGTGGGCAGCACGCCGTCCACCGTCCAGGGTTGCCGGCCGAACTCGGCCACCAGCCAGCCCATCTCGGCCGCGATCCAGGGCGCGGGGATCACCAGCACCGCGAATTTCAGCGCGCCGCGCGGGAACTTCATGCCGCGGAACGAGGCGCGGTAGAAGAAATAGCCCAGCGTGAAGATGAACAGGAAGCCCAGCCCCACCATGATGCGGAAGCCCCAGAACAGCGGCCAGACGGTCGGCACGGTGTCGTTGGCGGCGGCCTCGATCTGGGCGGGCGTCGCGGTGCGGGGGTCGTCGACGTATTTCTTCAGCAGGAAGGCGTAGCCCAGATCCTCGGAATGCGCCTCGAAGGTCTGCTTGACCGCCTCGGGCACGTTGCCCTTGGTGGCGCGGTATTCCATCAGCGCGTCATAGGCGACCAGCCCCGAGCGGATCTTGACCTCGGCCTCGTTCACCAGATCGTTGATGCCCGGGATCTCTGTATCCAGCGACCGGGTGCCGATCAGCCCCATCACATAGGGGATATGGACCGCCCATTTGGTCGTGCGGGTTTCCTGATCGGGCAGGCCGAAGGCGGTGAACGGGGCGGGGGCGGGTTCGGTTTCCCACATCGCCTCGATGGCGGCGAGCTTCATCTTCTGGTTCAGGCCCGCGCTGTAGCCCGACTCGTCGCCCAGCACCACGACCGACAGCGACGAGGCCAGCCCGAAGGCCGCCGCGACCGCGATCGAACGGCGGGCCAGTTCGATGTGGCGCCCCTTCAGCAGGTACCAGGCCGACACGCCCAGCACGAACATCGACGCGGTGACATAGCCGGCCGAGACGGTGTGCACGAACTTGGCCTGCGCGACCTCGTTGAACACCACGTCCCAGAAGCTTGTCATCTCCATCCGCATGGTCATCGGGTTGAAGGCGGCGCCGACCGGGTGCTGCATCCAGCCGTTCGCGATCAGGATCCACAGCGCCGACATGTTGGACCCGATCGCCACCAGCCAGGTCACCGCCAGGTGACCGCGCATCGACAGCTTGTCCCAGCCGAAGAAGAAGAGCCCCACGAAGGTCGCCTCGAGGAAGAAGGCCATCAGCCCTTCGATGGCCAGCGGGGCGCCGAAGATGTCGCCCACATAGTGGCTGTAATAGCTCCAGTTCATCCCGAACTGGAATTCCATGGTGATGCCGGTGGCCACGCCCAGGACGAAGTTGATCCCGAAGAGCGAGCCCCAGAACTTCGTCATCTGCTTCCAGATCGGGCGCCCGGTCATCACGTAGACCGTTTCCATCGTGGCGACGATGATCGACAGCCAGATCGTCAGCGGCACGAAAAGAAAGTGATACATCGCCGTCATCGCGAATTGAAAGCGTGACAGGTCAACGACGCTGATATCCATGTGTGTGCTCCCATGGAGCCGGAAAAGATGATCCGGCGACTCACATTACATCCATCATATAGGCTTCGGGATTATTGATGCATTTGATCCGCATCAAATGCCGCAGCGGCAATGTCGCAGATTAACCCCTTGAGGGTGCGACAAAAGAGCCGGTTCGTGCCCCCCGGAGCGCCGCGGCCGGGCGCCGGGCCTTCTCAGCCCAGCCGGATCACCCGGTCGGCCCAGCCAAGCTCCGCCGCGCGGTGCGAGGCGGTCAGGATCGCGGTGGCGGGCAGCGCGGCGCGCAGGTTGGCCAGCACCTGCGCCGCGGTCGCCGGGTCCAGCCCCTCGGTCGGTTCATCCAGCAGCAGGACGGCCGGGCGGCGCAAGAGCGCGCGCGCCAGCGCAAGCCTGCGCGCCTCGCCGCCCGACAGGCCCGCCCCCCCTTCGCCCAGCCGCGCCCCAAGGCCGCCCTTGGCCCGGATCGTGGCGGCCAGCGCGGCGGTTTCCAGCGCGGCCCAGGCCCCGGCCTCGTCCAGCCCGTCGCGGGCAAGGGCGAGGTTGTCCAGCACCGTCCCGGCAACCAGCGCGGTCCGCTGCGGCAGCAGGGTCAGGCGGGCGCGCAGCTCTGGCTCTGGCAACAGGGCCAGATCGGCGCCCGCCACCGTGACGCGCCCGGCCTCGGGCGCGATCAATCCGGCCAGCACGAAGAGCACGGTGGATTTTCCGGTGCCGCTGGGCCCGGCCAGGGCCACCACCTCGCCCGGCGCGACGCTGAGGGACAGGCCCGCGAACACCGGCCGCGCCGCGCCCGCCCGGCGGAAGGAGAGCCCTTCGGCCACCAGCCCGCCCGGGGCCGGTCCCGGCGCGGGGCCCGTGGCCGGTTCCGTAGCCGGTCCCGGCGCGGGGCCCGTGGTTGCGCGGGGCGGTTCCGCGGGCGGCCCTGCCGCGATCACCCGGTCGGCCGCGTCCTGCATCCGGCCAAGTTCGCCCATCCCCCGCCGCAGCGCGGGCGTCAGTTCGGCCAGCGCCAGCGCCACGAAGACCCCGACCGCC
>DAIEJF010000140.1 GCA_027351005.1 Paracoccaceae bacterium | reverse complement strand
CCGCCGCCGCCGCCGGATGATGCTTCTGGTCGCGCGGCTGACCTTTTTCGTACTGCTGCCGACCTTCCTTGCGGGGTATTATTACTACCGGATCGCCACGCCCTTCTACGCCGCCAAGGCCGCCTTCGTCATCAACAAGTCCGATGGCGGCGGTGCGGCCTCGCCGTTGGCCGGGCTGTTCAGCGGCACGCAATTCGCCAATTCGCAGGATTCGATCACGGTCCAGGCCTACCTGACCTCGCGCGATGCGATGGACCGGCTGGATCGCGACGAAGGCTTCCGCGCGGTCTTCAGCGCGCCCGGCATCGACCCCCTGCAACGGCTTGACCCGGGCGCCACGAACGAGGCCGCCTACCGGCTTTACAAGCGCAACGTGAAGATCGGCTACGACCCGTCTGAAGGCATCGTCAAGGTCGAGGTGGCAACCCCCGACCCGGAAAAATCGGTGGCCTTCACCAAGGCGCTGATCTCCTACGCCGAGGCGCAGGTCGACCACATGACGCTGCGGATGCGCGACGACCAGATGAAGGGCGCGCGCGACAGCTATCAGGACGCCGAACAGAAACTGCAGGAGGCCAATGCCAAGGTGGTGGCGCTGCAGCAGCAATACAGCGTGCTGTCAAGCGATCTGGAAGTCTCGCTGATCACCTCACAGATCCAGGCGCTGAATGCCGAACTGAACAAGGATACCCTGGACCTGCAACAGATGCAGTCGCAATCCGACCCCACGCAGGCACGCATCGACCCGCTGAAGCAACGCATCGGCCTGATCCAGCAGCAGATTGCAGACTTGCGGGGCAAGCTGACCAAGAACGACGGCACGGGCGAGTCGCTGGCCCTGATCCAGAGCCAATTGACCGCCGCTCAGGCCGAGGTGCAGACGCGCACCGCGATGCTGGCGCAATCGCTGCAGGCGCTGGAGGCCGCGCGCGTCGCCGCCAACCAGCAGACGCGCTACCTGTCGGTCGGCGTCCAGCCCGTCGCGCCGGATGAACCCACCTATCCCGAGGCCTTCGAGAACACGATTGTGGCCTTCCTGCTCTTCGCCGGTCTATACCTGATGCTGTCGATGACGGCCTCGATCCTTCGGGAACAGGTCTCAGCCTAGGAAAGACTGCATGAAAGACGTGACGATCGGCGGGTTGACCGTCAGCAACGACCGCCCGCTGACGGTGATCGCCGGTCCCTGCCAACTGGAAAGCGCCGACCACGCGCAGATGATCGCAGGGACGATGAAGGAAGCCTGTGCCGCCGTGGGCGCGGGCTTCATCTTCAAGGCCAGCTACGACAAGGCGAACCGCACCTCGCTGACGGGGAAGCGGGGGCTGGGCATGGATCTGGGGCTGCACATCCTCGCCGGGGTCAAGCAGGCGATCGGCGTGCCGGTGCTGACCGACGTGCACGAACGCGACCATTGCGGCGAGGCCGCGGCGGTGGTCGACGTGCTGCAGATCCCCGCATTCCTCTGCCGCCAGACCGACCTTCTGCTGGCCGCAGGCGCGACCGGCGCCGCCGTGAACATCAAGAAGGGCCAGTTCCTGGCCCCCTGGGACATGGACAATGTGGCGGCGAAGGTCGCCTCGACGGGCAATGAACGCATCCTTCTGACCGAGCGCGGCACCTCCTTCGGCTACAACACCCTTGTCGCCGACATGCGCGCCCTGCCCCGCATGGCCCAGACCGGTTATCCGGTCATCATGGATGCGACCCATTCCGTGCAGCAGCCGGGCGGCCAGGGCGGATCGTCGGGCGGCGACCGGCGCTTTGCCCCGGTGATGGCCCGCGCCGCCGTCAGCCTGGGGATCGCGGGCGTCTTCATCGAGACCCACGAGAACCCCGATGCCGCGCCGTCCGACGGGCCGAACATGATCCGGCTGGCCGAGATGCCGCATCTTCTGGACCTGCTGATGCAGTTCGATCGGCTGGCAAAGGCCGACCCCATCCGTCTTTGATCCCGAGGGCCCCTTCCCGATGACCGCACCGCATCCGACCGTCTCGGTCAACACATTTGCCTTCCTGAACGAGCCGATGATCGCCCCCACGGGCTTTCGCGAATATGACGCGCGCTGGAAGTTCCCCGACCAGATCAACCTGCCGGGCATCCAGGCGCTGGGGCTGGGCCTGGGCACCCAGATGCACCGGCGGGGCGTCGCACCCGAGATCGTGGTGGGCAACGACTATCGCGACTATTCGCTCAGCGTGAAGAACGCGCTGATCCTGGGGCTGATGCAAGCAGGCATCAAGGTGACCGACATCGGCACCGCGCTGTCGCCCATGGCCTATTTCGCCCGCGAGCATCTGGGCATCGACGCGGTCGCCATGGTCACCGCCTCGCACAACCCCAACGGCTGGACCGGCGTCAAGATGGGCTTCACGCCCCCCTTGACCCACGGCCCCGAAGAGATGGCCGAACTGCGCGACATCGTGCTGGGCGGTCACGGGCAGACGCGCGAGGGCGGCAGCCTGACCCGCGCCGAGGGGGTCCGCGCGGCCTACCTGGACGACCTCTGCGGCGACTTCCGCATCCGCCGCCCCCTACGCGTGGTCTGCGCCACCGGCAACGGCACCGCGGGCGCCTTTGCCCCCGAACTGCTGGCCCGCCTGGGGGTCGAGGTGATCCCGCTGCACACCGGGCTCGACTATACCTTTCCCGTCTACAACCCCAACCCCGAGGCGCTGGAGATGCTGCACGACATGGCCGAGGCCGTGGCGGCGACAGGGGCCGACCTCGCACTTGGCTTCGACGGCGATGGCGACCGCTGCGGCGTGGTCGATGACGAGGGCGAGGAGATCTTCGCCGACAAGGTGGGCGTGATCCTCGCCCGCGATTTCGCGCGCCTCTACCCCGGCGCGACCTTCGTGGCCGATGTGAAATCCACGGGGCTTTTCGCCTCGGATCCCGAACTGCGGGCGCTGGGTGCCAAGGCGGATTACTACAAGACCGGCCACAGCTACATGAAGCGGCGTGTGAAGGAACTGGGCGCGCTGGCCGGGTTCGAGAAATCCGGCCACTACTTCATCGCCCCGCCGATCGGGCGCGGCTATGACTGCGGGATGCGCGTCGCGGTCGAGATCGTGAAGCTGTTGGACCGCCACGCCGGGCAACGCTTTTCCGACCTCAAGCGCGCGCTACCGGTCACCTATTCGATGCCCACCTTGTCGCCCTATTGCCCCGACACCGAGAAATACCGGGTGCTGGACCGGATCATGGGTCGGCTTGAGGTCATGCGGGCGGGCGGCGCCACCCTTGGCGGCCGGGCGATCACCGGCATCGTCACCGTCAACGGCGCCCGCGTCATGCTGGACAACGGCGCCTGGGGGCTGGTGCGGGCCTCATCGAACACGCCGAACCTGGTCGTGGTCTGCGAAAGCCCGGACAGCGAGGCCGAACTGCGCGCGATCTTCGCAGATCTGGATGCGGTGATCCGGCAGGAGCCCGAGGTCGGCGCCTACGACCAGACGTTCTGAGCGGGACCAAGGCCGGGGGCGCGGCCACCCCCGGCACATCTGCCGACCGGAAATGACGCCGCGGCGGGGTCTTTCCTTATAAAGCAAAGCCTTGAGCGGAACTCCTCAGGCGCTGCCTAAACCGCCTGCCCGGCCGCCCAGCCCGAGGCCCAGGC
>DAIEJF010000132.1 GCA_027351005.1 Paracoccaceae bacterium | reverse complement strand
CCCCAGAGTGCCGCCTGCGCAAGGCCGCCGCCCGTGACCTGTTCCAGCAGGGCAGGCATCACCGGGAAGATCAGGCCGATACCGATCGCATCAAGCGTGACCGTGATCAGGATGAAGCTGAGCGCAAGGTTCGGCATGGGGCCCCGGGGCCGGGCGTTGGTGCCCGCGGGGGCACCCTAGCGTGGCGGGCGGGAAAGGCTAGAGCGCCCGCACGGCGGCGGCGAAGGCGCGCGCCTCGGCCGGGGCTTGGCCCAGCAGCGCCGTCGGCGTCAGGCGGGCGGGCCAGTCGGGCCCCGGGAAATCGCGGGCGGCAAGCGTGGGCAGCGCTGTGCCGCTGGCGCGCGCCTCCGCCACCAGGGCCTTGACGGCGGCCTCTGCAGCCGGGCGGGGCATCGTTTCGGCCAGCGCGAAGCTCAGCGCCTCGGCATAGAGAAGGCCGAGGCCGTCAGCGAGGGCCGCCTTCATCTGCGCGGGGGCGGGAGCGAGGCTGGCGGCCAGGCCCTGTGCCGTCAGCAGCATCCGCCCGAGGCCCGCGCACATCTGCGGCAGCGCTAGCCATTCGGTGATCCAGGCGGTCGCGTCGCGCTGCTGGCGGTGCAGCGCCGCACCCGCCATGGTGGCGCCAAGGCCGGTCATCTGGCGCGCCAGCGCAACCAGCACCGAGGGGCCGACAGGGTTCACCTTCTGCGGCATGGTCGACGACCCGCCTCCCTGGCCAAGCTGCACCTCCTCGATCCCGGATTGCGACAGCAGGATCAGATCTTCGCCCATCCGGCCAATGAGTTGCGCGGTGATCGTGATCCATGCCGCAAGGCCTGCCACGCCATCGCGGGCCGCGTGCCAGCTTTCGTCGGGATCGGCGAGGTTCAAGGCCGCCGCCAGCCCGGCGCGAACCTTGGGCGCATCGGGACCCATCGCAGAATTCGTACCAGAAGCGCCCGAAAGGCTGACTTTCAGGAGGTCTGCCTTGATGTTTTCCAACCTTTCCCGCTGGCGCAGCAGTGGTGCACCCCAGCCTGCCACGACCGCGCCGAAGCTGGTCGGCGTGGCCACCTGGGCATAGGTGCGGGCGGCCATCGGCAGGGCCGCGTGCGTCTCGGCCAGATCGGCCAGCCGGGCCAGAAGCGCGGCCATCCGGGCCGACAGGATGGCCAGCACCTGCCGCAGTCGCAGCATCAGCGCGGTGTCGATGATGTCCTGGCTTGTGGCGCCCCAGTGAAGCCATTGGCTGTGCTCGGGGGCCTCGAGCGTCTTGCGTGCCGCGGCGATCAGGCCGGGCACCGGCACCGCGTTCGCGCCCGTCTCGGCGGCAAGGCCCGCGGGGTCGATCTGGATTTCCAGTGTGGCGCGATGCAGGAAGGTCGCGCTTTCTGCGGGGATCAGGCCAAGCGCGCCCTGCACCTTCGCCAGCGCGCCTTCGACCAGCAGCATGGCACGCAACTCGGCGCTGTCGGTGAACAGCCGCGCGATCTCGGGGTCGCCCAGCAGATCGCGATAGAGCAGGGAATCGAGCGGCGAGGCGGGCATCAGACAGGCCTCAGCCCCAGCGCCGCGCGGGCCTGCGCGGGGGTGGCAACGGGGCGGCCGTATCTTTCGCAAAGGTCCGCTGCGCGTCGGACCAGCGCGGCGTTCGAGGGGGCAAGGGTGGCCCTGTCAAGCCGCAGGTTATCCTCGAGCCCGGTGCGCGTATGTCCGCCCGCGGCGATGCACCATTCGTTCACCTCGATCTGGTGCGGCCCGATCCCGGCCCCGCACCACAGCGCATCCGGGGCCAGCCGGTTCAGCGTATCGATGTAAAAGTCGAAGACCCGCCGGTCGCAGGGCATCGCGTTCTTCACGCCCATCACGAACTGGACGTAAAGCGGACCCTTCAGGCGTCCGTCCTGGCTCATCTTCACCGCCTGGAAGATATGCGACAGGTCAAAGGCCTCGATTTCCGGCTTCACGCCATACTTCAGCATCTCGGCGGCAAGCCAATCCACCAGATCGGGCGGGTTGTCGTAGACCCGGGTGGGGAAGTTGTTCGAGCCGACCGAAAGGCTGGCCATGTCGGGGCAAAGCGCCAGCATGCCGCCGCGCGCCTGCCCGGCTCCCGACCGGCCGCCGGTGGACAGTTGCACGATCATGCCGGGGCAGTGTTTTTCGATCCCTTCTTTCAGACGGGCGAAACGTTCCGGGTCCGAGGTCGGGGACTGGTCGTCGTTCCTGACATGGCAATGGGCGATGCTGGCGCCAGCTTCGAAGGCGGCTTGGGTCGATTCCACCTGCTCTGCCACGGTGATCGGCACGGCGGGGTTGTTTTCCTTGCGGGGAACCGAGCCGGTGATGGCGACGCAGAGGATGCAGGGGGCGGTCATTCTGTGGCAATCTCGATGAGGCGTTCGGCCAGCATAGCGGGTGCCGCGAAGAAGGGCGAGTGGCCGGTGGGCAGCGTGCTGACCGTGCCGGGGGGCCAGCCTTCGGTCATGTGTTCCTGCCATTCCGGCGGGATCGTGCGGTCGTCGGTGCAGCGGATGTAGGCGCGCGGGATCGCGGCAGAGCGGGCGGTCAGTGCCAGAACGGTTTCCTGTGGCGCGATCGGTTGGGGCGTCAGATGGGCGCGGGCGTAATCGACGGTGCCGGGCGGGCAGTCATGGTAGAAGACCTCGCCCAACATCGCGGGGTCGGCCGACCACGTCAGCCGGTCGGGGGCGACACGGATGGCAGGCAGCAGCGGCTGGCGCGGCGCGGCCCGGCGGCGGTCGGCCAGGCTTTCACCCGGGACGGGAACATAGGCGCAGAGGTAGACCAGCTTCGTCACCTTCCCGGGCGCCAGTTCCGCGGCGGCGGTGATCGGGTAGCCGCCCATCGAATGGCCGACCAGGATGACCGGTGCGTCGATCGCATTGACGATGGCGCGGGCATAGGCGTCCAGCGTGACCGCACCCGCAGGCGTCCTGTCCTGGCCGTGACCGGGCAGGTCTATGGCGCGCGCACTGTGGCCGCTGGTGTTGAGTAATGGCAAGACGTCACGCCAGCACCAGGCGCCGTGACAGGACCCGTGGATCAGCAGGAACTGTGCCATCAGAGATCGAAGAACACAGTTTCATCGGAGCCTTGCAGCACGATGTCAAAGCGGTATTCGCCAGGGCCCGCGGCTTTTGCCAGCAGTGTGGGGATGCGCGCCTTGTGTTCGATTCGTGCAAGCACGGGGCAGACGGCGTTGGCCTCTGCCTCGTCCTCGAAATAGATGCGGGTCTGCAGGCCGGTGTTGATTCCGCGCGCGACGATCCAGAGCGAGATATGCGGTGCCATCACCCCGCCCTGCGGCAGCGCCACGGGCCCCGGCTTGATCGTCGTCAGCCGCCAGTCGCCGCTCTCGAAATCGGCCACGATGCGGGCCCAGCCGGTCACGTTGGGGTCGGCGGTTCCGCGGCGTTCGCCGGGCGAGGGGTAGAGCCCTGCCGCATCGGCCTGCCAGCTTTCGATCAGCGCATCGCGCAGGATCATGCCAGCGCCGTCGCGCACTTGGCCGGTGATGGTGATGCGCTGCCCTTTTGCGCCGTCGCGGATGGGCGAGCGGCCCAGGTCCTCGGGGTAGATGCCGGTATTGCCCAGAAGGTTCGGCACCAGCCCGATATGTACATAGGGCCCCGCGGTCTGCGAAGGTGATTCCGGCAGATAGTCCAGCGGTTGCGGCATCACATCCCCTCTCTGCGGTTCTCGAAATGGGTCTGGCGGCGGCCGCGCAGCACGATGTCGAAGCGGTAGGCCAGGCAATCCATCGGGATCGCCATCCCCATGTCGAGCGGCGCGACCAGCCTGTCGATGGCGGCGGGGTCCGGGATCGTGTTCACGATCGGGCAGCGTTTGATCAGCGGATCGCCCTCGAAATACATCTGGGTGATCAGGCGCTGCCCGAAGCCCGAACCGAAGACCGACACATGGATATGCATCGGCCGCCAGTCGTTCACCCCGTTCGGCCAGGGATAGGCGCCCGGGCGGATCGTCAGGAATTCGTAACGGCCCTCTGCATTCGTCACGGTCCGCCCGCAGCCGCCGAAATTGGGGTCGAGCGGCGCGGTGTAGCCATCCTTCTTGTGGCGGTACCGGCCGCCCGCGTTGGCCTGCCAGATCTCGACCAGGACGCCGGGAACCGGGCGGGCGGTTTCATCCAGCACCCGGCCGTGCACGATGATGCGTTCGCCGATTGCGGGCTGGCCGGTGAAGTTCAGGATCAGGTTGTTGTCCAGCTCGCCCAGCATGTCGCGGCCGAAGGCGGGGCCGGTTTCCTCGCTGAGGGTCGATCCCATCGCCACCAGCGCGCGGCTGGGTGCGCGGGTGACCGATGTCTTGTAACCCGGGGTATAGGCCGGTGGATGCCAGAGACGGTTGCGCGCGATCAGCGGGCCGGTCGTGGGCGCGTCAGACATGTTCCCCCCGTTCCGCAAGAATCTTGCGGGCAAGTTTGAAGGCGTGGTTGGCGCGGGGCACGCCCGCGTAGATGGCGACATGCAAGAGCACCTCGCGGATATCCTCGGGCGTGGCGCCGGTGTTGGAGGTGGCGCGCAGGTGCAGTTCGAATTCCTCCCAGTTGCCAAGGCCCGCCAGCAGCGCCAGCGTCAGCATCGAACGTTCGCGCGGCGGGATCGTGTCGCGCGTCCAGACGTGGCCCCAGGCCGCCTCGGTGATGAGGTCGAGGAAGGGGGCGTCGAAGTCGGTCTGGGCCTTGCGCGAGCGGTTCACATGCTCTTCGCCCAGCGTCTTGCGGCGGGTTTTCTCGCCCTGTTTCAAGCGCTCAGACATGGCCGATCTCCTTCAGAAAACGGGACAGAACCTCGGCATATTCGGCGGGCTTTTCCACGCAAGGCAGGTGGCCCACGCCGCGCATCAGGTGGAACCGGCTGCCCTTGATCAGATCGCCCGTCTCGCGCACCAGGTCTGGCGGGGTCGATCCATCCTCGGACCCGGCGATGACCAGCGTGGGCAGGGTCAGGGCGGCGGTGGTGGTGTAAAAATCGGTGCCCGCGATGGCGGCACAGCAGCCGATGTAGCCCTCGACCGGCTGGCGGATCAGCATGTTGGCCCAGGCGGTGAAGGCGGGGGTGGCGCGAAACCCCTTGGCAAACCAGCGTTCCAGGATGCCGTCGGCGATCGGGGCGATGCCCTGCGCCCGAACCGCCGCGATGCGCGCGGCCCAGCTATCGGCGGTGCCGATCTTGGCCGCCGTGTTCGACAGCACCAGCCCGCGGATCAGGTCCAGCCGCTTTGTGCCCAGCCCCTGCGCGATCAGCCCGCCGATGGAGAGGCCGACGAAGACCGCATCCCTGACCTCCAGCGCGTCCAGCAGCCGTTCGGCATCCCGCACCAGCGTGCCCATTCCGTAGGGGCCTTGCGGGCAATCCGACAGGCCATGGCCGCGCTTGTCATAGCGGATCAGCCGCAGGCCGGGCGGCAGCAGCGGCACCACGTCATCCCAAAGCCGCAGGTCGGTGCCCAGCGAATTGGCAAAGACCACCGGCGCGCCCCGTGGGTCGCCATCTTCGCGGTAATGCAGCTTCACGTCGCCCAGATCGCAGACTTGCATGGCACCCTCAGTATGGCAGGCCAACGTAGTTTTCCGCCAGCACCGTCCGCGCGGCGGTGGAATGTTCCAGATAGGCGATCTCGCTGTTCTGGATGTGCTGGTCAAACTCTGTCTGTTCGGGGAAGCGGTGCAGCAGCGTGGTCATCCACCAGCTGAAGCGGATCGCCTTCCAGACCCGCGCCAGCGCGCGGTCGGAATAGGCCTCGACCAGATCCTCGGTGCCGTCGCGGTAGCGCGCGATCAGCGCCTGCGACAGGTAATGCACATCCGACACCGCCAGGTTCAGCCCCTTGGCGCCGGTCGGCGGCACGATATGGGCCGCATCGCCAACCAGGAACAGCCGCCCCCAGCGCATCGGTTCCGCCACGAAGCTGCGCAGCGGGGCGATGGATTTTTCGATCGTGGGGCCGGTGACAAGGGTATCTGCGGCCTCGTGCGGGATGCGGCGGCGCAGTTCATCCCAGAAGGCGCTATCCGACCACTGGTCGACCCGGTCGGTCAGCGGTACCTGCAGGTAGTAGCGGCTGAGGTTGGCATTGCGCATCGAACACAGCGCAAAGCCGCGTTCGTGGTTGGCGTAGATCAGTTCATGCGAGACGGGTGGCGTTTCCGACAGGACGCCAAGCCAGCCGAAGGGATAGACCTTTTCGAACGTCTTCAGCAGCGAAGCCGGCAGGGCGGCGCGGCTGACACCGTGGAAACCGTCACAGCCCGCGATGTAATCGCAGTCGATCCGGTGTTCGGTGCCGTCCTTGGTGTAGGTGACGAACGGCGCATCGGGCAGGCCGTGAAGCGTGACGCCTTCGGCGCTGTCGATCACCACGCCGCCCATCGCGTCCCGCGCGTCATAGAGGTCGTGCGTCACCTCGGTCTGTCCGTAGACCATGACGCGGGTGCCAACCAGCGCCTCGAAATCGATGCGGATCGCGCGGTTGCGGGCCGACAGCAGGGTGCCGCCATGCATGAAGCCCTCGCGGTGCATCCGTTCGCCCACGCCCGCCGCATCAAGCATCCCTACGGTGCCCCATTCCAGCACGCCCGCGCGGATCCGCGACAGAACGTAGGCGCGGTCGCGGCGTTCCAGAACAACCGTGTCGATCCCCGCCCGGTGCAGAAGTTGCGCCAGAAGCAGGCCGGAGGGGCCGCCCCCGATGATGCAGACTTGTGTTCGCATGATGACTCTCCCCAGATGCAGCATGCTGCAATTGATTGTCATCGTCAATTAAATTGGCGGTCCCCGAAGGCAAGGTCAGCCAAGCGTCTGCAGCGCCGTCACGAACATGTCGGGGTCGACATTGCCGCCCGACGCGACGGCAATCACCGCCTCGCCCGCGATCTGGTCGGGGCGGAAGAGGGCGGCGGCAAGTGCCACCGCGCCGCCCGGCTCCAGCACGATCTTCAACCGCAGGAAGGCCAGCGCGACGGCAGCCAGCGCCTCGTCATCGCTGACGGCCAGACCGGGGCCGCAAAGGCGGTGCAGGATGGGGAAGGTCAGGTTGCCGGGCTGCGGGGTGATGATCGCATCGCAGATCGACCCTGTCAGGGCCGCGTTGCGCTGGATCGTGCCCGCGGACAAAGAGCGGGCCACATCGTCGAACCCCTGCGGCTCGGCCGGGCGGGCGCGCAGGCCGGGCGCGCGCGATTCCAGCGCCAGCGCGATCCCCGAGGTCAGCCCCCCGCCGCCACAGCAGACCAGCACATCGGCGTGGCTGATGCCCGCCTCCGCGGCCTGCTCGGCGATCTCCAGCCCCACGGTGCCCTGGCCCGCGATCACCTGCGGCTCGTCGAAGGGCTTGATCAGCGTCAGCCCGCGCTCGGTCGCGATCCGGGCCCCCAGCGCGTCGCGGTCCTCGGTGGCACGGTCGTACAGGATCACCTCGGCCCCCAGCGCGCGGGTGTTGGCGATTTTCAGCGCCGGCGCATCGGCCGGCATCACGATGACCGAGGGCACGGCATGCAGCCGCGCGGCCCAGGCCACGCCCTGCGCATGGTTGCCCGAGGAAAAGGCGATGACACCCCGCGCCCGCGTCGCGGGGTCCAGCGCCGAAACGGCGGACCACGCGCCGCGGAACTTGAAGCTGCCGGTGTGTTGCAGGCATTCGGCCTTCACGAAGACGCGCCGCCCGGCGATTTCGTCCAGGAAGGGCGAGGACAGCAGCGGCGTGCGGCGCGCGTGGCCCTGAAGGCGGGCGGCGGCGGCCTCGATCATGCGGATGTCGGTCATGGGAACCTCGGGTCAGGCGCAGGCGGCAAGCCAGCGGTGCAGGACGGCGAGCGCCTCTGGCTCGTCGAGAAAGGGGATGTGGGCGCGGTCGGGCACCTCGGCAAAGATCATGTCGGGGCGGCGTCGGCGCATCTCGGCCGCGGTGGCGGGCGCCAGAAGGTCCGAGTTGGCGCCGCGGATCAGCGCCAGCGGCAGGCCCGCGGCCGCATCGAACAGCGGCCAGGCATCGCCCGGCGGCCCCTCGAACGCCTTCAGGAACGCCTCGCGCAGTGCAGGGTCGTAGGTGATGCGAAGGCCGTCGGGCGTCTCGCGGTAGTGCAGCCGGGCCTCGGCCAGCCAGCGGTCCGGGGGTACGTTGGCAAAGCCGGGCATGGCGCCGGGCAGCATGGCGGCCATCTCGGCATGCGTCCGGGCCCGCGGGTTGCGACCGACATAGCCGAAGATGCGTTCCAGCCCGGCGCGTTCGATCACCGGGCCCACGTCGTTCAGGCACAGGCCCAGCAGCCGGTCATGGGCGGTTGCGGCCAGGAACATCCCGATCAGCCCCCCGCGCGAGGTGCCCAGCAGCGCGGCTTTCGCCACCCCCAAGTGATCGAGCAGGGCCACTGCGTCCTGCGCCTCCTGCGGGACGGTGTAGGTGGCCGCGCCGGTGAAATCAGACCCCCCGCGGCCGCGGTAATCCATCCGGATCAGGCGGCAGGGCGGCAGGTGCGGGGCCATGTAGGCAAAGTCGCCCTCCGTGCGCGTCAGACCGGGCAGACACAGAAGAGGCGTGCCCGCGCCTTCGTCTGTGTAGTGCAGGCGGGCGCCGTCTGCGGCGGTGAAATGCGGCATCAGAGGCTCCGGGCAAGGGCGGGAAGGGGGGTGAGGTCGGGCAAGACATGCGCCGGGCGCCAGGGCAGCCGGTCCACCGGCGTGCCTGCACGGTTGACCCAGGCGGTGGTGAAGCCATAGCCCGTGGCCGATCCCGCATCCCAGCCGTTCTACGAGACGAAGAGCACCTGCGCGGGCTGGCAGCCGAACCGCGCGCCCACCAGGTCGTAGACCCTGGCGGATGGTTTGAAGACCCCCGCGGCTTCGACCGACAGCACCGCGTCCAGCCGGTCGCCGATCCCAGCCGAGGTGACGGCGGCCTCCAGCATGGCGGGCGAGCCGTTCGACAGGATCGCGGTGGCAAAGCCCGCGGCCTTCAGCGCGGCCAGCGTCGCGGGAACCTCGGGGTAGGCATCAAGCCGGTCGTACAGCGCCATCAGCCGGTCGCGCAGCGCCGGGTCGGCAAGCCCCGCGGCCTCCATCGCCCAGTCGAGCCCGTCGGCCGTGACCTGGCGGAAATCGGCGTGCGCCCCGGTGATCGCGCGCAGCCAGCTGTATTCCAGCTGCTTGCGCCGCCAATCCTCGGCCAGCCGGGGCCAGACCGCGGCAAGCCGTTCGCCCCCCGGTTCGGCGGCGGCACGGCGTGCGGCGGCATTTACATCGAACAGCGTGCCATAGGCATCGAAGACGCAAGTGGTGATGGGCATGGGGACCTCCGCCGGGAAGGTGGCACAGGCGGCGGGAGAGGGGAAGGGCGCTTGGCCCGGAACCGTCTTACTCGGGGTGCGTGTCGTGGAAGCGGGTGTAATCCAGAACCCGGCGGCCATCGTCATCGCGCGTGATGACATCGACGAAACGATGCTCCCAGCGGATCGCCGTGGCGGGCCAGGCGTGGCGCATGTAGACCTGCTGCGACATCGTCAGGTCGAAGCCGGTCATCACCACCACCAGTTCCAGGTCCACAGCCGCCGCGCCCTCGGCATCAAGGCCCCAGAGCGGGCTTTCTTCGTCGATCCGGTGCATCACCAGCCAGCTCAGGGAAAACACGGGATTGCGGCTGCGGGTCAGGTCCAGATCATGGAACCGCCGCATCACCTGGCCGTCGTGGTGTTCCTGCCGGATCAGGCTGAGCCGGGCGGTGGCTTCCAGAATGAAGTTGTGCCGTTGGTTGGCCGCGCGGAACATCAGATGCGGAACCCCGTCGAAGGTGGCGACAACCACCGTGCGGGAAAACAGGATGCGCGCGCGGGGGCGCGAAAACCGCGCGAACATCAGCCCCGAGGTGACCGCGATCAGCAGGATCCCAAAGCCGATTTCAACCGTGACCAGCAGGTTGCCCAGCAGCGAGTTGGGCACGACATTGCCGTAGCCCACCGTCGCAAGGGTGTGGACGGAAAAGAAGAAGGCCCGCGCGAAGGGCGATACTGGTTCGGCCTCGCCGCCCGCCAACTCTCCGGGGACAAGCAGGTAAAGGCCGGCAAAGACCGCGTTGATGCCGATGAAGACCGCCGCGAAGGTCAGGAAGAACCGCGGCCAGGTCATGCCGACCAGCGCATGATAGATGTCGGCGCCAACACGGCGCCGGGCGCCGATGGTGCGCACATCCATGCGCTGCATGGTCGAGATGGAGTCGGTGAAGCTGCGCCGCGGTGCGGGCCGCCTGACGCGCGGGCCCCCCTTTGGCGGGCGGCCCGGCATGGCTCAGATGTTCTCCGGCTGGGGCATGCCCAGCACGTGATAGCCGCCATCCACGCGAATGATCTCGCCGGTGGTCAGCGCGCCGTAATCCGATGCAAGGTAGACCGCCGTGCCGCCGATCGTCTCAAGCGTGGCGTTCTGGCGCATGGGCGCGTTGGCCTCGGTCTGCCGGAAGGTCTTGCGCGCCCCGCCGATCGCCGCACCTGCCAGCGTCTTGACCGGGCCCGGGCTGATCGCGTTGACGCGGATCCTGTCGGGCCCGAGGTCGTTGGCCAAGTAGCGCACCGCGGATTCCAGCGCAGCCTTGGCCACGCCCATCACGTTGTAGAACGGGGTCACGCGGTTCGAGCCCTGATAGGTCAGGGTCAGCAGCGTGCCGCCGTTCGGCATCAAGGGCGCCGCGCGCTTTGCCACGTCGATGAACGAGAAGCACGAGATGCAGAGCGAGGTCTTGAAATTCTCGCGCGTGGTGTTGATGAACCGGCCGGTCAGTTCGTGCTTGTCGGAATAGGCAATGGCATGGACCACGAAGTCTATCGTGCCCCAGGCCTCTTGCAGACGGGCAAAGGCCGCGTCAAGCGAGGCGTCGTCCATCACGTCGACATCCAGCAGCAGGTTCGAGCCAAGCGACTGGGCCAGCGGCTCGACCCGCTTTCCGAACGCGTCGCCCTGGTAGGAAAAGGCCAGTTCCGCGCCTTCTTCGGCCATCGCCTTGGCAATCCCCCAGGCGATCGAGCGGTCGTTGGCGACGCCCATGATCAGCCCGCGTTTGCCCTTCATCAAATCGGCCATTCAGGCACCCCTTGGATCAAGCGTGGAACTTGCTGAAGACCAGCGTGGCGTTGGTGCCGCCGAAGCCGAAGCTGTTGGACAGGACCGAGTCGAGCGTCACGTTCTCGCGCAGCGTGGTGACGATTTCGGCGGGCTTCAGCGAGGGGTCCAGGGTGGTGACATTGGCCGAGGCTGCGATGAAGTTGCCGTTCATCATCAGCAGCGAATAGATCGCCTCGTGCACCCCGGTGGCGCCCAGGCTGTGCCCCGTCAGCGACTTGGTCGACGAGATCGGCGGCGTCTGGCCGTCGCCGAAGACACGGCGGATGGCATCGACCTCGGTCACGTCGCCCACGCTGGTCGAGGTGCCGTGGCTGTTGATGTAGTCGACATGGCGCCCTTCGGGAAGCGTCGACAGGGCAAGCCGCATGGACCGCTCGCCGCCTTCGCCCGAGGGGGCGACCATGTCATAGCCGTCTGAGGTCGCGCCATAGCCGGTGACCTCGCCATAGATCTTGGCGCCGCGGGCCAGCGCGTGGCCCAGTTCCTCGAGCACGACGACGCCGCCGCCGCCCGCGATGACAAAGCCGTCGCGCGTTGCATCATAGGGGCGCGAGGCGGTCGAGGGCGTGTCGTTGTATTTCGACGACATCGCGCCCATCGCATCGAAAAGGCAGGACAGCGTCCAGTCCAGCTCCTCGCCGCCGCCGGCAAAGACGATGTCCTGCTTGCCCATCTGGATCAGTTCGACCCCGTTGCCGATGCAATGGGCCGAGGTCGAGCAGGCGGAGGTGATCGAGTAGTTCACCCCCTTGATGCGGAACGGCGTGGCCAGGCAGGCCGAGTTGGTCGACGACATGCAGCGGGTGACCATGAACGGCCCCATCCGCTTTGGGGCGCCCTTTTCCATGACGATCTGGTGCGCCTGGAAGAAGTTCGACGTGGACGGCCCGCCCGAGCCCATGATCAGGCCCGTGCGCGGGTTCGACACGTCGGACTCGTCCAGCCCGGAATCCGCCACGGCCTGCTTCATGGCGAGGAAGTTGTAGGCGGCGCCGGGGCCCATGAACCGCAGGTCGCGCTTGTCGATGTTGTCTTCCAGCACGATCTGGGGCTGGCCCTTCACCTGGCTGCGGAAGCCGTGTTCGGCATAGTCCTCGGCAAAGACGATGCCCGACTTGCCCGCGCGGAGCGCGGCTTCCACCTCGGCTGCGGAATTGCCGATGGGCGAAATGATCCCGATCCCGGTAACGACGACGCGACGCATGGGCATTCTCCTTCCAGGTCAGCTCGCCGAGAGCGCGACCTTCATATCCTTGACCACATAGATTTCCTCGCCATCGGCCTCGACCCGGCCATCGGCAACCCCCATGGTCAGCCTGCGGGTCTGGATCGCCTTGGTGAAATCCACGAAATATGTAAGACGCTTGCGGTCGGGGCGCACCATGCCGGTCAACTTGACCTCGCCGACGCCAAGCGCATAGCCGCGCCCCTGCCAGCCGCGCCACCCGAGGTTGAAGCCGGTCAACTGCCAGAGCCCGTCAAGGCCGAGGCAGCCTGGCATGATCGGGTTGCCGGGGAAGTGGCAGTCGAAGAACCACAGGTCGGGGGTGATGTCGAATTCGGCGACGACATGGCCTTTGCCGTGCAGGCCGCGATCCTCCGAGATATCGGTGATGCGGTCCATCATCAGCATCGGCGGCAAGGGAAGCTGCGCATTGCCCGGCCCGAACAGTTCCCCTCGCGCGCAGCGCAGCAGGTCTTCCTTGTCGAAATGCGTCGGATAGCCCGCCATGCGGCCCCGTCCCCCTTGTCGATCCTCGTCCCTGTGATCCTCTATCATCGGGGTCAGAGCGGTGGCAAGGGCAGGGGGCGCGCGGTTTTCGTTTGAAAAGGCCCGTTCCCGACCTTATCCTTTGACTATGGAAGATACGTTGTCACAGATGACGCCGGCCGCGCTTGACGCGGCGACGCGCTGGTTGGGTGAGGCCGGGCTGCGCCCGACGCGGCAACGCCTGTGTCTGGCGGCCCTGCTGGTCGGGGATGGCGCAAACCGGCATGTCACCGCGGAAAGCCTGTTCACCGCAGCGCGGGTCGCGGGGGAACAGGTGTCGCTTGCGACCGTGTACAACACGCTCCGGGCGTTCTGTTCGGCCGGGTTGCTGAACGAGATCACGGTGGATGGCACGCGCAGCTACTTCGACACACGGCGCGACGACCATCCGCATTTCTACTGGGAAGACAACCAGGCCCTGACCGACGCCCCCGCCGAAGGGTTGCGGATCCTGGGCCTGCCAGAGGTGCCCGAGGGCGCCGAGATCTCGCGGGTGGACGTTGTGATCCGGCTGCGCCGGGTCTGATCCGGCAAAGCCGGAACCCCCCTGCCTAGAACCACTGCCCCGGTTCCATCAATCCAAGGTCCATCAGTTGCTGGCTGTGCCATCGGAACGGGGTGGAGTTGTGCCAGCGGAAGCTCGAGATGTCGAACCGGCTGCCGGGGTTCGTCTTCAGCGCCTTCGCCGTACGGAAGGAACAGATCGCCGCCGTCAGGTTGTTGTGCCAGGGGCAGGCATAGGTGTTGTATTCCTCGACGTTGAACCTGTGCCCCTCGCCCAGCTCCAGTCCCGCCGCTGCGCGGAACAGGGCGATCCGGTCGATCCGGCGTTTGGCGGGGGGAATGTGTTCCTCGAACCGCCAGCGCAGGCCGCCGAAGAAATCGAGTTGACGCTCGCGCGGGTGGTTGTGGTTGGCCGGGTCGGGACGGCCAAGGGCATAGTAGCCTGACCTGTCGATCAGCGCATCGTCCCGGCTGACGGCGTTGGGAAAGCGGTCAAGATCGCCGGCGTAGAGATCGACCACATAGGTCAGCATCGCGTTGCGGCGTTCCTCGCTGTGGAACGCCAGCATCTCGCGCACGTTCCGCGTCTCGCAGAACGGAAAGAACAGGTATTCCGCGTTGTAACAGTAATACATCCAGGCGCCCGGCGCGGCGGCGATGATCCGGTTGACCGCCGCGGGCACCGCCTGGTCGGCGTGGATGTCATGGCGGATGCGGTGGATCTGTCCGGCAAGCTCTGGCGCCAGACCGTCGATCTCGATGCCCAGCAGCAACACGGGACGGAAGCCCGCAGACAGATGGTGGCGCACGGTGCTGTCCAGTTCCACCGCGTCTTCGGCAAAGATCATCGCCACCGGCCCCTTGGCCAGCGCCGCCGCCTGATCGGCCAGAAAACGGTCGAGACTGTCGTGGTCCATCGCACTATCCTTGGGGGGCAAGCCTCCCTCAGCCTGCGCCGCATTGCAAGCGTTGCGCATTCGCCCGCCACGGGGTAGGGAACGCCGCCCGAACGCAGGAGCCTGTGCCATGGCCGGACCGAAGAAGCTGTTCATCAAGTCCTACGGCTGCCAGATGAATGTCTATGACAGCGAACGCATGGCCGAGACGCTGGGCGCGCAGGGGTATGTCAGTGTCGGCACCGCGGAAGAGGCCGACATGGTTCTGCTGAACACCTGCCACATCCGCGAAAAGGCGGCCGAGAAGGTCTATTCCGACCTTGGCCGCCTGCGTCCGCTGAAGGTTGCGAACCCCGGTCTGAAGATCGGCGTGGCGGGCTGCGTCGCGCAGGCCGAGGGCGAGGAGATCCTGAAGCGGATGCCGTTGGTCGATCTGGTCGTGGGGCCGCAAAGCTATCACCGCCTGCCCGCGATGGCCAAGGCGGTCGAGGGTGGCGCGCGGGCGATCGACACCGACTTTCCGGCCGAGGACAAGTTCGACCATCTGCCCGAACGCCCCGCACCCTCGGTCGGGCCCACGGCTTTCCTGACGGTGCAGGAGGGCTGCGACAAGTTCTGCGCCTTCTGCGTGGTGCCCTACACCCGCGGGGCCGAGGTCAGCCGCCCGGCCGACCGGATCCTGTCCGAGGCGCGGGCGCTGGTGGAAAAGGGCGCGCGTGAAATCACCCTGCTGGGGCAGAACGTGAATGCCTGGCACGGGGGGGACGGCGGACTGGGGCGTCTGGTGCGCGATCTGGCGCAGATCGACGGGCTTTTGCGCATCCGCTACACCACCTCGCATCCCAACGACATGGACGACGCGCTGATCGCCGCGCATGGCGAGGTGGACAAGCTGATGCCCTACCTGCACCTGCCGGTACAGTCGGGCAGCGACCGCATCCTGAAGGCGATGGCGCGCAAGCATACCGCGGCGCAGTACCTTGACCTGATCGGCCGCATCCGTGCGGCGCGGCCGGACATCCTGCTGACCTCGGATTTCATCGTGGGCTTCCCGGGCGAGACCGAGGCCGATTTTCAGGCCACACTCGACCTGATCGAGGCGGTCGGATATGGCACCGCGTTCTCGTTCAAGTACTCGGCCCGCCCCGGCACGCCCGCGGCGGAAAAGACCCCGGTGGCTGCCGAAGTGGCCGACGAACGGCTGCACCGCTTGCAGGCGCTGCTGTCGCGTCAGCAGAAGGCCGTGCAGGAAAGCATGGTGGGCGGCGAGCTGGGGGTGCTGTTCGAGAAACCCGGCCGGATGCCGGGCCAGATCACGGGCAAGTCGGATTACAATCATGCCGTGCATGTGCTGGGCGACGCGGCCCTGCTCGGAACGCTGCAGCGGGTTCGAATCACCCGGTCCGATCCCAACTCACTCGCCGGAGAGTTGATTTCGGCGCCATGAGTTCGCCTGATTTCGGCCGCAATGTTTAATGAAGACGCCTCGATTGTGCGTCATATGGTCGTCAATCGCAGGTCTGGGCTCGGACTGTTCCCGTCCGCGTCGATCCTTTTGGTCCAGCCGTTAGCAAATTCTTCACAATTTAGCCGCTTTCGCGCACCCTTCCGTGTGTCTGCAATCTGCCGGTGCTGCTGCCACAGCGCCGGTGCCGGGGGGCAAGAAAAAGGGGTGGCATATGACCATTGAACAACGGCCTGTCCGGGCCGGAAGAAGACTTGTTGCGATTTCTGCCGCGGCCTTTCTGGGCGTCGCCGGTTTGGCGGGTGAAGCCGCCGCCGATACGAGCCATGCGCTGGATGGTGCGGTTCCCTCGATCTGGACCGACCCGGATGGGTGCCAGCACTACGCCATCTACAACGGCTGGCAGGGGTTCATGACCCCGGTCTTCCGGCCCGACGGGACCGTGCAATGCCCAAGGGCCGTACAGCAGCCCTGCCTTGTCGCCTCGACCGACCAGCTTTTCGCGACCGACAGCTATGCGATCGGGCCTGACGGGCGGCGGCGGCTGATGGACTTCTTCCGGACCAACGGGGCGACCAGCTTCACGGTCAACGGCCACACCGACAACGTGGGCAGCTACGGCTACAACATGCAACTGTCCACCAACCGCGCCAATGCGGTGGCCAGCATCGCCCGCGCAGCGGGGGCCAATGTGGCGGCAGTCCAGGGCTTTGGCTACACCCAGCCGCGCGCCGACAACGCGACAGCCGACGGACGCGCGCTCAATCGCCGCGTCGAAGTCATGTGCAACTGAGCCGGGGGACAGGCAGATGAACATCAAGATCGTGCTTGCCCTTGTTGGCGTTGCCGCGCTGTCGGCCTGCGGCGGGGGGTTCACGCAGCCGCTGGCGCACCCTGATAACGAGAATGTCGGCATCTGGGTCAGCCCCACGGGCTGCCAGAGCTGGTATTTCATCGAAGGCACCGGGGCCTTCATGTCGCCGCGTGTCACCCCGCAGGGCAAACCGGTGTGCAACGCCCCCGCCTTGCCGCCCAAGGCCGCGGCGACGAACTGAGACGGCGGCTGCTCCCCGGGGCAGCCAGGGTTTCATTGCAGCCCCCGGACGCCGGGGGCAAGACAGGGGGGGCCGCCGCGCCCCCCTTGTGCTGAAAGGTCGGCGCCGCCCGCGGAATGGGCGAATGCGCCTGCCCGAAACGCGCCCCCTTGCACGATTTTGTCACGAAGCCGATATTTCCACACAATAGCTTGCGTAAAGAGCCGTCTGGTCTCACCATCGTCCCATGGCCCTCTTGCAACGGAGTCATTTTTGGGCATCACCGCGCTGACCCCCCCGCCTCGCCCCGAAGACGTGCTTGAAACGCTTCTGGAATTTCCCGACAACCGCCTGCTGATCGATCTTTGCGGGCAGTTCGACAGGAACCTTGCCCAGATCGAACACCAGGTCGGCGTGCAGATCCTGCGGCGCGGGAATCAGCTGGCGGTGATGGGGCCGGGGGCTGCGCGCGCCCAGGCCGCTGTGGTGCTGCGCGGCCTTTACGCCCGGCTCGAGGCCGGTCGGCCTGTGGACGCGGGCGACATCGACGGCGCGATCCGGCTGGGCGATCCGATCTTCGACACGCCCGCGCGCGGCGGCGGCCCCGCCGACCAGCTCGAGATGTTCCAGGGCGGCCGCGTCGAGATCCGCACCCGCCGCAAGGTAGTGGAGCCCCGCACCGAGGCGCAGAAGGAATACGTCAAGGCGCTTTATGCCAACGAGCTTGGCTTCGGCATCGGGCCTGCGGGCACCGGCAAGACCTATCTGGCGGTTGCCGTGGGCGTGTCGATGCTGATCGGCGGGCATGTCGACCGCATCATCCTGTCGCGTCCCGCGGTCGAGGCGGGCGAGCGGCTGGGCTTCCTGCCGGGCGACATGAAGGAAAAGGTCGACCCCTACATGCAGCCGCTTTACGACGCGCTGAACGATTTCCTGCCTGCCAAGCAGGTCCAGAAGATGCTTGAGGAAAAGCAGATCGAGATTGCGCCGCTGGCCTTCATGCGGGGGCGGACCCTCTCGAATGCCTTCGTGGTGCTGGACGAGGCGCAAAACGCCACCTCGATGCAGATGAAGATGTTTCTGACACGGCTTGGCGAGGGCAGCCGGATGGTCATCACCGGCGACCGCACGCAGGTCGACCTGCCGCGGGGCGTGGCCTCGGGGCTGGCCGAGGCCGAGCGGATCCTGAAGGGGGTGAAGGGTGTGACCTTCAACTACTTCACCGCAAAGGACGTGGTTCGCCACCCGCTTGTCGCCCGGATCATCGAGGCGTATGAGCGCGACGATGAGGCCGCTGGTTGACACCGTGATCGAGGATGCGCGCTGGCAGGACTTTGGCCTTGCCCGCGTGGCCGAACGTGCGGCGGGGGCGGCGCTGGCCGGGCTGTGCCTTGATCCGGCGGGGTTTTCGCTGGTGGTGATGGGGTGCAGCGATGCCCGCATCGCCGGGCTGAACGCCGATTTCCGTGGCAAGCCGCGGCCCACCAATGTGCTGAGCTGGCCCTCGGACGAGCGGGGCGCTGCGGCAGAGGGCGCCGCGCCCGACCTGCCTGTACCGGGATCGCCGGACAACCCGGTGGAGCTGGGCGACATCGCGATCGCCTGGGATACCTGCATGGCTGAGGCAGAGGCGGCGCAGAAATCCGCGCACGACCATGTGACGCATCTGATCGTTCATGCAACCTTGCATCTTCTGGGCTACGACCACATCCGTGACGGCGACGCCACCCGGATGGAAGGCCTTGAAACGGCGATCCTTGCGAGGCTGGGTGTTGCAGACCCATATTCGTGACGGAAGCGGAGTTGGACAGGACAGATGGGGAGTAGCGGCGATGACGGGGATCCGGTGCAGAACACGGCCCCCGACGACACCGGTCAGCGCAGCCTGCTGAGCCGCCTGTTCAAGCCGCGCACCGCGTCCGAGGGGGGCGAGCGTCAGGACCCCGCCCAGAGCGGAGCCGCACCGGTCAGCCTGCCGCCGCTGGGCCTGTCGAACCTCCGGCGGCTTCGCGTCGATGACGTGGCCATCCCCAAGGCGGAAATCGTCGCGGTGCCTGCCGACATCGGCAAGGACGAACTTGTCGAGGTGTTCCGCGACAGCGGCTATTCCCGGCTGCCTGTCTACAAGGACACGCTGGACAAGCCGCTGGGGCAGGTCTTGCTGAAGGATCTGGCGCTGGGCTACGGCTTTGGCGCCGGGGCGGGGCGCTTCAACCTGCGCAAGCTGGTGCGGCCGGTGCTTTACGCGCCGCCCTCGATGCCGGTTGGGGTGCTGTTGCAGAAGATGCAGCGCGACCGGGTCCATCTGGCGCTGGTGATCGACGAATATGGCGGGGTCGATGGTCTGGTGACGCTGGAAGATGTGGTGGAAACCATCATCGGCGAGATCGAGGACGAACACGACGAGGCCGAAGGGGCGCTGTGGCTGTTGGAAAAGCCCGGCGTCTACCTTGTGCAGGCCCGCGCCCCGCTGGACGAGTTCGAGGCCCATATCGGCCTGCGCCTGCGCACCAATCCCGACGAGGAAGAGGTGGATACGCTGGGCGGGCTCGTCTCGCTGCTGTCAGGCCGGGTTCCGGCGCGTGGCGAGGTGATCGCCCATGACAGCGGCGTGGCCTTCGAGGTGGTCGACGCCGATCCCCGCCGCATCAAGCGGCTGCGGGTGCGCCTGCCTGTCGGCGGTGGCGGCGCCGAAGGCGAGGACGGCTGAGCGCATGGTCGCCCGGCTTGACCTTCGTCCGCGGCAGCGCCGCCGCCCCGGCCTTGGCATTGCCGTGGTTCTGCTGGGGGCATTGGTGGCCACCGGGCAGGCGCCGCTGGGCTTCTGGTGGCTGGCGCTGCCCGCGCTGGCCGGGCTCATCTGGCTTCTGGCGCCGGTGGCATCGGTTCGTGGCGCGGCCGGGCTTGGGTGGCTGGCGGGGGTGGGGTATTTCACCGCCGCGATGTTCTGGATCGTCGATCCTTTCTTCGTCGACCCGCAGCAGGATGCCTGGATGGCGCCCTTTGCGCTGGTCGGCATGGCGGGGGGGATGGCGCTGTTCTGGGCGCTGTCGGCGGCAGGAGCGGTGATGCTGGGCGCCACGCCGCGGGCCAGGGCGCTGGGCTGTGCGGTAGCGATGGCGGGCACCGACCTGCTGCGGACCTATGTGCTGACCGGCTTTCCCTGGGCGCTGGTGGGCCATGTCTGGATCGGTACCTGGCCTGCGCAGGTGGCCGCGCTGGTCGGGCCGGTGGGCCTCAGCCTGATGACGCTGCTGGCGGCGGCGGGGCCTGCGGCCTTCGGGCCCGTGCGCGGCCTGCTATTCGCCTGGGCGATCCTTGGCGGGGCGGGGGGCTATGGCCTGATGCGACTGCATGCGCCCGAGCCGCCCGCGCGGGCGCAGGTCGTGCGGCTGATCCAGCCCAACGCCGCGCAGAACCTCAAATGGCGCGATGATCTGGCGCCGATGTTTTTCGAGCGGCTTCTGACACATACAGCCGCGCCCGGTCACCCTGACCTGATCGTCTGGCCGGAAACCTCGGTGCCCTTCCTTCTGAACCGGCCGCAGGGCGGGCTTGATGCCATCGCAGAGGCGGCGCATGGCACGCCGGTGGCCCTGGGTATCCAGCGGACCCAGGGCTTTCGGGCCTACAACAGCCTTGCGCTGATCCAGGCCGACGGTGCTGTGGGGCCGGTCTATGACAAGCACCATCTGGTGCCCTTCGGCGAATACGTCCCGCTGGGCGACCTGTTCTGGCGGCTGACGGGGATCGACAGCTTCGCCCCCTCGCAGGGCTATGGCTACAGCCCCGGCCCGGGGCCGCGGGTGCTGGATCTGGGGCCGACGCTTGGTCATGTCTTGCCGCTGATCTGCTACGAGGGTGTGTTTCCCCAGGACCTGCGCACGGCGACCCGGCCTGACTGGATATTGCAGATCACCGACGATGGCTGGTTCGGTGCGCTCTCGGGGCCGTATCAGCATCTGGCGCAGGTGCGGCTGCGCGCGGTGGAACAGGGGCTGCCGATCCTTCGGGTGGCCAATACGGGCGTGACCGCGGTGATCGACGCAAGGGGCCGGGTGCTTGAGCATCTGGCCCTGAACACCGAAGGGCATATCGACGCCCATATCCCCGGTGCGCTGCCCGCGACGCCCTACAGCAGGACCGGGGACTGGCCCATGTTTCTGTTGCTGCTGACCCTCGTGGGGCTGTTGGCCTGGGGTCGTCTGCGGCGCGGCCATTGACCCCGGCGAGACGGGGGATTACCTCCTGTAGCGCAACCGTCACAACGGCTTCCTGGCGTGGCGGGGTTTCACCAACGGAGCACCATCCCATGCCGCGCAAGAATTACGTCTTCACCTCCGAATCCGTTTCGGAGGGTCACCCCGACAAGGTCTGCGACCGGATTTCCGATGCCGTCCTTGACGCCTTCCTGTCGGAAGAGCCCAATGCCCGGGTCGCCTGCGAGACGTTTGCCACGACCAACCGCGTCGTGGTCGGCGGCGAGGTCGGCCTGTCCGATCAGGCCAAGCTGTCGGAATACATGGGCAAGGTCGACTCGATCGTCCGCGGCTGCGTGAAGGACATCGGCTACGAGCAGGACGAGTTCCACTGGGATACGTTGCAGGTGTCCAACTACCTGCACAAGCAGTCCGCCCATATCGCGCAGGGGGTGGATCGTGATGGCGCGGGCGATCAGGGGATCATGTTCGGCTATGCCGTGAACGAAACCCCCGAACTGATGCCTGCGCCGATCCATTACGCCCATGCGATTCTGCGGCGGCTGGCCGAGGCGCGCAAGGCGGGCCAGGCCCCCGAACTGCGCCCCGATGCCAAGTCGCAGCTTTCGGTGCGCTATGAGGATGGCAAGCCGGTCGAAGTCACCTCGCTGGTGCTGTCGACGCAGCACGCCCATGCCGGGCAGACCTCGGCCGACATTCGCGCCATCGTGGAACCCTTCATCCGCGAGGTTCTGCCCGCGGGCTGGCTGACCGAGAAGACCGAATGGTGGGTGAACCCCACCGGCACCTTCGTGATCGGCGGCCCCGACGGGGACGCGGGGCTGACGGGCCGCAAGATCATCGTGGATACCTATGGCGGCGCGGCCCCGCATGGCGGCGGCGCCTTCAGCGGGAAGGACCCGACCAAGGTGGACCGTTCCGCCGCCTATGCCGCGCGCTATCTGGCCAAGAACGTGGTGGCCGCGGGGATGGCGGATCGCTGCACCATCCAGCTTTCCTATGCGATCGGGGTGGCCAAGCCCCTGTCGATCTATGTCGACACGCATGGCACCGGCGAGGTGGACGAGGCCGAGATCGAGCGCGCGCTTTTCGAGGTGATGGACCTGACGCCCCGCGGCATCCGCACCCATCTGCAACTGAACAAGCCGATCTATGCCCGCACCGCGGCCTATGGTCACTTCGGCCGCCACCCCGACAACGACGGCGGATTCAGCTGGGAAAGGACCGACCTGATCGAGCAACTGAAGAAGGCGGTGCGCTGATGACGACCGATGTGTCCGGCCTGACACAGCTTGGCCGACCCGTCGAGGCGCCGACCAATCCGGAAACGGCGGTGCTGGAGCGGGTGCCGTCGCCCCACCGTGGCACGCAGTATGTGGTGCGCTTCACGGCGCCCGAATTCACCTCGCTCTGCCCGATGACGGGGCAACCCGATTTCGCGCATCTGGTGATCGACTACATCCCGCGCGACTGGCTGGTGGAATCGAAGTCGCTGAAGCTCTTTCTGACCAGCTTCCGCAACCATGGCGCGTTTCACGAGGATTGCTCGGTCTATGTGGGCAAGCGCATCGTGGACCTGCTCGAACCCGAATGGCTGAGGATCGGCGCCTATTGGTATCCGCGCGGCGGGATTCCGATCGACGTGTTCTGGCAGACCGGGCCTGCCCCCGAGGGCGTCTGGCTGCCCGATCAGGGCGTTCCGCCCTATCGCGGGCGCGGCTAGCGGCCTGTGCATCGGTGCAGGGCGGCTGTGCAACGCCGCCCTGCGCGTGACACGGGCGCGCTGTGCTCCTACATCGAGGGCATTCCGCGGCCCGCGAGCAGAGGACAGAGATGACCGACACCCCCTATACCCCCCCGAAAGTCTGGACCTGGAACAAACCCTCGGGCGGCACCTTCGCCAGCATCAACCGCCCGATCGCCGGGGCCACGCATGACAAGGCGCTGCCGGTCGGGCGGCATCCGTTCCAGCTTTACTCGATGGGCACGCCCAACTGGGTGAAGGTGACCGTGATGTTCGAAGAGCTGCTGGCCGCGGGCCATGCGGCCGAATACGACGCCTGGCTGATCCGCATCGGCGATGGCGACCAGTTCGGGTCGGGATTTGTCGAGATCAATCCGAACTCGAAGATCCCGGCCCTGGTAGACCGCTCGGGGCCCGCGCCGGTGCGCGTGTTCGAAAGCGCCTCGATCCTGATGCATCTGGCCGAGAAATTCGGCGCCTTCCTGCCTGCCAGCGGCCCGGCGCGCACCGAGGTGCTGAACTGGCTGTTCTGGCAGATGGGTTCGGCACCCTACCTGGGTGGCGGCTTCGGCCATTTCTATGCCTATGCGCCGGTGAAGATCGAATATGCAATCGACCGCTTTGCCATGGAAACCAAGCGCCAGCTTGATGTGCTGGACCGGGAACTGGCCGGCCGCCGCTTCATCGCGGGCGAGGATTACACCATCGCCGACATGGCGATCTGGCCCTGGTATGGCCAGCTTGCGCTGGGGCGGCAGTACAACGCGGCCGAGTTTCTGGATGTGGAAAGCTACACCAACGTCCAGCGGTGGGCGAAGGCGATCGATGCGCGCCCTGCGGTGAAGCGGGGGCGGATGGTGAACCGGACCTATGGCGATCCCGCCGAACAACTGCACGAGCGGCATGAGGCGTCGGATTTCCAGACCCAGACGCAGGACAAGCGGGCGGGCGGCTGATCCGACGGGCGGCGGCCCCGGACTTGACGCGGCGGTGCCGCGCGGGTAGGGGCCCGCATCCCATCCGGACCGAGGCCATGACCGAAGAGACCCCGCAGACCGACTGGCGCAACTTCTACGGCCGCCGCCACGGCAAGACGCTGCGGGCCAGCCAGAAGGATTACCTGGGCGACCTGCAGCGCCTTTGCCCGCCCGGCATCAGCCGCGAGGACAATCCCGCCCGCGCGCCCATCGACCCCGCCGCGATCTTCGGCGACGGGCGTCCCCTCTGGCTGGAAATCGGCTTCGGCGGGGGCGAGCATCTGGTGCACATGGCCGCCCGTTACCCCGGAATCGGCATTGTCGGGTGTGAGCCCTTCGTGAACGGCGTTGCCATGCTGCTGGGCAAGATCCGCGCGGCGGGGGTGACGAACCTTGCGGTTTATCCGGGCGACGTGCGCGACCTGTTCGACGTGCTGCCTGACGCCTGCATCGCGAAGGCGTTCCTGAACTACCCCGACCCCTGGCCCAAGGCTCGCCACCACAAGCGCCGCTTCGTCACACCGGGGCACCTTCTGCCGCTGGCGCGGGTAATGCGGCCGGGGGCAGAACTGCGGGTGGCCACCGACATTGCCGATTACGCCCGCCAGACCCGCGAAGAAGTGCCGCCTGCGGGCTTTGCGCCCGTGTCCGATACGGGCCTGGCATGGGCGGACTGGCTGTCCACCCGCTACGAGCAGAAGGCCCTGCGCGAGGGCCGGGTGCCAGAGTATCTGACCTTCCGCCGCACCTAGACCGGCAGCGGCGCGTCGGGCTTGAACTGATCCATCACGATCTGGCTTTGCACCCGTGCGACCGCGGGGTGGGCCAGCAACACCTGGTGGATCAGCCGGTTCAGCCCGGCAAGATCGGTGCAATAGGCGCGCAGCAGATAGTCGGCCTCGCCGGTCAGGGTCCAGGCGCTGATGATCTCGGGGCGGGTACCGACCAGTTGCGCGAAGGATCGCGCGGCCTCGGGCGCGTGGCGGGCCATCTGCACCTGGATGAAGGCCTGCACCGCCAGCCCCGCGCGCAGCGGATCCACCCGGGCGGCATAGCCCAGGATATAGCCTTCCGCCTCCAGCCGCTGCCGCCGCCGCCCCGCCTGGCTGGGCGAGAGGTTCAGCACCTCTCCCAGCGCCTCGGCGGTCAGGTGGGCGTTCTTCTGCAGCGCGGCCAGAAGGCGGGAATCGGTTTCATCAAGCATCTGCGGAAATCCCGCGCCAAATCGACATCAGACGCGCGAAGGCCGCGCCACTCCTTCGCACCATGCCGCAGAATGCGCGCTTTGCGCAAGGTGCGGGGCCTCTCCTTGGGCCCTACGCGAACAGGAGAACGATCATGGGTCCCTTCCCGCACCAGGCCCCCCGGGCCACGATCTCGGCCGAAAACCCGGCCGGCACCGACGGGTTCGAGTTTGTCGAATTCGCCCATCCCGATCCGCAGGTGCTGCGCGATCTGTTCGCCCGCATGGGCTTTGCCCTGACCGCCCGCCACAAGACGAAGGCGGTCGAGCTTTGGCAGCAGGGCGACATCACCTATGTGCTGAACGCCGAGCCTGGCAGCCATGGTACCGAGTTCGTGGCCGAGCACGGGCCCTGTGCGCCCTCGATGTGCTGGCGCGTGGTCGACGCGGCCCATGCCTATGCCCATGCCATCGCCAGGGGCGCCACGCCCTATGAGGGGCCGGGGCGGGTGTTCGACCTGCCCGCCATCCGGGGTATCGGCGGCAGTCTGATCTACTTCACCGACCGCTATGGCACCGACACCCCCTATGCGGCCGAGGTCGAGTGGGTCGGTACGCCGAAGCAGCCGGGGGTGGGATTCTACTACCTCGATCACCTGACCCACAACGTCCACAAGGGCAACATGGACACCTGGTTCAGGTTCTACGGAGACCTGTTCAACTTCCGCCAGATCCGCTTCTTCGACATCGAGGGCAAGTTCACCGGGCTTCATAGCCGCGCCCTGACCAGCCCCTGTGGCCGCATCCGCATCCCGATCAACGAGGATCGGGGCGAAACCGGGCAGATCGTGGAATATCTGAAGCGCTACAACGGCGAAGGCATCCAGCATATCGCCGTGGGTAGCGACGACATCTACGCCGCCACCGACGCAATCGCCGAACGCGGGCTGAAGTTCATGCCGAAGCCGCCGATGTCCTATTACGAGATGAGCCGCAGCCGCGTGACCGGCCACCAGGAGCCGATCGACCGGCTGGCGAAACACGGCATCCTGATCGACGGCGAAGGGGTGCTGGGTGGCGGCGAAACGAAGATCCTGCTGCAGATCTTCTCGAAGACCGTGATCGGGCCGATCTTCTTCGAGTTCATCCAGCGCAAGGGCGATGACGGCTTCGGCGAAGGCAACTTCCGCGCGCTGTTCGAATCCATCGAACAGGATCAGATCGAGCGTGGCGTGCTGAAGGTGGCGAGCTGATCAGCCCTTGGGCATGGCCAGCATCACGTTCTGGCCATTCTTGACGTAATACAGGTTATCCTCGCCGATGGCGGCTACCCGGCCGCCATCGAGCGTGTCGCCCACCTGAACCCGCATCACCTTGCCGCCCGGCATCCGCACCAGGGCCGAGCGGTCGGCGCTGGTGCCGAAGACGCCGATCAGACTGACGCGATTCAGGTTCAGCCCGCTGTTCACCGTCGCCTCGCGCACGACAGACGGGTTCTGCGGAATTGCGGGCATCGGTGCCACGGCGGCGGGCGCTTCATCCACCACCGGCTGCGCCTGCGGCGCGGGCTGTACGGCGGCCACGGGTGTGGCACCTGCCGCGGCCAGCGCGGCGGCGACGCCGCTGTCGACCACGGTCGGTTTGGCGGCGACGGTGCGCGCCTTGGCCTGCAGCGCGATCAGGGCCTTCGGCGGCGCCTTCGGGCGCAGCGAGCTTGCCACCGCCAGATCGCTGCCGCTATCGGCGGCTGCGGGGGCGGCGGCGGGTGCAGGGGGCGCGAAGACGCCGGTCGTCGGGCGTGGCTTCGGCAGAATGGTGGCTGCGGTGGGCGCGACGGACCCGGCGGGGACGGGCGCCGCATAAAGCGAGGCCGGTGGCGGTTTCGGGTGGACCTTTGCAAGCTTCGGATCGGCGCCGGGCGGTGGTTCGGCGACCGTGGCCGCGGCGGCGCTCGGCTGGGCTGCAGCGGGGGCGGGCACCGGCGGGGTGGCAGGTGGCAGCGCGGCCACGGCTTGCGTCGGTTGGGACGCCGGGCTGGTCTGCGGCGCGGCCTGTTGCGGTTCTGCCGACGGTCCCGCTGCGGCATCGGGCATCGGTGGCGGCGCGGGGGTGGCCGGTTGCGTGTCCGGTCCGCCGGCGGGCAAGGTTGCCGC
>DAIEJF010000095.1 GCA_027351005.1 Paracoccaceae bacterium | reverse complement strand
AGCCCATCGCCTCGTCATCGCCGCTGTAATGCCAGGGCGCGGGCGGGTCGATCTCTGTCCAGTGGGCGATGCAATCGGGGCGGTCGGTCATCGGGGTCTCCAGAGTGGCGCAGGGATCGGGGGATCTGGCGACACCTAGGGCGGGAAGGCAAGCGGCGGATGCGTCTGACCGCGACCCGCGGGAGAGGGCGGCGCCGCGCGGGCGCTGACCCCGCGCGGGCGCCTTCGGTGTCGGTCTCCCTGCGGCGGAAGCACGCAGTCCCTGACGACAGAGGGCCATCACCCGACCGCGGGTGTGCGCTGCACCGGTGACGGTCAGCGCTTCATGGCAAGGCTCCTCCCCCGGGTGAGCCCGCCCCCGACGCGAAGGAAGCGCCCGCCCATCAGGGCGCCTGCGGGGCTGTTCCCCGGGGCCGGGGGGGGCAGTGGCGCCCGGCCAGTCCTCTTTCAGCGACAGAGGGACTGCGCCTGAGCGCAGGGGCAATGGGGCGCTGCGCGCTGTTCCTTGGGCTTGAGGAGGCGCGTCGCCTGGTCACCGCATCTGTCACAACGGCAGGGCCATCACCCGACCGCGGGTGGGCGCTGCGGCGGTGACGGTCAGCGCTTTATGGTAAGGCTCCTCCCCGGGGTGAGCCCGCCCCCGACGCGAAGGAAGCGCCCGCCCATCAGGGCGGTCGGGCGCTGGCCCGGGGGCACCTGCGGCGCTGTTCCCCGGGGCCGTGGGGGAGGCGTGGTGCCTGGCCACCCCGTGTCATGCTTGCATGGCCGAGCACGCGACGGGGGGCGCTGACCTGGGCGGCCGCCTTCGGTGTCGGTCTCCCTGGGGCGGAGACACGCAGTCCCTGACGACAGAGGGCCATCACCCGACCTCGGGTGGGCGCTGCGGCGGTGACGGTCAGCGTTTTATGGCAAGGCTCCTCCCCCGGGGTGAGCCCGCCCCCGACGCGAAGGAAGCGCCCGGCCATCAGGGCGGTCGCGCGCTGGCCCGGGGCCGGGGGGGAGGCGTGGCGTCTGCCTACACGGTCTTCGGCACGGCATCCGGCCAGCGCCTCGCCACCCGGCGTCTTGCCACCGCCCGTCCGCCGGTCATCGCAGGCGTCGGCTGCGCCGCCTATCCCATCCCCGCAACCCCCGCGTTGCGCGCGCGGGCCGGATCGGCTAGAGCGGCGCAGGATCACGAAGGGGCGGACGATGACGGCGAAGAACGGGCTGACCTATGCGCAGGCGGGCGTGGACATCGACGCGGGCAACGCGCTGGTGGAACGGATCAAGCCCGCGGCCAAACGCACCGCGCGGCCGGGCACGATGGCGGGGCTTGGCGGGTTCGGGGCGCTTTTCGATCTGAAGGCCGCGGGCTACAGCGACCCGATCCTTGTCGCCGCGACCGATGGCGTCGGCACCAAGCTGCGCATCGCCATCGACACCGGCAATGTGGCCACCATCGGCATCGATCTGGTTGCGATGTGCGTGAACGATCTGGTCTGCCAGGGGGCCGAGCCGCTGCTGTTTCTTGACTACTTCGCCACCGGCAAGCTGGACGTGGCGCAGGCCGCGGCCATCATCGAGGGCATCGCCGATGGCTGCGCCGCCACCGGCTGCGCGCTTGTGGGCGGCGAGACGGCCGAGATGCCGGGGATGTATCACGCGGGCGATTTCGATCTGGCGGGCTTTGCCGTGGGCGCGATGGAGCGCGGAACCGACCTGCCGCGGGGCGTGACCGAGGGGGACGTGCTGCTGGGCCTCACCTCGTCGGGGGTGCATTCCAACGGCTATTCGCTGGTGCGCAAGGTAGTGGAACTGGCGGGGCTCGCCTGGTCCGATCCGGCGCCCTTTGGCGCGGGCACGGTGGGCGAGGCGCTGCTGACCCCCACCAGGCTTTATGTGAAATCCGCGCTGGCCGCGATCCGGGCCGGGGGGGTGCATGGGCTGGCCCACATCACCGGCGGTGGCTTGACCGAGAACCTGCCGCGGGTCTTCCCCGACGGTCTCGGGGCCACCATCGACCTGGGGTCGTGGACCCTGCCGCCGGTCTTCCGCTGGCTGGCCGAAACTGCCGGGATCGCCCAGCCGGAACTGCTCAAGACCTTCAACGCCGGGATCGGCATGGTCGCCGTGGTCGCGGCCGACCGGGCCGAGGCGCTGGCCGCGGTGCTTGCGGCCGAGGGCGAGACGGTCGTGCGCCTCGGCACCGTCACGGCAGGCGAGGGGGTCGCCTACACCGGCCGCCTGCTGTGAGGCGCGTCGCCATCCTGATTTCGGGCGGCGGCTCCAACATGGTGGCGTTGGCGCAGTCGATGACGGGCGATCACCCGGCGCGGCCGGTGCTGGTGGCCTCGAACGATCCCGCCGCCGCGGGGCTTGCCCGCGCCGCGGCGATGGGGATCGCGACGGCGGCGGTCAATCACCGCGCCTTCGGGGGCGATCGCGCGGCCTTCGAGGTGGCGCTGCTGGCGCCGCTCTTGGCGGCCGAGCCCGACATCCTCTGCCTTGCAGGCTTCATGCGGATCCTGACGCCCGGCTTCATCGCGCGGTTCGCCGGGCGGATGCTGAACATCCACCCGTCGCTTCTGCCGAAGTATCCCGGGCTGCACACCCATCAGCGCGCGCTGGATGCGGGCGACGCCGAGGCGGGCTGCACCGTGCACGAGGTGACGGCCGATCTGGATGCCGGGCCGATCCTGGGGCAGGCGCGGGTGCCGGTGCGGCCGGGCGATACCGCGGCCGATCTGGCCGCCCGCGTTCTGGAGCAGGAGCACAGGCTTTACCCCGCCGTGCTGCGCCGCTTTGCCGGGGGCGATCGTACCCCGCTGTTCCTGCCCTGATCTTGCGCCCCCGCGGCGGGGCGGGGCTTTCCTTTCCGGGCCAACCTGCCTATAGCGGTTTGGCGGGATGACCCCGTGGCCCCTTGTCTGCCGGAACCCGGATGAACCTGATCACCACGACCGATGCGCTGGCCCGCTTCTGCGAGGCCGCCAAAGCCACCCCCTACGTGACCGTCGATACCGAGTTCCTGCGCGAACGGACGTACTGGTCCAAACTGTGCCTGATCCAGATGGCGCTGCCCGGCAAGACCGGCGAGGCGGTGCTGGTGGACCCGCTGGCCGAGGGGTTGTCGCTTGAACCGCTTTACGACCTGTTCCGCCACGAGGGCACCGTCAAGGTGTTCCATGCCGCGCGACAGGATCTGGAAATCTTCTGGGTCGAGGGGAAGGTCTTTCCCAGCCCGCTCTTTGACACCCAGGTCGCCGCGATGGTCTGCGGCTTTGGCGAGCAGGTGGGCTACGAGACGCTGGTGAAGAAGATCGCCAAGCAGCCGCTCGACAAGACCAGCCGTTTCACCGACTGGTCGCAGCGGCCGCTGAGCGAGGCGCAGCTGACGTATGCGCTGGCCGATGTCACCCATCTGCGGGTGATCTACGAAAGCCTTGCCCGGCAGATCGAAACCTCTGGCCGACAGAAATGGGTGGCCGAGGAGCTGGCGGTGCTGACCGATCCCGCGACCTATACGGTCGATCCGGCCGAGGCCTGGGCCCGGGTGAAGACGCGCACCAACTCGGGCAAGTTCCTGGCGATCGTGCGTGAACTTGCGCGCTTCCGCGAAGCCTATGCGCAGGGCCGCAACATCCCGCGTTCGCGCGTCTTCAAGGATGACGCGCTGCTGGAACTGGCCTCGACCCGGCCCACCAATGTCGAGGAACTGGGGCGTTCGCGTCTTCTGCTGCGCGAGGCGCGCAAGGGCGAGATCGCCGACGGCATCCTGGCCGCCGTTCAGGCGGGGCTGGCCACGAAGCCCGAGGACATGCCCAAGCCCGATCTCAGCCGCGAGCAGATGCAGGTCAACCCTGCGCTGGCCGACCTGCTGCGGGTGCTGCTGAAGGCGAAATCCGAAAGCGTGGGGGTGGCGGCCAAGCTGATCGCCTCGGCGGGCGATCTCGATGCGCTGGCGGCGGGCGAACGCGACCTGCCCGCGCTGAATGGCTGGCGCGCCGAGGTGTTCGGCGATGACGCCATGCGGCTCTGCCGGGGCGAGATCGCGCTGTCGGCCAAGGGCAACGACGTCACGGTCGTCCGGCTCTAGGGCCGGACGCGGGCGGCGGGGCGGGCTCAGCGGCGGCTGGTGCGCGCGTTCTGGGTGCCGGTCACCGTGATCTGGCTCACGCCCTCAAGCTGGGCATCCGACAGGTAGGTCGCCACCGTCACTTCGCGCGATTGGGGGGTTGCGGCGGGCGTCTGGCCCGGCGGTGGCGCGATCTCGAAGCGGAAGGTCAGCACGCCCTTGACCGGCTTGCCGTCGTTTTCCGCCTTGAGCGCGGCGTTCCACCAGCCTTGCGTCGGCGGCAGCCCCGTTGCCCGCACCAGCGCGCCTCCCGGCCGCCGTTCGACCACGAGGTCGATGACCTCGGCCACCATGCCGGGGGTGGCCTGGGGCACGATCTTCTGCCCGGTCACGGGATCATACTGGGCCGGGGCGGCCTGCTGCTGCGATGTGCCGAACCAGTTGAAGGGGTTCAGCCTGGATTGCCGGAAGCCGCAGGCCCCAAGGGCCACTGTCAGCATCAGCGCGGCAAGCAGCGGTTTCTTCATGCATTCCCCCATCGCTCCGGGCCCTTGGGTAGCCCAATCCACGGGGTTTGAAAAGCCATCCCGCGCGGGGTCTGGACCTTTGGTGCCGGTCGCCTTACCTCAAGGGCACCTGCAGGAGAACGCAATGGCCACCCCCGCCTTCGAAGAGATCGCCGATACTTTTGCCTTCCTCGACGAGTGGGAAGACCGCTACCGCCATGTGATCGAGCTGGGCAAGGCGCTGCCGCCGATGCCCGAGGCGGTGAAGGTACCCGCGACAAAGGTGTTGGGCTGCGCGAGCCAGGTCTGGATCCTGCCGCGGATCGAGGGGCAGGGCCCCGGCGCGCGGTTCGATTTCCAGGGCGACAGCGATGCGATGATCGTGCGTGGGCTGGTGGCGGTGCTGCACGCGCTTTACGCGGGGCTCAGCGTGGACGAGGTGGGCCGTGTCGACGCGACGGCAGAGTTTGCCCGGCTGGGGCTGGACCAGCATCTGTCGGCGCAACGCTCGAACGGGCTGCGCGCGATGATCAAGCGCATCCGCGAGACCGCGGCCGAGGTTGCCGCCTGACCGGGCGGGGACGGGCGCGTGAGGGGCAGGGTGGACAGGCGCGACGCCTCCCCCCAAGCCCGGGGAGCAGCGCGAAGCGCCCCCGGGCCAGCGCCCGACCGGCCCCATCGGGCGGGCGCTTCCTTGCGGTCCCGCGCGGGCTCACCCACAGGGGATGCCTCACCATAAAGCGCAGACCTTCGCCGTGGCAGCGCCCCCCCCGCGGTCAGGCGCTGTCCCTCTGTGGTGCAAGGGGCAGGGTGGCCCCTCAAGCCCCCGGCCTATCCCAGCCGCGCCAGCGTGGTTTCCAGATCGCCGTAGCCGGTGAACCGACGTTCGTAGGCCAGCCCCAGCCGTGCGGCACAGTCGCGGGCCTTGGCGTCCAGCGCGGGGTCGTTCGTCTGGGCCTGGTAGACCAGCTTTTCGTAATTGCCGAACAGCATCTCGCGCAGCTCGGGGTGGCGGTCCAGCCCCATCGGCTTCCACACGAAGGCGTCAAACTGCCGGACCAGGAAATCCGTGAGATAGAAGGCGGTTATCTCGCTTTCCGAATGTTCGGCGAAGGTCGCGTTGCCCTCGAAGAAGGAATAGCAGTGCGGGCCTTCCACCATCTCCACGCCCAGTTCGGCGCATTTCGCCTGCAACAGCCCCCCGGTGCCGCAATCGGCGTAAACGACGAAGATCGCGGCGTAGCGCGCGCGGTGTTCGGCCACCGCGGCCGCCACCGCCGCTGGGATGCGGTCGGGCCAGAGGTGCAGGTTGGCGGGCAGGCAGGTCAGGTCCAGATGGCTCCAGCCATTTGCCCGCTTCAGCGCCAGGATCTCATGCGCCAGCGCCCCGCAGGCCAGCAGCAGCACCCGCCCCTGCGCGTGGTCAAGCGGCAGGCCGGTTTCGGTCAGCGTGGCGTCATCGGGTTCGGGCATCGCATCCTCCTGCGGCAGAAGATCGGAATGGCGCGGCCCCGCGACAAGGCCAAAGCAAAAAGCCCCGGCGCGGGCCGGGGCCTTGGGTCGCGCGCCGGGCCCGGCCTCAGGCCTGGTTGTGCTTGCGCGCCATGAACTGCTTGGCGGTTTCCACCGCCACGGCCGCATCGCGGCAATAGGCGTCGGCGCCGATCGCGCGGCCGAATTCCTCGTTCAGCGGCGCGCCGCCCACCAGCACGACGAAATCGTCGCGCATGCCCTTTTCCTTCAGCGTGTCGATCACGACCTTCATGTAGGGCATGGTGGTGGTCAGCAGTGCCGACATGCCGAGGATGTCCGGCTTTTCGCTTTCCAGCGCATCGAGGTATTTCTCGACCGAGTTGTTGATGCCCAGGTCCTTCACCTCGAACCCGGCGCCTTCCATCATCATCGCGACAAGGTTCTTGCCGATGTCATGGATGTCGCCCTTGACGGTGCCGATGACCATCTTGCCCATCCGCGGCGCGCCGGTTTCGGCCAGCAGCGGCTTCAGGATGAACATGCCCGCCTTCATCGCGTTGGCGGCCAGCAGCACTTCGGGCACGAACAGGATGCCATCGCGGAAGTCGTAGCCCACGATGGTCATGCCCGCGACAAGCGCCTTGGTCAGCACGTCATAGGGCGTCCAGCCGCGTTCCAGCAGGATGTTGACGCCTTCTTCGATCTCTTCCTTCAGACCGTCGTAGAGGTCGTCATGCATCTGCAAGACAAGCTCGTCATCCGACAGTTCGGACAGGATGATCTCTTCTTCGTCGGCCATGGCCCGCTCCTGCAATCTGGTTGGCCCTACATGCGTCCAAAGGGGCCGGGCCACTTTGCGGATTACGACACTGGCGGTTACGTCCACGACCTCTTGCGCATCCCGAGCCCCCCAAGCAGCGCGACCGCGCCGAGCAGAAGCCCCATGCCCGCGGGCAGCGGCACGGGGGCCACGGGCGCGTAGGTGGCCCTGAAGGTGTCGGCGATCAGGGTATGGACCGGCTGCGTCGGGTGCACGCTGTCATAGAAGAGGTGCGTGTTGGGGTCGCTGCAGACGGTGCCTGAGACGACGCAGGGGGTCGTGGTGTCGGTGATGCCGAAGGCGCCGGGGTTGCCCAGCACGGTCGAGAACAGCCCGTTGATGTCGAAGTAGTCGATCGTTGCGCCGGGCAGCGTGCCCGCCAGCGGCGCAAGGCTGCCTGCAAGATAGGTGTTGTAGGTGGCCGAGATCGCGCTGACCTGCGCCGACAGCGTGGGGTTGCCCACCACGCCCGGCAGTTTGCCAAGATCGGGCAGGCCGAAGATGACAAAGTTCTTCAGGCCCGCGGCGTAAAGCTGGCCGATCCCGCTGTCGATCGCGCCGATGGCGGCGGTGGTCGTGTCGCTGACCTGCTGGGCGGTGGGGGGTGTCGGGCTTTCCAGCAGGCCGAGGAAGTCGTTGCCGCCGATCCAGATCGCGGTCAGCGGGTTCGCCCCGAGGCTGGGGGCCGCCGCGCCGAAGGCGGTAATCTCTTGCGCAAGGGTCGGGCTGGGCGGGTGCGACGCGGCCGCGGTGGCGCCGCCGACAGCGAAGTTGGTGCCCGAGCCGAAGGTTGCGCCCAGTTGCGCGGCCCAGACGTTGGCATTGGTGAACTGGCCGGTGGGATAGGCCGTGTAGTTCCAGGCCCCTCCAAGGGCCGCTGCCGCGTTGCCGGGGTCGCTCAGGCTGTCGCCAAAGACGACAAGGCTCGAATACGTCCCAAAGGTCGTGGCCGCCGCCGGCATGGCAAGGCATGCGACCAGCGCCGCGATCTTGATGGATTTCATGTTGTGCCCCTCTTACATTGCGCCCCAATGACGTGTGGTTACGGTACTTCGCTGCCGCCCCGGGTCAAGACCGCGGATGCAGCCGATCGCGCCGATCGCCACGATGGCGCCGCGGGCGCCCGCGCCGCGGCGGGCTTGCGCGAAGGGGGGCCGCTGCGGCATGATTTGCGCGTAACAAGGGTGCTTGTAACCGATGCGGGCGTTCGTGGTTGTCGTTTGGGTGGCGCTCTGTGCCGGGGCCGTGCAGGCAGAGCCGCTGTTCGTCTCATCGGCGGTCCGTTTCGTGATTGCGGGCGGGGTCTGCGTGACCACGCCCCAAGGCTGGATAGCAGCACCGCAAACGCGCCGGGGTCGGGTGGGAACGGCGCCGCAGCCCTACCGGTTTTCCCAGCTTGGCGACGTTGTGCCGGCGTTTCGCGATACGGGCATCGGCCTTGATGTGACGCTGAAGCCGGACCGCCGCGACCGCCTGGCCACCGCCACCTTCACGATCGAGCGCCTTGGGCCGGGTGGCTGGACCGATCGCTGGCAGCGCCCGATGCGTTCGCCGAATCGATTCTGGTTTTCCCAGGAGCCCGGTCCCGGGCGGGCCCTGCTGCCGGGGCAGTTCATCCTGTCGGCCTGGATCGGCCCCGACAAGATCATTTCCTACGCGTTCAGCGTGACGCGGCCCGCGCCGGGCGCGGCGCTGGCGAACGGGTGCACGGCCAACCTGTCCTGACCCCGCGGCAGGACCCGGGGTTGCAAATGTTCACATAATGTTCCAGTCTGGGCGCCGTTGACCGGAGGGATCATGGGGCGGGCAGACGGACAGGATGACGCGACGCTGCCCGCCCATCTGCGCCTGCGCGGCCGCGCCGCCGCCAGCAATGCCGCGGGGCGGTTCGAGCCCGAGGCGCGGGTGTTCGAGCCCGACGGCTGGGACCGGCCCGAGGACGAGGCCGTGGCACGAACCGAGGTGACGCGGGAACGCCCGCGCAGCGCGATCAGCCGCAACACCTCGCCCGACATCCCCTTCGACCGCTCGATCAACCCTTATCGCGGGTGCGAACATGGCTGCATCTACTGCTTCGCCCGGCCCAGTCACGCCTATCTGAACCTCTCGCCCGGGCTGGATTTCGAGACGAAGCTAATCGCCCGTCCCGGCATCGGCACGGTGCTGCAGCGCGAGCTGCGCGCGAAATCCTATCGCCCCGCGGTGATGGCGATCGGTACCAACACCGACCCCTATCAGCCGATCGAGGCCGACTACCGGGTGATGCGCGAGGTGCTGGAGGTGCTGGCGGCCTTCAACCACCCGGTCGCGATCACGACCAAGGGCACGCTGGTGGAACGCGATCTGGACCTGCTTGCGCCGATGGCGGCGAAGGGGCTGGCCCATGTGGCGGTGTCGGTCACCACGCTCGATCCGGCGGTGGCCCGCGCGATGGAGCCGCGGGTGCCCGCGCCGCGGCGGCGGCTGGAAACGATCCGGCGGCTGGCTGCGGCGGGGGTGCCGGTGCGGGTGATGGTGGCGCCCGTGGTGCCCGCGCTGACCGATCACGAGCTGGAGGCGATCCTGGCCGCGGCGAAGGCGGCGGGCGCCACCCGCGCGGCCTTCATCAGCCTGCGCCTGCCGCGCGAGGTGTCGGGCCTGTTCCAGGACTGGCTTGCGCGGCATTTCCCCGACCGGGCGGCGCATGTCATGGGCCGGGTGCGCGAGCTGCACGGCGGACAGGACTATGACGCCGACTGGGGCAAGCGGATGACGGGGCAGGGGATCTGGGCCGATCTGATGCGCCAGCGGTTCCGCACGGCCGTTGCGCGGCTCGGGCTGGATGCGCCGCCGGTGCCGCTGCGCACCGACCTTTTCGCCCCCCCGCCGCGGCCGGGCGACCAGCTTGCGCTGGCGCTCTGAGTCGCGCCCGGCGTTGACCTTCGCCCTTGCCGTGATAAACGGGATCGGACCAAGGACGGGCTGACATGAACCTTTTCAACGATATCCGGGCGCTGGTGATCCGCAGCCTGGAAGACATGGCCGCCGAGGGCACGCTGCCCGCGGGGCTGGACCTTTCCGCCGTGGCGGTGGAACCCCCGCGCGACGCCGCGCATGGCGACATGGCGACCAATGCCGCGATGGTGCTGGCAAAACCCGCCGGGATGCAGCCCCGCGCGATTGCCGAGGCGCTGGCGGCGCGGCTTCTGGCCGACCCCCGCGTGACGCTGGCCGAGGTGGCGGGGCCGGGCTTCCTGAACCTGCGCCTTGCGCCGGGCGTCTGGCAGGGGCTGGTCGGCGCGGTGTTGACGGCGGGGGCGGGCTATGGCCGCTCGACGCTGGGGGCCGGGCAGAAGGTGAACGTGGAGTTTGTCTCGGCCAACCCGACGGGGCCGATGCATGTGGGCCATGTCCGCGGCGCGGTCTTCGGCGATGCGCTGGCGGCGCTGCTGGGGTTCGCCGGCTATGACGTGACGCGCGAATACTACATCAACGACGGCGGCGCGCAGGTCGATGTGCTGGCGCGATCGGCCTATGAGCGCTACCGCGAGGCGCATGGGCTGGAGCCCGAGATCCGCGAGGGGCTGTACCCCGGCGACTACCTGATCCCGGTGGGCGAGGCGCTGAAGGCGAAGTACGGCGATAGGCTGCTCGGCAGGCCCGAGGGCGACTGGCTGGCCGAGGTGCGCGATTTCGCCATCGCGGCGATGATGCAGATGATCCGCGAGGATCTTGCGGCGCTGGGCGTGACGATGGACGTCTACACCTCGGAGAAGAGCTTCCACGCCTCGGGGCGGATCGAGGAGGCGATCGGCCGGTTGCGCGCCCAGGGGCTGATCTACGAGGGGACGCTGGAGCCGCCGAAGGGCAAGCTGCCGGACGACTGGGAGCCGCGACAGCAGACGCTGTTCCGCTCCACCGACTTCGGCGACGACCAGGA
>DAIEJF010000083.1 GCA_027351005.1 Paracoccaceae bacterium | reverse complement strand
GTAGCGTAAAAATCCAGTATTAACGAAGGGATACAGTACCCTTCTGAACGATTTTCCCTTGATTTATTGCTGCCATGCAGCATGGCGTTCTGCGCGTGATCGAAGGTCATCTGGGGGCTTGCCCGACTGTCTTTTACCGATAATAATCACACCCTGCGCGCCCCCACAAGCGACCGGACACAGGCGGCGGGCGCCTTCAGGGAGGAAGACGATGCAATCGCTTACAAGACTGAGCCGCCGGGCGGCTCTGGGTGTCGTCGGCGCAGCGTTCGCGGCCGGCATGATGGGGGCGGTCCCCGCCCAGGCGCAGGAAGTGACCATCCCGATCATCGTGAAGGACACCACCTCGTTCTACTGGCAGATCGTGCTGGCGGGCGCGCGTCAGGCCGGCAAGGACCTGGGCGTGAAGGTGCCCGAACTGGGCGCGCAATCGGAAGCCGACATCAACGGCCAGATTTCGATCCTGGAAAACGCAGTGGCGGGCAAGCCCGCCGCCGTGGTCATCGCGCCGACCGAGTTCAAGTCGCTGGGCAAGCCGATCGACGAAGCCGCAAAGTCGGTGCCGGTGATCGGCATCGATTCGGCCGCGGATTCCAAGGCCTTCACCTCGTTCCTGACCACCGACAACGTGCAGGGCGGCCGGGTTGCGGCCGATGGGCTTGCCGCGGCGGTGAAGGAAAAGACCGGCAAGATCGCGGGCGACGTGGCGCTGATCACCTCGCTTCCGGGCGTGGGCTCGCTGGACCAGCGCGCCAAGGGCTTCAAGGAGGAACTGGCGGCGAAATATCCCGACCTGCACCTGGTCGCCGACAAGGTCGCTGACGGACAGGCCACGACGGGGCTGAACATCACCACCGACCTGCTGACCGCGAACCCCAAGCTGGTGGGCATCTTCGCCTCGAACCTGATCATGGCGCAGGGCGCAGGGCAGGCGCTGGCCGAAAGCGGGATGGCCAAGAAGGTCGCGCTGATCGGCTTTGACAGCGACGACAAGACGCTGGGCTTCCTCGACAAGGGCGTGATCGCGGGCCTTGTGGTGCAGGACCCCTACCGGATGGGCTACGACGGCATCAAGACCGCGCTGGCCGCCTCGAAGGGGGAAAAGGTGCCTGCCAATGTCGACACCGGCGCCAATCTGGTGACCAAGGCGAACTCGACCGATCCCAAGATCGCCGCCCTGATCCATCCGAAGCTGAACTGAGCCCCGGCGGGCCAAGCGCCCCTTCCCCTACCCGTCCGATCCGGGCGCGGGAGGGGGCGACCTGACAACGACACGCCAGGGGGAAGCATGATGACGGCGCCAACCGCCACCGCCACAGCGCAGGCAACCGCGCAGGCGGACCAACCGATCCTGGAGTTGCGCGGGCTCCAGAAGAACTATGGGCAGGTTCAGGCGCTGAAGCCTGCAAGCCTGGCGTTCCGCCGCGGCGAGATTCACGCCATCGTGGGCGAGAACGGCGCGGGCAAATCGACGCTGATCAAGCTTTTGACCGGGGTGATCCGGCGCAGCGGCGGCGAGGTGTTGCTGGACGGCGCACCCGTGGCGCTGGCCAGCCCCGAAGAGGCCATCGCCCATGGCATCAACGCGGTGCATCAGGAGGTGGTGCTCTGCCGCCACCTGACGGTGGCCGCCAATGTCTTTCTGGGCGACGAGCAGACGCGCTACGGACTGTTGCGCAAGCGCCAGATGACCCGCGACGCCCAGCGCATCCTGGATGAAATGGGGTTCAACATCCCGGCGGGCGCCATGCTGGGCAGCCTGACCATTGGCCAGCAGCAGCTTGTGGCGACCGCCCGCGCCACCGTGCGCGGCACCCGGTTCATGATCTTCGACGAACCCACGGCCTACCTGACCCGGCAGGAGGCGGCCGAGCTTTTCACGCTGATCCGCCGCTTCAAGGACGAGGGGATGACCATCGTCTACATCTCGCACCGGATGGAAGAGGTGTTCGAACTGGCAGACCGCGTGTCGGTGCTGCGCGACGGAACGCTGGTGGGCACCCGCGACATCGACGAGACGACAGAGACGGAACTCGTCTCGCTGATGATCAACCGCACGCTGGACCAGATCTATCACAAGGAGCAGATCCCGCGCGGGGCGGTGTTGCTGGAAACACGCGGGCTGACCGGCAAGGGCTTCCGCGAGATCTCGCTGAGCGTCCACGCGGGCGAGATCGTGGGGCTCTACGGCCTGATCGGCGCCGGGCGGTCGGAATTCGCGCTGAGCCTCTTCGGCCGCCATCCCGCCACCGCGGGCGAGATCTGCTGGAAGGGCCAGCCCGTGCGCATCCGCGACGTGAACGCCGCGATCGGCCTTGGCATCGCGCTTGCGCCCGAAAGCCGCCGCGACCAGGGGCTAAACCTGAACCTGCCGATCGGGCTGAACCTGAACCTGCCGGTCTATGACAGGATCACCTTCGGGCCGCTGGTCGCCGCCCGCGAAGAGGCCAGCCGCGCCGACCGCCAGATCGCCGACCTTGCGATCAAGACGCCGGGCCGCCGCACGCTGGCCAGTTCCATGTCGGGCGGCAACCAGCAGAAGATCGTGATCGGCAAATGGCTGAACCACGGGGCCGAAGTTTTCATCTTCGACGAACCGACCGTGGGCGTCGACGTGGGCACCAAGGCGGAAATCTACCGCCTGTTCGCGGCGCTTCTGAAACGCGGGGCGGGGATCATCCTGATCTCGTCCTACCTGCCCGAAGTCTACGAACTGGCCGATACGCTGCACGTCTTTCGCGGCGGGCGGATGGCGGGGACGCACCGCTACCGCGATGCCGCCGACGAGGTGGTTCTGGCCGAAGCCATTGGCGTTGAATAGGGAAACCGCATGACCACGACCACCGAGACCGGCACAGACACGCCCGTGGCCCCCAAGCGCAACTACAGCGTGCTGTTCGCCCTGACGCTTCTGGGGCTTCTGCTGCTGCTCTGCACCGGGCTGGCCATCGCCAACCCGATCTTCCTGAGCGAGCTGAACATCACCAACCTGCTGCGGCAGGGCTCGATGATCGCCATCCTGGCCATCGGGCAGACCTTCGTCATCATCACCGCGGGGATCGACCTGTCGGTGGGCGCCATCGCGGGCTTCTCGACCGTCATCATCGCCATGCTGCTGCAGGCGGGTGTGGCGCCCTGGCTGGCCATCGTCATCACCCTGCTGGTGGGGCTTGGCATCGGCATCTTCCACGGCTTCGGCATCACCCGGATGGGCCTGCCGCCCTTCATCATCACCCTGGCCACCATGACCTCGCTGCGGGGCATCGGGCTTCTGATGACGAGGGGGTCGACCATCTCGATCAACAACACCGGCTTCACCGATTTTTCTACCCAGTCGTTCCTGCGCATTCCCAGCCTGTTCTGGATGGTGATCCTGGTGGCCGTGCCCGCGTACATCTTTCTCGATCACACCCGCTGGGGGCGCTACCTCTTTGCCGTGGGCTCGAACCCGGAATCAGCGCGGCTGTCGGGGGTGCGGGTCGGGCGGATCGTGTTCATGGCCTATGCGCTGTCGGCCTTCTTTGCCGCCTTCGTGGGGGTATTGCTGGCCACCCGGATCGGGATCGGCAACGCAACCCAGGCCGATGGCTGGGAACTTCAGGCCATCGCCTCGACCGTGATCGGCGGCACCAGCCTGTTCGGCGCCATCGGCTCGATCCACGGGCCGCTGATCGGGGCCTTCATCCTTGCGGTCATCAACAACGGGGCCAACCTGCTGAACGTCAACTCGTTCTGGCAGCGCATCATCACCGGCTTCCTGATCATCGTCATCGTCTTCTTCGACCAGATGCGCCGCCGCGGGCGCTAGGCCCGGCGAAAAGAAGGAGCCCCCCATGCGTGGCCTGATCTGCCCGGCCCCCGGCGCGCTGGAACTGACCGACCGCCTGCCCGAACCGGGCGCCCCGCCGCCCGGCTGGGCGCTGCTGCAGGTGGAACAGGTCGGCATCTGCGGCACCGACTACCACATCTACGAGGGCAAGCACCCGTTCCTGACCTATCCGCGCGTCATGGGCCACGAAATCGCCGCGACCGTTCTTGCGGCAGGCGACGGCGTGACGCTGACCCCCGGGACGGCGGTGATCGTGAACCCCTATCTCAGTTGCGGCACCTGCCTTGCCTGCCGCAACGGCAAGCCGAACTGCTGCGCCCGGATCGAGGTGCTGGGCGTGCACCGCGACGGGGCAATGTGCGAACGCATCCTGGTGCCCGCGGCAAACCTCTATCCCGCGGGCGATCTGGGCCTGACCGGCGCCGCGGCCGTGGAATTTCTGGCGATCGGCGCCCATGCGGTGCGCCGGTCGCTGGCCCCGGCGGGGGCGCGGGCGCTGGTGATCGGGGCCGGGCCGATCGGGCTGGGCACCGCGATCTTCGCGCGCATCGCGGGGCATCGGGTCACGCTGCTGGACACCGAGCCCGAACGGCTGGCCTTCGCGCGCGACCGGCTGGGGCTTGCGCAGGGCATCGTGGGCGGGACCGATCTGGCGGAACAGGTCGCGGCCCACACCGGCGGCGAAGGCTTCGACGTGATCTTCGACGCGACCGGCAACGCGGCCTCGATGCGCGGGGCCATCGCCCATGTCGCGCAGGGCGGCACGCTGGTCTATGTGGGTGTGGTCCGCGACGAGATCGCCTTTCCCCACCCCGAATTCCACCGGCGCGAGATGATGCTGATCGCCTCGCGCAACGCGGTCAGGGCCGATTTCGACCATGTGGCGGAAAACCTGAGGGCCGGCCGCGTGCCGCTTGACGCCCTTGTCACCCACCGTCTGACGCTGGACGAGGCCGCGACCGCCCTGCCCCGTCTGGCCCGGGCCAAGACCGGGCTGATCAAGGCGGTCATCCGCATCGGCCGGGCCTAGGCGCCGCGCGCGCCGCTGCCCCTACCCGCACCACGCGCGCCCCACGCCTTGCCATCACCGGCAAGCGGGGCTATGACACCGCATGTGACAGGGGCGTCCGGGCATCCGGGCTGAGAAGTACCCTTTGAACCTGAACCGGATCATGCCGGCGGAGGAAGTCGCGACAGGACGGGGCATCGCCCTCTTCCTTTCGGCATCCGCCCGGGAGGAGAGAGACATGCAGAACCCTGGAACCCACCTTTCCCAGATGCGCGCAGCGGCACCGCTGGTGCAGAACATCACCAACTACGTCGCCATGAACGTAATGGCCAACGTGATGCTGGCCGCAGGCGCGTCGCCCGCGATGGTCCATGCCGCCGAAGAGGTCGGCGAATTCGCGGCCTTCACCCCGGCGCTGACGATCAACATCGGCACGCTGAGCGCGCCTTGGGTCGAATCCATGCTGACGGCGGCACGGGTCATGCACGACCGCGGCGCGCCCTGGGTGCTGGATCCGGTGGCGGCCGGGGCCACCGCCTTCCGCCGCGAGACCGCCGCGGCGCTGGCCGCACTGCGCCCCACGGTGGTGCGCGGCAATGCCTCTGAAATCATGGCGCTGGCCGGGCTGGGCGGGCGCGGCAAGGGGGCGGATGCCGCCGACGGGGTCGAGGCCGCCGAAGCCGCCGCCCGGAGCCTGGCCGCGCGGACCGGCGGTGTGGTCGCCGTCACCGGCCCGGTCGATTTCGTGACCGACGGCACCCGCGCCTTCCGCATCGCCAATGGCGATCCGATGATGCCGCGCATCACCGCTCTGGGCTGCTCGTTGACGGGGGTGGTCGGCGCCTTCCTCGTGGGCCAGCCCGCGCTTGAGGCGACCGTCGCCGCACTTGCCTATTACGGCCTTGCGGGCGAGATCGCGGCCGAAACCGCGCAGGGGCCGGGAAGCTTTGCCGTGGCCTTCCTTGACGCGCTGCACAACATCACGCCCGAGCGCCTGACCGCAGGTGCGCGGATCGTGGCGGCATGAACCTGTCGATCTACTTCGTGACGCCCGATGGCGCTGACGAGGCGCTGGTGGCCGCCGCTGTGCGCGGCGGGGCCACGGTGGTGCAGTTGCGCGACAAGACCGCGACCGATGGCGCGATGATCGCCACCGCGCGGCGGCTGAAGGCACGGCTGGCCCCGCTGGGCGTGCCGCTGATCGTGAACGACCGGGTCGAGGTGATGCTGGCCGCCGAGGCCGACGGCCTGCATGTGGGCCAAGGCGATGCCCCGGTGGCCCAGATGCGGGCGCGCATCGGGGCCGGGCGCATCCTGGGCCTGTCGATCGAAACGGCCGCGCAACTGGCCGCCCTGCCTGCGGGTGTGGTCGATTACATCGGCGTTGGCCCGGTGCGCGCCACCGCCAGCAAGACCGATGCCGCGGCCCCGCTGGGCCTGGAGGGCCTGGGAGGGATCGTCGCCGCAGCACCGGTGCCCGCCGTGGCCATCGGCGGCGTGGGTCTGGCCGATGTCGCCGCGCTGAAGCGCATGGGCGCGGCCGGGCTTGCCGTCATCTCGGCCATCGCCGCGGCGCCCGACCCCGAGGCCGCCGCCCGCGCGCTGGCCAATGCCTGGAGGGCCGCATGATCCCGAACGTGCTCTCCATCGCGGGCTCTGACCCGTCGGGCGGGGCGGGCATTCAGGCCGACCTCAAGGCGATCAGCGCAAATGGCGGCTATGCGATGGCCGCGCTGACCGCGCTGACGGTGCAGAACACCCAAGGCGTGCGCGCGGCCCAGATGCTCGATCCCGCCTTCGTCGCCGCCCAGATCGCCGCGATCTTCGATGACATCCGGGTGGATGCGGTGAAGATCGGGATGCTTGGCACCGCCGGGATCGTTTCGGCCGTGGCGGGAACGCTGCGCGGGCGCGCCCTGCCGGTGGTGCTGGACCCGGTGATGGTGGCCAAGGGCGGCGACCGCCTTCTGGCCGAGGCCGCGGTGGCCGCGCTGCGGACCGACCTTCTGCCGCTGGCCAGCATTGTGACCCCCAACCTGCCCGAGGCGGCCGACCTTCTGGCCGCGCCAGAGGCGACCGACCGGCCGGGGATGGAGGCGCAGGCGCGTGCGCTGCTGGCGCTCGGGCCGCGGGCAGTGCTGCTGAAGGGCGGCCACCTGACCGGGGCGGGCAGCCCCGACCTGTTCGCCACGCCTGCGGGGCTCACCTGGTTCGAGGGCACGCGGGTCGCCACGGGCAACACCCACGGCACCGGCTGCACCCTGTCCTCGGCGCTGGCCACCCAGCTTGCGCTGGGGCTCCCGCCAGAGGCGGCCTGCCGCGCCGCCAAGGCCTATGTCGCCCGCGCCATCGCCGCCGCGGATCACCTGACCGTCGGCCATGGCCACGGCCCCACCGACCATTTCTTTGCCCTGAGGACCGACGCATGAAACGCCTTGCCCTTCTCGCCATCATCGCTGCTGCCACGCAGGCGCAGGCCGCCGACAAGTTGACCGTCATGCTGGACTGGTATGTGAACCCCGACCACGGGCCGATCATCGTGGCCCAGCAACTGGGCTATTTCGCCGAGGCCGGGCTGGATGTGACCATCGTGGCCCCGTCCGACCCGAACGACCCGCCGAAGATGGTGGCGGCAGGCAAGGCCGATCTGGCCGTGGCCTACCAGCCGCAGCTTTACCTGCAACACGAGGCGGGGCTGCCGCTGGTGCGGGTGGGCACGCTGGTCGACACCCCGCTGTACTGTGTGCTGGCCAAGGCCGACGGCCCGGTCAAGACGCTGGCCGACCTGAAGGGCCGGAGCGTCGGCTATTCGGTGCCGGGGGTGGAACAGGCTCTGCTGGGCGGCATGCTGAAGCACAATGGCGTAGAGCCCGACCAGGTGACCTGGGTCAACGTGAACTTCTCGCTGGTGCCGGCACTTGCCTCGGGGCAGGTCGATGCGGTGAGCGGGGCGTTCCGCAACTTCGAGCCGCACCAGCTGGCCGCGCTTGGCCAGCAGGGCAATTGCTTCAAGCCCGAGGACAACGGCATCCCGCCCTATGACGAACTGATCTACGAGGCCAACCCCAAGACGATGGACAAGGGCAAGATCGCCCGGTTCCTTGCCGCGACCGAACGCGCGACGGCGCTGATCGCCGCCGACCCGGACAAGGGCTGGGCGGCCTATACGTCCTACGCAAAGGATCTGGGCGACGCGCTGAACAAGGCGGCCTGGGCCGATTCGGTGCACTACTTCGACCCCCATCCGATGGCTCTGGACAGCGCGCGCTATGCCGATTTCGGCGCCTTCTTGCAGGCGGCCGGGCTGATCAAGACGGCACCGCCCGTGGCCGACATCGCCATCGACCCGTCGCAGAAATGACCCCGCCCCCCGCCCGGATCGAGGGGGCCGCCTGGCTGGGCGACAGGGTGCTGTTCGCGCCGCTGAGCCTTGATCTGCCGGTCGGCTGGACCTGCCTGATCGGCCCCTCGGGGGCGGGGAAATCCACGGTGCTGCGGCTGCTGGCGGGTCTTCCCACCGGCGCGCGGTTCGAAGGCCGGGTGACCGCCCCCGACCGCATCGCCTACATGGCGCAATCCGACCTGCTTCTGCCACGGCTGAGCGCGGTCGAGAACGCCACCCTTGGCCAGCGGCTGCGCGGCGAGCCCGGCGACCGCGCCCGCGCCGCGGCGCTGCTGGCCGAGATGGGGCTGGCCGGGCTGGAACAGCGGCGGCCCGCGGCGCTGTCGGGCGGGCAGCGCCAGCGCGTGTCGCTGGCCCGCGCGCTGATCGAGGACGCGCCGCTTGCGCTGCTTGACGAGCCCTTCTCGGCGCTTGATGCGGCGAACCGGCAACGGATGCAGGATCTGGCGCTGGCCCGCCTTGCCGGGCGGCGGGTGCTGCTGGTCACCCACGACCCGCTCGAGGCGCTGCGGCTGGGCCAGCGGATCTGCCTGATGGCCGGGGGGCGGATGGAAGACCTGCCCGCCCTGCCCGGTCCTGCCCCCCACAGCCCGCAGGAACCCGGCTTTGGCCGCGTCTATGACGCGCTGATGGCCCGGCTGATGGAGGCGGCATGAAGGCGCTGGGGCCGGTGATCTTTCTGGTGGCGGCCTGGCAGGCGGTGGTCAGCCTGACAGGCGTGCCGCCCTTCATCCTGCCGCCGCCGCTGATGGTGCTGGCCGCCGCCCGCGCGAACGTGGACGTTCTGGCCCTGAATGCCGCGGTCACCGCGGGCGAGGTGCTGGCCGGGCTGATTCTGGGCACGCTGACGGGCTGCGCGGTGGCGGTGGCGATGGCGCTGTCGGAACGGCTGCGGCGGTTCCTGAAGCCCGTGCTGGTGCTGAGCCAGGCGATCCCGATCTTCGCGCTGGCCCCGGTGCTGACGCTGTGGCTGGGCTATGGCCTGGCGCCAAAGATCCTGATCACCGTGCTGATCGTGTTCTTCCCGCTGGCCTCGGTCTTTCTGGACGGGTTGCTGGCAACGCCCGAGGGGCTGCTGGATCTGGGCCGGATCGCCCGTGCCGGGCGCTGGCGGTCGCTGTGGCTTCTGCGTATTCCCCATGCCCTGCCCGCGCTTGGTGCAGGCCTTGGGGTGGCCGCCGTCTATGCCCCGATCGGCGCGGTCATCGGCGAATGGGTGGGGGCGGCGCAGGGGCTGGGCTATGTGATGCTGATGGCCAACGCGCGCAGCCACGCCGACCTGATGTTCGCCGCCCTGTTCGTGCTGGTCGGGCTGACCCTGGCGCTTTATGCCGCCGCGGGATGGATCGCGCGCCGCCTGCGCACCCCCTGACGAACGCGCGCGGAAGCCGGGCGCCCGGGGCACGGCGGACGCGTCTGGCAGACGCGGCGCTACTGGGTCATGGCCTCCAGCGGGGGGCCCGCCATGGCAACCGGGCCGGGCTTGTCCGGCCGCGTTTCGGCTGCGCGGCGGCGGGCGTCATAGGCAGCCAGCAGCGCCCGTTCCACCCCTTTGTAATCGCCGCCGAAATGGTGCCCGCCCTTCGTCTCCAACGCCTCGGCCCCATCTGCCACCAGTTGCGGACAGGCGCTGTCGCCCTCGTTCTTGCCATGGACGCAGAACACCTTCCACAGGGGCAGCGCCCCGGCGGCGGGCAGCGTCGGCGTGGCGTCCCCGCGATGCGATCCGAGCCAGCCCGCGACCGTGATCTGCCAATCGGCCTGGGACGAAAAGCCCAGAAGCCCCACCGTCAGGATCGACTGGCGCACCGGCCGCGGCAGGGCGAGATAGGTGGCAGGCAGCACATCGGCCCCGAAGGAATAGCCGACCAGCATCACGTTCTTCACCCGCCACGCGGTGCGATAGCGGTCGATCAGCGCGGCAAGATCCTGCGCCGTGCCTTCGGGCGTGCGGGTGCGCCAGAAGTACCGCAGCGAATCCACCCCCACCACCGGCACGCCATCGGCCTGAAGCGCCGTGCCGATCGACGAATCGATGTCGCGCCAGCCGCCGTCTCCCGACAGGATCACCGCCATCACGTCATGCCGGGGCTGGGCGTTCAGTACCTTGACCGGCAGGGCATTGCGCGCCTGGGTGGCCGAGGCCACGCGCTGCGCGATCGCCGCCACCTCGGGCGCGGGGTCCGCCGTACCGCCGATCAGCGTCACGTCGGGCGAACCTGCCGCGAAGGCCGCTGCCCGCGCGCGCACGTCACCCCCCGCCCCCGGCGTCAGCAGCACGGTCACCGGGTCGGGCTGCGCGCCCTTGCCCAGTGCATAGACCTGCCCCGCGGGCAGGGTCAGATAGCCCGCGGGCGTGCACAGTTCGACCGGGAAAGGCACCGCGGTCTGCGGGTCCACCGCCACCGTGCCGCCCACCGTGACGGCGGGCGTCTGGTCCACCATGTCAAGCGCAAGCCCCCCGCCCAGCCCGCGGCCCGCCACAACCGGCGCCACATAGCTTTGCGAGCCGGTATCGCGCTGGAATCGCTGGGCCAGCGCCTCGATGTCCGACACCATGTAGGCGCAGCCATCGGCGCGGTCGGCGATGCGCTGCAGGTAGCGCGGCGTGTCGACGCCCACGACGACCAGCCCCTGCGCCCTGAGCCGGGCCTGAACGCTGGCGTCAACGGCCTGCCAGCCATCGGCACCGGAAAAGAGGAAGACCACGCCCCTGGCCACGCCCGCGGGCATCGCCACCCGATCCAGCGGCATGAAGGTCGGCGGCGGGGGACGCAAAAGCCACCACGCCGTGCCGCCCAGCCCTCCGAGGACCAGCACCGAAACGACCGCGAGCACCCGCCGCCACAGATGGCGCCGACCGGCTTGCCGCATGACCCGCATCTCCTCGTCCCGGCAGCCCCAGTGGCCGCACCTCCCCGGACGCGCGCTCGATACGCCAAAGCGCGCCGCGCGTCCACGGGCGCGGGTTTACATCTTTATGGACACGCCGTCGGTCACGTTGAAGCGAACGGGCCACGCGCCCCTTGCGGCGGGAACACCGTTCGCCCGCATCGCGCGTGCCATGGAGGCCCGCGGAACAACGTGGTTCCCCGCCCGGCGCATGCAGGAAAACGTTCGCCGCGCCGGGGCCCGTGCACCCAGCAGGCTCCGGGACCGTTTCCCGCATCTCGTGCCGATCCGACACCGCCTTCCACCCCGGGCGCCCGCGGCGGAAGGCTTTCCTGCCCGGCCTTGCCGCCCGAGAACCGAGGACTTATTTTCCGCCAATGATTGGAATGGATTAGGCCATCGGACTACATTCCCATCACGGCATATGCGCCCGCCGGGGCCCGCAGGAAAGGACGACACCATGCTTCTGACCCAGATCCCGTCTGCCTGGCTTTTCGGGCTTGCAGGGGGGCTGATGATCGGCAGCGCGGCGGCGCTCTTGCTGCTGTTCAACGGGCGGATCATGGGCGCCAGCGGCATCCTGGGGAGCCTTGTCGATGGCTCGGGCGCGGGCAGCCAGGGCGAACGGCTGGCGTTCCTGGCCGCGCTGATCGGCGTGCCTGCGCTGGTGGTGGCCCTGCGTGGCGCGCCTGCGACACATGTCAGCGGTAACCTTGCCCTGATGGTGATGGCGGGGCTGCTGGTGGGCCTTGGCACGCGGATGGCCAACGGCTGTACCTCGGGGCACGGGGTCTGCGGCATGGCGCGGTTCTCGCTCCGCAGCATTGTGGCGACGCTGGTCTACCTGGCTGCGGGCTTCGCAGCCCTCTACGTCGGCCGTCACCTGCTGGGAGCGTTCTGATGCGGCTTCTGACCTCTTTCCTGTCGGTCGGGCTGTTCGGGCTTGGCCTTCTTGTCTCTGGCATGACCGACACCGCGAAGGTGCAGGGCTGGCTTGACGTTGGCGGCGCCTGGGACCCCACGCTGGCCTTCGTGCTGGGCGGGGCGGTGCTGCCCATGATGCTGGCCTGGCGCATCGCGGCCCGCCGCCGCCGCGCCCTGTCGGGCGAGCCGATCCCCGAAATGCCCGAGCAACGGCTTGACGCCCGGCTGGTCGGCGGCTCGGTCCTCTTCGGGCTGGGCTGGGCCATGGCGGGCTTCTGCCCCGGTCCCGCGCTGGCGGTCGTGGGCTGGGCGGGCCTGCCTGCGGTGGTCTTCACGCTGGCCATGGTGGGCGGGATGATCGCCTGGCCGCGGCTGCAACGGATGGCGCCCGCCACGGCGCGCGCGTAACGGCTCCGCGCGGAAAGCCCCGCGCGGCGGTTGATCTTTCCCGGCCGCCGCGCCACCCTCCGCCCCGCCCGGCACTCCTGACCGGCGGAGCTTTCGATGACGGCCTTTCCCCACCTGTTCCAGCCGCTAACCCTCCGCGGCACCACGCTGCGCAACCGGATCATGTCCACCGGCCATGACACGACGCTGCCGACCGACGGCACGGTGAACGCGGCATTGATCGCCTATCACCGGGCCCGTGCCCGGGGCGGCGCGGGGCTGATTGTCACCCAGGTGGCGGGGGTGCACGAGACCGCGCGCTACACCTCGCACCTGCTGATGGCGACGACCGACGACTGCATCCCCGGCTACCGCGCCCTGGCCGACGCCATCCACGCCGAGGGCTGCGCCGTCTTTTCGCAACTCTTCCATCCCGGGCGCGAGATCATGGAAAGCGCCGACGGGCTGCTTGCCGTCGCCTATGCCCCCTCGGTCAGCCCCAACGAACGCTTCCACGTCATGCCCCGCGCGCTGGACCTGCCGCTGATAGCCGAGATCATCGCGGGCTACGCGGCGGCCGCGCGGCGGATGTGGGCCGCGGGGCTGGACGGGGTCGAAGTGGTGGCCAGCCACGGCTACCTGCCCGCCCAGTTCCTGAACCCGCGGGTGAACCTGCGCCTGGATGCCTATGGCGGCGACGCGGCGGGGAGGCTGCGCTTTCTGGCCGAGGTCCTGGCCGCCATCCGCGCGGCGACCGACGCGCGCTTCGTCATCGGCCTTCGGATCAGCGCGGGCGAGCGCGACGAGGACGGCCTGACCCCGGCCGAGGCGCTGGCCGCCTGTGTCGCGCTGCAGGACGGGCTGGATTATGTGAACGTGACCACCGGCACCTCGGCCTCGCTGGGCGGCGCGGTGCATATCGCGCCGCCGATGGCCTTCACGCCGGGCTATGTGGCGCCCGACGCGGGCAGCTTCCGCAAGGCACTGCGCATCCCGGTCTTCGTGGCTGGCCGCATCAACCAGCCGCACGAGGCCGAGGCGATCCTGGCCGCCGGTCAGGCCGATGTCTGCGGGATGACGCGGGCGATGATCGCCGACCCCGACATGCCGGCAAAGGCGCAGGCCGGGGAGGTGGACGACATCCGCGTCTGCATCGGCTGCAACCAGGCCTGCATCGGGCATTTCCACCGCGGCCTTCCGGTCAGTTGCATCCAGCGCCCGGAAACCGGGCGCGAGCTGATCTACGGCGCCCCCTCC
>DAIEJF010000076.1 GCA_027351005.1 Paracoccaceae bacterium | reverse complement strand
CCCAGAATCTTCGGAAGCCGACGATCCGCTCGCTGGAGCAGTTGCTGCACATTCCGCGGTCAACCATTCATCGAAAACTGACGTATCTCTAGGAACGGGGGATCATCGCCATTTCCGGGCGGCGGTATTCATGGATCCTCGACGAGGATGGTCTGGCGCGTTCGATAAAGATGTTTCTCTTGCCCACCCTCGAGGTCGAACGCCTTCACGCCGAAATCGCCCGCTACTTTGATGTCCCCGTGAAGCGGGGGCCATCTGGTATCGCGACAAAGCGGCCCTGAACGAAAAGGGACCTGCCGCGCGGCCTGGGACGCAAGGCGAGCCTCGGTGCGCCTTCCCCACGTCAGCCCGAACAGTCGCCTGCGCCGCAGCCCCGGCAAGGCTGCCGTGTGGTGTGTCGCAGGCAGACGCAGGGTGCCGCCGGATCATCGCCGCATCGGCCGTCGCCGCCGGGGAATAACCGTGCGGGACCGCGCGATGTGCCTACGCCCGGGGGGCGTCTTCCGTCGCGTGCCGACCGAGACGCTATTGCTGCGTCCGCAGCGCGTCGCCGGCCGAAACCAGTTCGATCAGTTCATCCGTGGCGCGTTCCTGCCGGGCCTGCTGCCAGGCGACAGTCATCGCGGCGGTCTGGCGCTTGATGCTCGTCATGGCGTTCGCCATCGCCTCGGCCCGGGCGGTGTTTTCGGCCGCGATCCCCTCCAGCAGCGCGCGACAGAGGGCGGCGAACAGCGTCTCGGGCAGCAGGGCCGCCAGCAGTTCTGTTCCGGGCAGCGTGGTCAGGCCCGGTGGAGCTACTGGCGTCGTGGGCGTCTCGGGCGGGAAGACCGGGCGTTCGGTTACCGGTTGGCCCGGCGTGTCCGGATCGGCGGCGATCAGACGGACCGGCCCGGGCGGGCCGAGGTTGTCAAGGATTGCATCGGCCAGGGTGCTGGCCATGCCGGGCACCGCGGCGGGATGCACCGGCATGTCGGCGGCCCAGGCGACCGGTACGCCGGCGGCGGCGAGCGCCGATTGCGTCCGCCCACCCAGCACGACCAGCCGGTCACCCGCGGCCTGCGCTTCGGTCGCGGCATGGGCGAGGCGGTCGGAATAGGCGCCGGAAAAGCCCTGCGCCGCGCCGATCACCACGGCCAGCCCGGGGCCGAGGCGGCGGGCCGGGCGGGCACCTTCGGCTGCCATCGCGCGGGCCAGCGCGGCCCCCACCGTCTCGGAATAGGCACGCACGGCGGTTAGCGCCGTGCGTGCCTCGCCCTGATGCGCGGTGGCGATCACCCGCAGCGCGCCCACGATTTCGCCGATCTCGCGGATATTGGCGAGCCGTCCGGCAATCTCTTCCAGCCGTTCCGTCATGTCTGGGCCAGCGCGGTCTTCAGCACAGACAGAAGCGCCGCCCGTGTCGCGGTATCCAGCCCCTTGGGCCGGGCACGGAACGCCGCCAGCGCCGGTTCGGCGGCCAGCAGCGGCGGCAGCGCCTCCTTCAGCGTCGGCAACCGTTCCAGCGGCACCGTGTCCAGCAGCCCTTCGGCCAGGCCCGCCAGTAGCGCCACCTGCGCCGCGGTCGTCAGCGGCGCGAACCGGTCCTGGCCCAGTAGCGCCCCGATGCGTTCGCCGCGGGCCATCCGCGCCGTCATCGCCGCATCGCCAAACCCGCCAAAGCGCGAAAACATCTTCATTTCCAGGTATTGCGCATAATCCAGACGCAGCCGCCCGGCCACCGCCTTCAGCGCGCCCCACTGCGCCTTGCCGCCGACCCGGCTGACCGACAGGCCGATGTCCACCGCCGGGCGCTGGTTCGCGGCGAAAAGGCTGGCCGAGGTCACGATCTGCCCGTCGGAAATGGAAATCAGGTTGGTCGGGATATAGGCCGACAGGTTTTCCGCCTCGATCTCGGCGATCGGCAAGGCCGTCAAAGATCCGCCGCCACACGCTGCCGACAGCTTGGCCGAGCGTTCCAGCAGGCGCGCGTGCAGGTAGAAGATGTCGCCCGGATAGGCCTCGCGGCCGGGCGGCTGGCGCGACAACAGGGCCAGTTCACGGTGTGTGGCGGCGTGTTTCGTAAGGTCGTCGTAGACGATCAGCGCATGGCCGCCCCTGTCGCGAAACCATTCGGCGATGGAGGTGGCCGTGAAGGGCGCAAGCCACCGCAGCCCAGGCTGCGCCGTTGCCTCGGCGACCACGAAGATCGTGCGGGCAAGCGCCCCGCGCGCCCGTACCGCCTCGATCACCCGGCGCACGGCGGTCAGCCGCTGGCCGATCGCGACATAGACCGACACCATGTCGGACCCGGCCTGATTGATGATCGCATCCACCGCGATTGATGTCTTGCCGGTCTGGCGTTCGCCGATGATCAACTCGCGCTGGCCCCGCCCGATGGCAAAAAGCGCGTCGATCACCAGAAGCCCGGTTTCCACCGGCTCGGTCACGAAATCGCGTTCGATGATCGATGGCGCAGGGCGTTCCGCCTCCAGCCTGTCCGGGGTCGCGGGGGGTGGCAGCCCGTCAAGCGGGCGGCCAAGCGGGTCGATGACGCGGCCCAGCAGGCCGTCGCCGACAGGGGTGGACAGAAGCCCGCCGCTGCGGGTGACGCTATCGCCCGCCGCGACCCCGTCCGGCCGGTCGAGGAACGCCGCATGCAGCCGGTCTTCGCCCAGCGTCAGCACGAAGCCGCGCGCGCCGGTGGGGAAGGCCACGATCTCGTTCAGCCGCGCGCCGGGAAGGCCGGTGACCTGCGCCAGCCCGTCGGCCACCTCGACGACCGTTCCGGTCTCGCTTGCCTGCGGTGCCAGGTGCGCGGCGGCGACCTTCGCTTTCAGCATCTCTAGCTCTGCATCAGCCATTGAGCGCCTCCGCCAGCCGGTCAAGGTCATGGGCCAGCGAGTTGCGCAGCCTGCCCGAGTCGGACCGCATCTCCAGCCCGGCGATCAGTGCGGCGTCGGTTTCGACCGGTGGCGGCGGCAGGGGGGCCAATGCCTGCGCAACCTTCGCCAGAGCGGCGGCGGGCAGCGGTGCGGCCGTCACCAGGCGCAGGTTGCCGCCCGACAGGATCGCCGCCCGGTCCCGCTCGGGCAGGGCGGATAGCGCGGTCGCCAGCCGGGCGGCCCAGCCCACCGCGTCGGCGGGCATGTCGGCCAGCGCCCGGCGCGCGATGGTCTCGGCCAGGTCGCGTGCCCGGGCCAGCGTCAACGCCGCCTCGGCCTTGGCGTCGGTGGCGGTCTGCGCCCGTCCCTCGGCCACGATCCGCGCCGCCTCGGTCTGCGCCGCTGCCAGCAGATCGGCCTTGGCCGCCTCGGCCTCGGCCTTCGCCTTCACCAGCAGGTCATGCCGGGCTGCGGCGGTCGCGGCAGCTTCGGCCTCGGCCTTCGCGGCGGCTGCCGCGGCCTCGGTCCTTGCGGCCTCGGCCTGTGCCAGTGCGGCCTGCACCGCCACCTGCCGTGCCGCGATCATCCCGGCCACGGGGCGGAACAGGTAATGCCGCAGGATCGCCAGCAGGATCAGGACATTGGCGAGTTGCAGTCCAAGGGTGACCCAGTCGAACGTCACTTGACGAACGGGTTCGCGAAGAGCAGCAGGAGCGCGATGACGAGGCAGTAGATCGCCATCGTCTCGATCATCGCAAGACCCACGAACAGCGTGCGCGAGATGGTGCCTGCCGATTCCGGCTGGCGGGCGATCGCGTCCATTGCCGCGGCCACCGCGCGGCCTTCGCCCAGCGCGGGGCCGATGGCGCCCAGGCCCACGGCCAGGGCCGCGGAAAACACGCTGACAATGCGGATCAGATCTGACAGGTCGGTCATGGGGTCTCCTTCAGTCGGTATCGCCCATCGCCGAGGCGATGAACACCAGCGCCAGCATGGCGAAGATATAGGCCTGCACCGCTCCGGTCAGCAGATCGAGCGCCATCAGCGGTATCGGAACCAGAAGCCCGGCGAGGCTCAGCACGATGCCGACCACGAACACTCCGCTCATGACATTGCCGAACAAGCGCACCATCAGCGAGAAGTGGCGGGTGATCTGTTCCACAAGGTTCAGCGGCACCATGAACCAGCCGGGTCTGGCAAAGCTGGCCAGGTAGCCGCGCAGGCCAAGCGTGCGAAGTCCCGCGCCGATCGAGGTAGCGAAGACGATCAGCGCCAGCGCCGCATCGGTTTCCAGATGCGCCGTGGGCGGCTTTACCCCGGGGATCAGCGAAGACCAGTTGGCCACCAGCACGAACAGTGCCAGCGTGCCGATCAGGGGGCGGAACCGGGCGGGGTCGCCGGGGATGTTGGCGCGGATCTGGTCGTCCAGCGCCGCCACGCCCAGTTCGGCCATCGCCTGTGCCTTGCCCGGTGTCAGCGACAGGCGACGCCGGATCAGGATCGCGGCCACGCTCAGCGCCGCCATGATGCCCCAGGTTGTCACCACCGGCCAGGTGATGCCGACCGGGCCAAGGCTGAAGGCGGTGGCGGCAGTCAGCGGTGTGTTCATTTCGCCCCCCTCAGAACCACGGCCCGCCCGGCCAGCACGCCGACGGCGCCCGCGATCAGCACCAGCCCGCCCGCCTTGACGCAGACGACCAGGAAGGCCGTCAGCACCGCCAGACGGGCAAGCTGCACCACCACCGCCCGCCAGTCGCCTGCCAGCAGCATCCCGGCCACGCGATGCAGCGTCGCGAAATGCAGCCAGCCCATCCCGCCCCCCGCCACCAGCGCGGCCAGGGCATAGACAAGGGTGATGGGGGCAGGCCCGGTCATTGCGCATGCATCCAGCGCAGGGCAAGCCACAGCCCCAGCGCGGCCCCCGCCATCAGCAGCGCGGCCGCCAGCGTGATCCCTGACGCCAGCAGCCGGTCCAGCCAGTGCCCCAGCGCCAGCCCGCCCAGCGTTGGGCCGACGATGATCCAGCCCAGCACGCCGATCTGCCCGAAGCGGCGGGCAAGCGTGGGTTCGGGATCGGCGCGCCCCGCCTGTTCGCGGTCCTGCGCGCGTTCGGCAGCGGTTCGGGTGCGATCCTCGGTCATCCCTCGGCCTCCGGGGCAAGACCCAGGCTGTCACCCCCGGACGCCAGCCGCCGCATCAGTTGACGAACCGCCCGGGCGTGCAGCTTCGTGCTGGCGCTGCGGGCCTGCCGGGCAGCGTCCTGCATCGCCGCACGCTGGCGGGCTACGGCTTCGGACAGCGTCGCCAGATCCTCGGCCCGCACCGCCTCGCGGCAGGCGATGCGCACGTCCCGGCCGCCGCTGACGCTCAGCACGCCGCCGCGCAGGGCGCAGTAGTGCCAGGGCCCGGTTTCGCCCCGCCAGCGCAGCACGCCCGCCTCGATCACCGTCAGGAAATCGGCGTGCCCCGGCAGGATGCCGAAATCGCCGCTTGCGTCCTCGGCCCGCAGCGACGCGACGGCGCCATCCGTTACCGCGACCGAAAGCGGGGTGGCGACGGTGAGGGTCAACAGGCTCATGCCGCCTTCCCCCGGCGCGCATCCTCGCGTGCCTTCCCCTCGGCCAGCGGCCCGATCATGTAAAGCGATCCTTCGTCCCAATCGTCGCAGTCGCCGTTCAGGATCGCCTTGCAGCCGGCCACCGTCTCGGCCACGGGAACCGACCGCCCCTCCATTCCCGTATAGGCGGCGGCGACGAAGAAGGGCTGGGTCAGGAACCTTTGCAGGCGACGCGCGCGGCCGACCAGCAGGCGTTCGTCGCGGCCCAGTTCCTCGACCCCCAGCAGGGCGATCACGTCGCGCAGTTCGTTGAAATGCTCGATCAGTTCGCGCACCCGCGCGGCCACCGCGGCATGGTCTGCCCCCACCACCCCGGGATCGAGCAGGACAGAGGTCGTGGCGATGGGGTAGATGGCGGGGTAAATCCCCTCGGCCGCCAGTTGCCGCGACAGCACCACCGTGCTGTCCATATGCGCGGCCAGCGCCGCAACGGCCGGGTCGGTGAAATCGTCGGCGGGCACATAGACCGCCTCGATCGCCGTCACCGCGGCCCGCGCGGCCGAGGCGATGCGTTCCTGCAGCTCGGCCACCTCGCTGGCCAGCGTCGGCTGATAGCCCACGCGTGACGGCATCCGCCCCAGAAGCCCCGACACCTCGGCCCCCGCCTGCACGAAGCGGAACACGTTGTCCATCAGCAGCAGGACATTCTGCCCCTTCTCGTCGCGGAAGTATTCGGCCACCGTCAGCGCGGTCAGCGGCACCCGCCAGCGCGCGCCGGGGGGCTCGTTCATCTGGCCATAGACCAGCACGGTCTGCCCCAGCACGCCTGCATCGGCCATGTCGTGCAGCATCTCGTGCCCCTCGCGCGAGCGTTCGCCGACCCCCGCAAAGACCGAGATGCCGTCATACCCCGACACCATCGCCCGGATCAGTTCCGTCACCAGAACCGTCTTGCCCACACCCGCGCCGCCGAACATCGCGGCCTTGCTGCCCTGCGCCAGCGGCGCAAGCAGGTCCAGCGCCTTGATCCCGGTAGAGAAAATGGAAACCGCACCCCGCTGCCCGGCCAGCGGCGGCGCTGCTTGGTGGATCGGGCGGCGGGGCGTATCGGCCGACAGCGGGGCCAGCCCGTCGCCCGTGCGCCCCAGCACATCCAGCAGCCGCCCGAGCACCGCCTCGCCCACCGGCGCGGTCAGCGGTGCGCCGGTCAGTTCTGCGACAGTACCGCGCGCAAGGCCCTGCGTGGGTTCCAGCGCCAGCGCGCGGAACCGTCCGCGTCCAAGATGGGCCTGCACCTCGGCGGTGATCGCCGCCCCCGCCGGATCCAGCACGATCGCGTCATGAATGGCGGGCAGCGGCCCTTCGGTCGCAAGGTCCACCACGGGTCCGCGTGCCGCCGTGACTATCGCCTGTCCGCCCATCTTGCAGACCGCCTTGCAGGTTGCCGGGTGCGCCGTACCGCCTTGCCAGGTTCGTGCGGCCATATTCCAGTTTCGGATCATATTGAGGGGCTGTCCAGAGCCAAGCTGTCGCAACGGCCGACGGCACAACCCTCTCGGACGCGGCGCGGGGCAGGTGAGACTGCACGCGCAAACCGCCAGAGCCGGGCCCCGGCGCATCTGGATGCGGGTGAACCTGCCTCTGCTGGCGCCCGCCCTCGCGCTGAGCTGTATTGCCACCTGCGCCGAGGTGCTGTCCGATTTCGGTCTTGCCGCCACCATCGCGCGGCAATCGCATGTCGGCCTGCTGACCTATTGCCTCCTTGTGATCCTGTCTGCCATCGGCCAGCTTGCGCCGTCGCTGGGCGATGCGGCGCGGCTGCGCGGGCATGGCGCCGCGGCCCGGCTTCTGCGCGTGCCCTGCCGCTGGTGCTTCTCAGCGTTGTCACGGCGCTGCTTCCGACCTTCATCCGCACGATGTTCGAGCTTCCGGTTTCGCAGCTCCTCATTCCCCGCTCCGGCCGCCCGGTACCGCCCTTCGTCGTCCGCCTTGCCGGGCATGACGAAGACGGCCGCGCCGCCGCCCTGTCGCTTCTCTCGATGATCGTGGTCGGCGGCGTGGCGGGCGGGCTCTGGCTGATCCTCAACCGCCGCATCACGTTTGGCGCCGCGCTGAAAGGCATGCGATGACCACCGCGCTGTCCTGCACCCGCATCACCAAGTCGCTGGGCAGCAAGCCGGTGCTCAAGGCGCTTGATCTCGATGTCGCGCCGTCAGAGGTCGTCTGGCTTCTCTGGGCCTCGGGCTCTGGCAAGACCACGCTCTTGCGCCTCATCGCCGGGCTGATGAGGCCTGACGCGGGGCGCATCCTGCTTGATGGCCGGGGGATCTGGTCGCCTCTGTGGTGCCCCCCCGAACGCCGCCGCATCGGCATGGTGTTCCGGGATTGCGCGCTCTGGCCCAGCATGACGGTCGAGGGCAACCTGGCCTTCGGGCTCAGGGCGCAGAAGCTTGCCGCCGCCGAGGCCCGCGCCCGCAGAGACCACGCGCTCGAGGTTGCCCGCCCCGCGCTGATGCTGTTCAACGAACCGGTGTCGAACCTCGCCGCGGCGCTGTGCGAGGATCTGCGAACCGAGATGATGGACCTTGTCCGCCACGGGGGATCACCGCTGCCTACGTCACCCACGACCTGGCCGAGGCGATGGCCCTGTCGGACCGTATCGCCGTGATGCGCGAGGGCGCGATCGCCCAGTTCGACACGCCCGCGCGGCTCTATGAAGCCCCGGCCAGCCCGCCCCGGCGCTCTGGTCATCCGCCCCGAAGATGCCCGCTCTGCCACCGATCACCCGGATGCGCGCCTGTCGGGCCGCGTCGTCTCGGCGCCTGTCAGGCCCGCTGCTTGCGGCCGGGGCTCGATATCGGCCCGGCGCCCCTGCGGCTTGACTGGCCGCACCGCGTGGCCCCCGGCGAAACGCTGGCCTTCTGGCTTTCCCCGTCGCGTTGCGTTGTGCCGACGCGCTGATCGGGGCAGGATGGCTTTCACACCCGCAGGACATGATGACGACAACAGCCCTTCTTTCCACCGTTCTTGCCGCCTTCCTCGCCGCGCTTGTCGAGGTGGTCGAGGCCTTCACCATCGTGCTTGCGGTGGCGCTCACCCGCGGCTGGCGGCCCGCGTTGCTGGGCACAGCCGCGGCGCTGGCGCTCTTGTTCGTTATCGTGCTGGTGTTCGGGCCGCTGCTGGCGCTGATCCCGCTGCATCTGCTGCAATTCGTGGTGGGGGTGCTGCTGATCCTGTTCGGCATGCGCTGGCTGCGAAAGGCGATCCTGCGCGCGTCCGGCTACATCGCGCTGCACGATGAAGAGGCGGCCTTTGCCAAGGAAACCGACGTGCTGAACCGCCAGGCCGCCGACCGGCGCGCCGACTGGATGGCGGGGATGGCCGCCTTCAAGGCCGTGCTGCTGGAGGGGGTGGAGGTCGTCTTCATCGTCATCGCTGTCGGCGCGGCCCACGGGCTGACGCTTTACGCGGGGCTGGGCGCGTTGGCGGCGGTGGTTCTGGTGTTGGCCATCGGCGCGCTGGTCCACCGGCCGCTGAGCCAGGTGCCTGAAAACATCCTGAAATTCGCGGTGGGCCTGATGCTGACCGCGTTTGGCATCTTCTGGACGGGCGAGGGGCTTGGTGCCGACTGGCCGGGCGCCGATCTTTCGATCCTGGGGCTGCTGGCTATCCTTGCGGCCTTTGCCCTTGTCGCGGTGGCCCGGCTGACCCGCCTGAAGGAGGCCGCGTGATGCGTCTGATCTCTGCGATCCTGTCCGAGCTTTTCAGCCTGTTTGTGGACGATGGCAGTCTGGCGTTGCAGGTCGTGGGGCTGATCGCCGCGGTGGCCGCGCTGGTCAAGCTTGCGGGGCTTGCGCCGCTGTGGGGCGGGGGGCTTCTGCTTCTGGGCTGCCTTGCGATCCTCGCGCTCAGCCTTGCCCGGATGGCACGGCGCTAGCGTCATCCGCCCAAAGGCAGGAACCACAGGGCCAGAAGCGGGGCCGTGGCCGGTGCGCGCATGCTGTGGCGGATTCCGGGCGGGTTGCAGATCAGGCTCTGGCCCTGAGGGTCCATCCAGCCCCGGTCACTGTTCCACCATTCACCCTGGCTGAGCGGCAGGTAGACCTCTTCGGGCGGATGGTCGTGTTCGGGATACTGCACCCCCGGCGCCATGATCGTGGCGCCGATCAGGATGTCGTCGCGCGCCTCGTAGCCCGCGGGGCCGCAGAGCACGGCGTTGGCGTGTCCGTCCCAGAAGATGCCGTCGTTCGGTGTCGTGCCGACCCGCCGCGTCCAGGCCAGTTCGGGCGCGAGTGTGGCGAAGGCGCGGGCCACGTTGCCGTGCCGCCCCCGGCCAGCCGCAGCCAGCGCCGGGTCAAGCCAGTCGCAGGCGGGCAGGCCGATCGGCGGCACCCGGTGGGGCTGGCTGCCGTCACGGGTGGCACGGGCAAAGACGGTTTCCGTTACCCGGGCGCTGTCGCCGCGGGCGACCTCGCGGCAGGCGGCGGCAGCGGCATCGAGCAGGTCTTGCAGGGCGGCGGATCGGGGCACGGCATCTCTCTCGGCGGGAGGGCGTGCGCCATCCTGACCCGAAGTGTGCCGCGTTGCACCCCCTTTCCGCTGCGACTGGCGGACCGCCGCCGGTCCGCGGCCCCTTGCGCTCAGGCGCGGAAGCGGGCCATCTTCCGCCCGTTCAAACTGCGGGAGACGACGGTGCAGATCAGACGCGATGACCCGACCGCGGCCGAGGTGGCGCCGATCCTCGCGCGCCACCTGAAGTTGATGTGGGAGACCTCGCCGCCGGAATCGGTGCATGCGCTGGACGCGAGCGGC
>DAIEJF010000064.1 GCA_027351005.1 Paracoccaceae bacterium | reverse complement strand
ACAGGTTGCGCAGCTCAAGCATCGCGCCCTCCCTTCCGCCGGGGGCGGGGCCGCGCGAGGCTTGCAAGCCCCCGCGGCAAGAACAGCACCATGAGCACCAGCACTGTGCCGTAGATCACCATGTTCGCACCCGGCAGGCTGCCGAGGGCCACCTGCGCGACCTCGCTCAGCGCGTGCAGCGCGATGGCGCCCAGCAGCGGGCCGAACAGCGAGCCGATGCCGCCGACGATGGCCACAAGCAGGGCTTCGACCGACTGGGTCGGACCGAAGGCGAGCCCCGGATCGAGGTAAAGGTAACGCTGCGCGTAAAAGACCCCGGCCAGGCCCATGAACAGCCCCGACAGCGCCATCGCCTGCAGCTTGACCGCGAAGGCATCTACGCCGATGGCGGCGGCCGCGTCCTCGTTGTCGCGCACCGCGAGCATCCGCGCGCCCAGCCGCGAGCGGTCGAGCCACCAGACCGTGAGATAGCACGCCAGCGTCATTGCAAGCAGCAGCCAGTAGTAGTGGCCCAAGTCCTTGAACTGCATCATCGACGCGCGCGGGGTGAGCTTGATCATGATCCCCTCGCCCGCCCCGAGCCAGGGGATCGAATTGGCCAGGATGCGGAACACCTCGGCGAAGGCCAGCGTCACCAGCGCGAAATAGGACCCGCGCAGGCCATAGCGGAACGTCAGCCACCCCACCGCCACCGCCACCGCGGCCCCCAGCGCCCCGCCCAGGATCAGCCCGATCCAGGGGTTCACCCCCAGCCGCACCTGCAGCACGGCCACCGTATAGGCGCCCACCCCGAAGAACAGCGCATGGCCGAAGCTGAACTGCCCGGCATAGCCGCCCAGGATGTTCCACGCCTGCCCGATCAGCGCCGAGAACAGCGTCAGCACGCAGACGTTCAGCCAGAACTCCGATGTCACGACCAGCGGCACCAGCGCCAGCGCGGCAAAGACGGCCAGAAGAAGGGAAAGCCTTGTCATCCTGCCCTCATCCCCGCTGGCCCAGCAGGCCCTGCGGGCGGAACAGCAGGATCAGGATGAAGATCGCGAAAATCCCGATCTGCCCCAGGCTTTCGCCCAGCACCAGCCCGCCGATCGCCTCGACCACGCCGATGATGATCCCGCCGATCAGCGCGCCCACGAAACTGCCCATGCCGCCCAGCACCACGATGGTGAAGGCGATCAGGATGAAACCGTGGCCCACCTGCGGCGTGACGTAATAGCTGGGCAGCAAGAGGCAGGCCGCGATGCCCAGCACGCCCACGCCGATCCCGAAGCTCATGGCATAGACATGTTCGACATCGATGCCCACCAGCCGCGCCCCCTTGCGCTCTTTCGCGACGGCGCGGATGGCGCGGCCCAGATCGGTGCGCGCCATGAACAGCCACAGCGCCAGCGCGGTGACCACGGCGCCTGCGAAGGCCACCGCCTTCGGCACCGGGATGAAGGCGCCCAGCACATCCAGCGTGGCAAAGCCATAGGCGGTGTCGACCGTCTGGGTGTCCGACGAGAACAGCATCAGCGCCAGGTTCTCGATCACGATCGACAGGCCCAGCGTGACCAGCAGGATGTTCTCGTCGCGCCCATGCGCCGCGCGGCTGATGATGCCACGCTGAAGCGCATAGCCCAGCACGAACATCGCCGGCGGCACCACAAGAAGCGAGACATAGGGATCAAGCCCCAGGAACCGGAACAGGAAGTAGACGGCATAAAGCCCCACCATCAGCAGCGCCCCATGGGCAAAGTTGATGATGTGAAGAACGCCGTAGATCAGCGTCAGCCCCAGCGCGATCAGCGCGTAAAGCGCGCCGGTCGTCACCCCGTTCAGGATCGCGGGCCACAGGATTGTCAGGTTCAGCATCGCTCTTGCGCCCTGCGGGGGGAAAGGGGGCGGCCCCGATGCGGGGCCACCCCGGGGTCACGGTCAGGCCAGCGGGAACTTGACCTTGGCCGAGGCAAACTCGGCCGGGCGGATCACCTCGATCTTGCCCCCCAGAACCTGCGTGTTCACCGCCTGCGCGCCCGTGTTCTGGCCGTTCACGAACTGCGTCGGGCCATAGGGCATCCCGTGCTTGTCCCAGGTGGAACTGTTCAGCGCGGCGATCACCTTGTCCTTGTCGGTCGACCCCGCCCGCTCGATCGCGTCGGCCAGCAGCGCCACTGCGTTGTAGGTCAGATAGACCTCGTAGGTGTAGAACAGCCCCTTTGCCTCGGTCGCGGCCTTGCGGGCCTGTGCCAGCGGCGACAGCGGGTTGAACCAGTGGTTGGTGTCCATCACCCCCTCGGCGGCCTCGGGGAACTCCTTGACGAACTTGTAGGACGAAGCCGCCCCGCCCAGCACCGAATAGATCGCCTTCGGCTTGATCTGCTGCTGCTGGATCGTGCGGGCGAACAGGACGTATTCGTTGTAGTAGTTGGCCGGGATGATGATGTCGGGGTTCGCGGCCTTCACCTGCAACGCGATGTTGGTGAAATCGCGGGTGGGTGTCGGATGGGCGATCACCTTCAGGATCTCGAAGCCGTGCTTGGGCAGTTCGGTCGCCAAGAGCTTCGCCGTGCCGGTCCCGAAGGCCGAATCCTCGTGGACGATCACCACCGTCTTGGCGGGCGCTCCCGCGGCCTTGTTGATCTCGTCCAGCGCGGTCACCGCGTCCTGCGCGATCTTGCCGTAGCCGGGGCTGAAGCGGAACACGTTCTTCAGGCCAAGCGCGATGATGCCATCGGTCACGCCCACATCCACGATATGCGGGGTGTTGGTCTTGGCCGCCTCCTGCGCGGTGGCCAGCGTGATGGCCGAGGCATAGCCCGCCACGATCCCTGCTGCGCCCGCCTCGACGGCCTTGGCCGTTTCCGAGGCGCCGACATCGGGCTTCGACAGGCTGTCGCCCAGGATCGCCTCGATCTGCGCGCCACCCAGCGACTTGATGCCGCCCGCCGCGTTGATGTCGTCGATCGCCATCTGCCCACCCGCGCGGCACTGGGCGCCCGAATAGGACAGCGCGCCGGTGACCGGGTGGATCAGGCCGATCTTCACCGGGGCGGGGGCCGCCCGCAGAAGCCCGGGCGCCGCCAGCGCGCCGGTGATGGCCGCGGTTCCGGCCAGGAAGGTGCGGCGGTCGAGGCCGCCTTTCAACTCTTTCGTCATCGCAGTTCCTCTCTGTTTCAGGGCCATCCGGCGGCGGATCCGCCGTGTCGTTGTCAGGGTGTGGTGTCTTGGGGGTCTTGTCCGGGGGTCTAGCCTATCCGGTTGCCGTTTCGGCGGGGCTGGTGGGCGGATTGTCCGCCGCCCATCGGGCGCCGTCATCGCCCGAAACCCGCGTCAGGTTCATCGCAAAACGGTAAAGATCGGGCCGGTAAAGGATCGAGATGTATTCGACCGGCCGCCCCCCCCGGTCGCGCACCACCCGCCGCACGTCCAGCAGCGCGGCGCCGGTCTGCACCTTCAGCGCCTGCGCGACATGCGGCGCCGCCAGCGCGGCGGTGATCGTCTGCTGCGCCGCGGCCACCTTGACACCGGCCCGTTCCAGCAGATGCAACAACGGCTTGGCGCCCATGTCGGCCGCCGTATAGCTGCGGCCGATGTCGGCGGGCACCCAGGTTTCCAGCCAGGACAGCGGCACCCCGTCGCGCGAACGCACCCGGATCGAGCGTTGAACCTCGGTCTCGGGGGCCAGTTCCAGCTCGCGCGCCACCGATTGCGGCGCCCGGCGGTAGTCGAATTCCAGAAGCTCCACCGTCGTCATCTCGCCCATCCGCGAGATGTTCTCGATCCAGCCATCAACCGAAACCTCGAACGGCACCACCGCCGCGGCGCGCCGCACCACGGTGCCGCGCCCGCGCGCGCGGATCACCAGCCCCTCGGCGGCCAGCTCGTCCAGCGCCCGCTTCGCCGTGATGCGCGAGACGCCATAGGCCTCGCACAGCTCGGCCTCGGACGGCAGGCGGTCGCCCTCGGCATGGGCGCCCGACAGGATGCGGTCGCGCAGAAGAACGGCCACCTGATGAAACAGCGGGATGCCGCCGCGGGTATCCAGAACAGGCTTGTCCATGCACACGGGCCTTTCGTCCGAGGGCGTCGCCTCGAGTCGAAATGCTATAATGCTATATTGATATGTCAATAGGGGGAAACGGGCGGCCCCTCCCCCGCCGCGGCCCGCGCCGCCCGAAGCGCCAGCGCCATGATGGTCAGCGAGGGCGATTCGCCCCCGCCCGAGCCGGGGAACAGGCTGGCATCCGCGATCCACAGGTTCGCGTGGTCATGCGAGCAGCCCAGCGGATCGGCGACCGAGGTCGCGGGGTCGCGGCCCATACGGGCGGTGCCGAACACATGGGTCGCGGTGAAGGCATCGCGGCTTCCGGCCTCTTCGGCCAGTTCGGCCCCCGCCTCGGCCAGAACCGCCCGGCAGGCCGCCGCCATCCGGCGCAGACGCGCCAGCGCGGTGTCGGTCAGCACCGACGAGATCCGCGCCACCGGCAGCCCCAGCGCGTCGCGGCGTTCGGGGACCAGCGTGACGGCAGACCGCGCGTCGGGCACAACCTCGCCGATCGCCCCCACCGCCAGCGCGCTGCCGAACCGCGCGCGCAGCGCCGCCTTCAGCGCCTCGCCATGCCCGGCCAAAAGCCGGTTGGCATAGGCGATGGGGCCGTTCAGCCCGGCCTCCAACGTGGTGTGGTTCAGCCGGAAGCCGCCCGGATCGCCCGCATCGGGCGCCCAGCAGATCGCATCGGCAGGCAGGCCGCGGTGGCTTCCGGTCAGCCCCGGCACCAGCCCGGACGACCGCCACATCAGCGTTTCCATGAAGTTGCGCCCCACCTGCCCCGAACTGTTGGCCACCCCGCGCGGCAGATCCGCGCTGGCCGAAAGCAGCAGAAGCCGCGGCGTCTGCACCGCCCCCGCACAGAGGAACAGAAGCGGCGTCTCGACCGTTTGGGCGCGGCCCCCCGCCACCACCTCGGCCCGCACGATCGTGCCGTTCGGCCCCGTCCGCAGCCGGGTGACGATGGCGCCCGGCACCAGCGTCAGCCGCCCGGTCGCGGCGGCGCGGCGCAGGTAGGTGACATCGGTCGAGCCCTTGTCGCCCAGCGGGCAGCCGCGGCTGCACTGGCCGCAATAATTGCACGCCGGGCGGTCGTCATGGGGGCGCGACAGCGCCGCGCGGGGGTTTACCTGCCAGTGCTGACCGATGCGCGCACCCGCCGCCACCAGCGCCCGCGCCCCGGGGCCAAGCGCATGCGGCGGCAGCGGATAGGGCGCCGACCGCGGACGGCCATCGGGCGCACCGTCGCCGGCCACGCCGGTCACCTCTTCGGCCAGCGCATAGAACGGCTCCAGATCGTTGTAGCCGATGGGCCAATCCACCCCCTGCCCGGTCAGGCTGTGGCGGCAGAACGCATCGGGGTGCAGCCGGTGCGCCTCGCCCACGAAATGCAGCGTGCTGCCCCCCACCCCCTGCACATGCGCATAGCCCACATCCGAGGGCGGGCGGGGCGCGCCGGGCGGCAGGCGCCAGGGAAAGCCGCCGCGCGACCAGGACGCCAGATCCTCGGTCGCCGGGTCCAGCCGCCCCAGATCGCCATAGCTCAGCATCGCCCGGCTGCCCGGCGGGGCGGGAAAGCCGTGGCGCTCCCACCCCGGCGCGGTCAGCGGATAGTCGGTCGCCGGGTCGAAGGCGGGCCCCGCCTCCAGCAGCAGCACCTTCAGCCCCAGCGCGCACAACTGCCAGGCCGCCGCCCCGCCCCCCGCGCCCGCGCCGATCACCACGGCATCGTGCCCACCCCCCGGCATCATGGCGGATAACCATCCGGCTGCGGCGCGATGTGCAGCGGCAGCCCCCCCAACGCCCCCGGCGCGGCATAGGTGTATTCAACCGCCAACGCCCGCAGGATGTGATAGAAGCGCCCGGGGATCTGGTTGTAGTCGCTGGCCGCCATCGCCGCGACGATCGCCGCCTGCCGCGGCGGCGGCAGATCGCGAAAGGGCCGGTCCTCCAGCCCGTCCATCCAGCCAAGCGCCAGCCCGAACAACTGCCGCAGCGGCCCGTTGTCGCCCAGAAAGGCCAGGATCTGCGCATCGGCCCCCAGCGCGGTGGCCGCGGGGCCGAAGGGATCGGCGGGCAGCAGCGTATCCAGCACGGCCCCCAGCGAGGCCAGATCCCCCGCCCCCGCCGCCACACCCGCCGGGGGCAGCAGCGGTGCCAGCCCGGCCGACAACAGACCGAAAAGCGCGCGGCGGCGGCCCGGCGAAGGCAGCGTCATGTCGGCCCGCTCCCGCAGGGGGGCCTCAGACCGGCGGCGGCGTGGTCGTGGTGGTGGTCGTCGTCTTCGGCATCCCCGAGGCACCAAGGCCGAACTGCGCCGAATGCTTGCAGATGTCGTAGCCCAGCGTCAGCGAGGCGCTGCCGCTGCTGTTGTAGCCCAGGCCCAGGTCGCAGCCGATCGAGCCGTCGAAGTTGTAGGTGACGCCCGCCGCAAGGGCGGCCGCGTTGCGCTTGTTGGTGGACAACAGCTTCAGCGTCACGCCCGGCGTGCCACCGGTGCTGGACACGCCCGGCCCGAAGGTCCAGCTCAGGCCAAGAAACAGCGTCGGGTCGGTCTTGGTGGTCGTGGTCGTCGTGGTGGGCGTGCCGGCTTGCGCCAGGCTGGCCGCGACGATCAGGGGAAGCGCAAGCAACGTCGATTTCATCTCAATGGCTCCGGTCACTAAAATTAAGAATGTTTTTACAATTTACACGAAACCGTGAACATTGGGAATGCGGCAAAGGTGTGATCTCGGCGCCGCCGACAGCGCGGCTCGGGCGGACGGGCCCCGGCCGGGGCGATCAGAACAGCAGCGCCAGCGTGCCCGCATCCTGCAGGATGAACGCCCCCAGCGCGATCAGCACATAGGGCGCCACCCTGCGGCCATGCCGACGGATCGGCGCCCCCAGCCGGGGGTGATGGGTCAGCGCATGGGCCAGCGCCAGCAGCACCGCCGTCATCACCGCAAAGACCACGGCGATCACCGTGATGTCGGCCGCCCCGCGGGTCGCCAGCGCGGGGGTATAGCTGCTGATGTTGTCGGCCCCGTTGGCGATGGTGACCAGCGTCACCGCCGCCACCCGCCCCCGTGCCGCGGAAGGCGCTACCGCCCCGGTTTCGGCCGGGGCCGCCGCCGTTGCCAGCTTGCGCAGGCCGATGGCGATCGGGGCCAGCCCCAGCAGCCCCACCCAGGCCGCCGGAATCACCAGCGCGATCAGCGAGGCGGCAAGACTCGCCGCAAAAAGCACCCCGATCCCCGCATACTGGCCCAGCACGATCTGCCGGTTGCGGTACCCGGGGTCTGCGAAGAAGCCCAGCAGCATGAAGAGATCGTCGATGTTGGTCGACAGGAACAGCGAGACGGCCAAGGCCGCAGGAGCGATCATTCCGGCACCCGTTCTTGCCACGGCTCTCTGACCCGGGGCGTCCGTGCCCGCGCCCGGGCCCCGCACGCCTCAGGTGATCGATCCTGTCGGCTTTGTCACGCCCCGCCCGTCCCCACCCACGCGGCCGTGAACGGCATCGACCGTCCCCGCATCCGCTTTCGGCAGGCAGGCCAGCCAAGCGCGCGCGGCATGCGACAGGTAGGCGTTGCGGCGCCAGACCATCGCCATGTTCCAGTCGGTATCAGCATGGTCCAGAAGCGCCTGCCCGACCCCGTGGCGGCGCTGTTCCTCGGCCATCAGCCGCGGCAGGAAGGCCGCGCCCATCCCCGCGGCGGCCAGTTCCACGATGAAATCCACCTGACTGCTGCGGACGGCGATCTGCGGCTCGAACCCGCGCCGACGGCAGGCTTCCAGAATGATGCGGTTCAGCGCGAAGCCGCCCTCGAACAGGATGAAGGGCGTGTCGCGCAGCGCGTCGATGGCGATCGGCCCTGCATCGGCCAGCGGATGCCCCCGCGCCAGCAGCGCCACCAGCGGTTCGCGCCGCACCGGCTGCCAGTCGAACTCGTCGGCCACCGGCAGAAGCGACCCCGCCAGGTCGATCTCGCCCGCGCGCAGCACCTCTTCCAGCCGGGTGCTGCCATGTTCCACCAACTGGACCGCGATGCCCGGATAGCGCGCCCGGTAGGCGGCCAGCGCGGGCGCGAACAACTGGCTCGACCCGATCGGCGGCAGGCCCAGCCGCAGCGTGCCGCGCGTCAGGCCGCGGATCTCGTCGATCTCGGCCATCAGGTCGTCACGCTCGGCCAGAAGCCTCAGCGCCCGCCGGTAGACCACCTCGCCCGCCGCGGTCAGCGTGCTGCGGTGCCCGGCCCGGTCGATCAGCGGCACGCCCACCTCGTCCTCAAGCTGGCGCACGGCCTTGCTGACGGTGGACTGGGTGGCAAAGACGGTTTCCGCCGCACGGGAAAACCCGCCCTGGCGCACCACCTCGACAAAGACCTGAAGCGTCCGGAAGTTCATGGACATTCCATAATGGAATTGAAGCCAGTCGAACAAGTCATTTCCAGAATTGATCCCCCTCGCCCATATTCCTCGCAAGGCGGCCCGTTGCCGCCCGAGGAGACGCCGATGACCCCCGTCCATGCCGCTTCGATCCGCCTGCGCCACGCCCTGCACCACAGCCGCACCGGCCAGATGGCCCTGCTGGCCGCCTTCTGGATCGCGGGCGAGGCCGTGGTGCGCCTGACCGGCCTGCCGCTGCCGGGCGGGATCGTGGGTCTGGTGCTGCTGCTTGGCCTGCTGGCCACCCACCGCATCAGCCTGTGCAGCCTGCGCAAGGGGGCAAGCTGGTTTCTGGCCGAGATGCTGCTGTTCTTCGTGCCGGCGGTTCTGGCGGTGCTGAACTACCCCCAGATGCTCGGCCTGCTGGGGCTGAAGATCCTGGCCGTCATCCTGGGCGGCACGGTCTCGGTGATGACGGTGACGGCGATGACCGTCGAACTCGCCGGCCGCTGGAGGATGCGCCATGCAACCTGACCCCTGGCTTGCGACCGCGTTCTGGTCGTCGCTGACGATCGCGTTCTACCTGCTGGCGAAACGGCTGTACCGCCGCTGGCCGCGCTGGTGGCTGATGCCGCTCGCGCTGACACCCGCGCTGCTGATCGCCGTGGTGCTGGCCATCCATGCCAGCTACCGCGACTACATCCACGGCGCGGGCTGGCTGCTGGCGCTTCTTGGCCCCGCCACGGTGGCCTTTGCGGTGCCCATCTACGAACAGCGCGCACTGATCCGGCGCGAATGGCCGGTGCTGGCGCTGGGGATGGTTGCGGGCACGCTGACGGCGGTCGGCACAAGCTGGATGCTGGCCACCGCGCTGGGGCTCGACGGCACCCTGCGGCTCAGCCTGCTGCCGCGCTCGATCAGCACGCCCTTTGCCATGCAGGTGTCGCAGGACATCGGCGGCATCCCCGACCTGACGGCGGTCTTCGTCGTGCTGACCGGGGTGCTGGGCGCGATTCTGGGCGAGGTGCTGCTGTCCTGGCTGCCGGTGCGCAGCGCCCTGGCCCGTGGCGCGCTGTTCGCCATCGGGGCGCATGGCGCGGGCACCGCGCGCGCCACCCAGCTTGGCCGCGAGGAAGGCTCGATCGCGGGGCTTCTGATGGTGCTTGTGGGCCTGCTGAACGTGCTGGCGGCCACCCTGATCGCCGCGCTGCTGCATTCCTGACGGCGCGCGCCTGCCACGCGCTGTTCCAGAAATGTCACCCGCGCGTGATCGGGCTGTCATCTCCTGCCGCTAAGCCTGCCGTTGCTTGAACGGAGGCACCATGCAGCTCAGCGTCGAGGGCGTGACCCGGATCTTTGGCCGGTCCACCGCGGTAGACCGCGTGACCTTTGCCGTCGATGGCCCGGCGATGATCGGCATCATCGGCCGGTCCGGCGCGGGTAAATCCACCCTGCTGCGCATGATGAACCGGCTGACCGACGCGACCTCGGGGCGGCTGCTGTTCGACGGGCAGGACGTGCTGACCCTGACGGGCGCGGCCAAACGCGCCTGGCAGGCCCGCTGCGCGATGATCTTCCAGCAGTTCAACCTGGTGCCCCGGATGGATGTGGTCTCGAACGTGCTGCACGGCACGCTGAACCGCCGCGCCACGCTTCCCGCGCTGCTGAACTGGTACCCCCGCAGCGACATCCACCGCGCCATCGACATCCTCGACCGGCTGGGCATCGCCCTTCAGGCCACCAGCCGGGTCGAATCGCTGTCGGGCGGCCAGCAGCAGCGCGTGGCCATCGCCCGCGCCCTGATGCAGGACCCCCGCGTGATCCTGGCCGATGAACCCATCGCCAGCCTCGACCCGATGAACGCCCAGGTGGTGATGGACACCCTGCGCCGCATACAGCAGGAAGACGGCCGCCTGGTGATCGCCAACCTGCACACCCTCGATACCGCGCGGCGCTACTGCGACCGGGTGATCGGGATGCGCGACGGCCGCGTGGTGTTCGATGGCACCCCCGACCTGCTGACCACCGATGCCGCCCGCGCGATCTACGGCGCAGGGGCCGACTTTTCCGAAGCCGCCACCTCGACCGCGATCGAGGCGCTCGATGCCCCCTCCCTCGCCCCGGCGCCGACCCGCGCCCGTGGCCCCCGCCCCAACCCAGGAGTTGAGAGATGAAGACCATCCTTGCCGCTGCCCTGATGACGACCGCGCTGGTCGCCACCGCCCAGGCCGAAGACAAGATCACCGAGTTCCGCATCGGCGTGCTGGGCGGCGAGAACGCGCAGGACCGCGTGACCGAGAACCAGTGCCTGGTCGATTACGTCCAGAAGGCGCTGGGGGTGCCGGTCAAGCTTTACACCCCCGCCGATTATGACGGGGTGATCCAGGGCCTGCTGGGCGGCACCATCGATTTCGCCAACCTCGGCGCCTCGGGCTATGCCAAGGCCTTCGTGACCGACCCGAACGCGGTCGAACCGCTCGCCGTGACGGCGAACCCCGACGGCTCCTATGTCTATTACTCGATCGGCTTCGCCCGGAAGGATTCCGGCATCGCCTCGCTGGCCGACGCCAAGGGCAAGACGCTGGACTTCGGCGACCCGAACTCGACCTCGGGCTACCTGATCCCGAACGTCGAGCTGACGCAGAAGCTGGGCGACTTGAACAAGTATTTTTCCAAGGTCGCCTTCTCGGGCGGGCACGAACAGACCATCGTCGCCGTCTACAACAAGCAGGTCGACATGGGCGTCAGCTGGGCCGACGGCCAGGGCAACTGGGAAGACGGCTTCAACAACGGCGCCTTCCGCAAGGCGGTGGACGCGGGCCTGATCGACATGAACAACCTGGTCGAGATCTGGCGCTCCAAGCCGATCCCGAACGGCCCCTGGGTGTTCCGCAAGGTGCTGCCGCAGGACGTGAAGGCCAAGGTTCTGGCGCTGCTGGAAGGCATGAAGACGACCGACCCGAAGTGCCTTTACAACATCGCGGGCGGCGACAACGGCGGCGTGGTCCCGATCACTGCCGATTACTACGACTCGATCGTGGCCGTGCGCCGCGCCCAGTCGAACTGACATCGACACAGGACGGGGCGGGTGCCGGACACGGCCCCGCCCCATCGCCGTTCCGGGGGCAGCATGACCGACACCACACCCGATCTGGTCCGCATCCGCAGCGCATACCTGCGGCTGGTCGCCCGGCGGCGGCAGGCCGGTGCCCTGGCCACGCTGGCCTTCGTGACGGCGATGGTGGCGGGCTTCCGGCTGGCCGATCTGGGCAACTCGGGCCCCTTCTGGGGCGGTCTGCCGCATCTGGGCGACTTCCCGGCCGAAATCCTTGCCGAAGCCTGGCGCAAGGCCGCGCTGATCCCGGGGCTGCTGTGGCACTATCTGCCCGCGCTGGTGGAAACCCTGAACATCGCCGCCGCGGCCACGCTGGCAGGCGGCCTCTGCGGCGGCGCGCTGTCGCTTCTGGCGGCGCCCGGTCTTGCCCCCTGGCCCCGGCTGGTGCCTGCCGTCCGCCGCCTGCTCGATCTCTGCCGCGCCCTGCCCGAGATCGTGGTGGCGCTGGTGCTGGTCTTCGTGATGGGCGGCGGGCCGGTCCCCGCGGCCATCGCCATCGCGCTGCACACCACCGGCGCGCTTGGCAAGCTGTTCTCCGAGGTGAACGAGAACGCCGACCGCCGACCGGTGGAAGGCCTTGCCTCGGTCGGCGCGACCTGGGCACAGGGGATGCTGTTCGGCGTGCTGCCGCAGGTGATGCCCAACTGGCTCAGCTACATCCTGCTGCGGTTCGAGATCAACATCCGCGCCTCGGCCATCCTGGGCTTCGTGGGCGCGGGCGGCATCGGCTATGAACTGCGCAACGCCATCTCCTGGGGCCTTGGCCAGTATGACGCGGCCGCGGCGGTGTTCCTGCTCCTGATCCTGACCATCGTGGCGGTGGACCAGTTGTCCTCGGCGCTGCGGCACCGGCTGGCGAAGGGGGTCTGACATGGCATTCGCCCCCAACGACCCCGCGGTGCTGCCCGGCGACGGCCCGGTGATCCACGCCCGGGTCGACCGCCTCTTTGCGCGGCGCCGTCGGCTGGCCGTTCTCCTGCCGCTCCTGCTGCTGGCCTACCTCGGCTACCTCGCCCAGGCCTTCGATCTCGCGGGCCTCGCGCAGCGGATGCGGCTCGACAATGCGGCGATCCTGCTGTCGGACAGCTACAGCTACCGCACCGCGGTGACCCGCGACAACCGCACGGGCGCGGTGACGGTGGCGATCGGCGGCTCGCGCCGCGGGCTTTACGACCCGGCGCGCGAACCCGGCTGGGTGCGGCGGACGGGCGACACCACAACGGTGCAACTGCCCGGCAACGCACGCGTGGTGATCGCCCCTGCCGGGACAGAGATCACCCTGCCCCGCTACGGCACCATCACCGCCCGTCTTGACGCCACCGGCCATGTCGCGGCCACCTTCCCGCCCGGCCCCCGGCCCGACTGGATCAACGCCTCGGCCACCCGCGTGGCGATCACGGCCCCCGAAGGCCGCATCACCATCACCCGCGCCAAGACAGAGGTGTTCCGCTATTCGCTGGGCTGGCAGATGTTCTTCTTCACCGTCGACAGCCCCTATCACGGCCGCTCGGCGGGCGCGTTGCTGTCCGCCATCGTCAGCGGCGACCGCATCGACCCCGCGCGCGGCACGCTGGCCGGGATCTGGCACGACTTCTGGCAAAACGGCCAGTGGACCCACGCCAAGGTGGCCGAGGCGCTGTTCGAGACCGTGCTGATGGCCTTTCTGGGCACCATGGGGGCGGCGCTTCTGGCGCTGCCGCTGGCCTTCCTGTCGGCGCGCGGCTTCACCCCGCTGGCGGGGGTCCGCTTTGCCCTGCGGCGGCTGTTCGACCTGCTGCGCGGGGTCGACGGGCTGATCTGGACGATCATCCTGACCCGCGCCTTCGGCCTTGGCCCGCTGACCGGGGCGCTGGCGATCCTGCTGACCGACACCGGCAGCTTCGGCAAGACCTTCTCGGAGGCGCTGGAAAACCTCGATCGCAGGCAGATCGAGGGCATCCGCGCGACCGGCGCCAATGCCGTGTTGCGCTACCGCTACGGCGTGCTGCCGCAGGTGGTCCCTGTGGTATCCAGCCAGGTGCTTTATTTCCTCGAATCGAACACCCGCAGCGCCACGGTGATCGGCGCCATCGTGGGGGGCGGCATCGGCCTTCTGCTGACCCAGGCGATCAACACCCAGCAGGATTGGGAACTGGTGGCCTATTACATCCTGCTGATCCTGGGCATGGTCATGCTGATGGACGCGCTGTCGGGGCGCCTGCGCCGCCGTCTGATCCGGGGCGCGGGCGCGCGCTAGGCGTCAGCCCTCAGCCCCCGGCGATCTGGCGCGCCTTCTGCACCAGCACCTCGGCCTGCCGGATCGAGGCGTAGTCGATCAGCCGCCCGTCCAGCGAGACCGCGCCCTTGCCCTGCCGCGCGGCCTCGGCCATCGCGTCAAGGATGCGCTGCGCGCGCGTCACCTCGGCCTCCGACGGGCTCATCACCGCATTGGCCAGCGCGATCTGGCTGGGGTGGATCGCCCATTTTCCCTCGCAGCCCAGCACCGCGGCCCGCTTCGCCGCCGCCCGATAGCCCTCGGCATCGGAAAAATCGCCGAACGGCCCGTCGACGGGCCGCAGGCCATTGGCCCGCGCGGCCACCACCATCCGCGCCAGCGCATAGTGCCACATGTCGCCCCAATGCACCGCCCGCGCCCCATCGGCCAGCGGGTCGGTCAGCACCGCGTAATCCGGGTTCACCCCGCCGATGCTGGTCGTGCGCGCCCGGGTCGAGGCCGCATAATCCGCCACCCCGAAATGCAGGCTTTCGTTCCGTTTCGACGCGGCGGCAATCTCATTGACGTTCTGCATTCCCAGCGCCGTTTCGATGATCAATTCGAAGCCGATGCGCTTCTTCAATCCCATCGCATCCTCGATCTGGGTCATCAGCATATCCACGGCATAGACATCCGCCGCGGTGCCCACCTTGGGGATCATGATCAGATCCAGCCGCGCGCCCGCCTGTTCCACCACGTCCACCACGTCGCGGTACATGTAATGCGTGTCCAGCCCGTTGATGCGCACCGACATCGTCTTGCGGCCCCAGTCCACCTCGTTCAGCGCGGCTATGATGTTGCGGCGGGCCTGCGCCTTGTCATCCGGCGCCACCGCGTCCTCAAGATCCAGAAAGATCACGTCGGCATCGGATCGTGCCGCCTTTTCAAACATTTGCGTGGCCACACCCGGCACCGCCAGTTCAGAACGGTTGAGGCGGGCGGGGGCCTGTTCGATGGTGTGGAAGCTCATGGGGCGAATCCTTCGCGGCTGGGGGGCATCGACGGGCAGCAGTCAAGGCCGAGGCACACGGCACCTGTCAAGCAATATTGTTGCGCAGAAGGTCGCCCGCGCGAAACGCCCGAACCCTGCCGTCGGGCCGCTCAGCCGCGCTGCGACGCCTCGGCCGCCAGCCGTGACGAGAAATAGAACGAAATCGCCTGCGCCCGGTTTCGCACGCCCAGTTTCTCGAACAGGTTCGACAGGTGGAATTTCACCGTATTGCTGGAAATGTCGAATTCGTCGGCCAGTTCCTTGTTCGATTTTCCCGTCGCCAGGGCCTCCAGCAGGGCCCGCTCCCGCCGCGTCAATTGCGCGATCGGATCGGCCTGCAAATCGCGGACATCCAGAAACGGAAACACCATCTGGCCGTTTGCCACGGCAAGGCAGGTCTCCAGCAGCTTTTCGGTCGGCGTGGTGCGGGCAACGAACCCCGCGGCGCCGGCCAGCATCGCCAGCCGCGCCACCTCGCCGCGCGGGTCATCGCCATAGACCACGATCCGCGGCGCCGCGGGCTGGTCGCGCAGCACCTCGATCAGCTTGCGCGCACCCAGTTGCGGCAGCATCCAGTCGATCACCGCCACCTTCACCGGCACCCGCATCACCGCGCCCAGAAACCCTTCGGCGGTGGCGGCGGTCGTCACCAGCGAGAATCTGGGATCGCGGTCGAACAGTTCGGACAGAGCCTGCAGCACCAGCGGATTGCCATCGGCCAGCGACAGGT
>DAIEJF010000037.1 GCA_027351005.1 Paracoccaceae bacterium | reverse complement strand
GTCACGAACAACAGGATGAACCCCGCGATGCAGACCAGAAGCGGCAGCCAGAAGACGTCCGCCACGTTCTCCTTCTTGTCCATCGACAGCGAGGCCCCCTGGTGCAACCCCTGGTTCCAGAAGTTCACCGCATAGCGGCTGAGCAGCGCAAAGACCGAGCCCACGAGGCACAGCACCGAGGTGAGGTCGGCGGCCGTATCGGGCTCTTCGATCGCGGCCCAGAGCGCCATGTAACCCAGGTAGAACAGGAACAGGATCAGGAACGAGGTCAGCCGCGGGTCCCACGCCCACCAGGTGCCCCACATCGGCTCGCCCCAGATCGCGCCGGTGATCAGCGCGATCAGCGTCATGGTGGCGCCGATGGGCGCGGCCGCGCGGGCCGCCAGCGCCGAGACATGGTGGCGGCGGATGAACCAGATGAGCGAGGCCACCAGCATCATCAGCCAGGCATTGATGCCGATCATCGCCGAGGGGACGTGCAGGAAGATGATCTTGACCGTCGAGCCCTGCCGCAGTTCCGGCGGGGTGAAGAAGAAGCCCCAGACCAGGCCCACCACCATCAGCACGGCAGTCACCGGCACCAGCCACCGCAGCGCCCAGGCCGATGTCTGCATGAACTGCTTCGGGTTCGCGTATTTCCAGATCGACATGCCCGCTCTCTTGGCCGTTTCCGGGGGTATCTCAACCAATTGCGTCGGGGCCGTCAACGCAAGTTGACGCGAAGTGCGGCGGCCGAGGCAAAAGGCAGCAGCGCCGCCGCGCCCGCGGTGATCCCCGCAAGCAGCAGAAGCGGGGTCGCCACCGCCTGCCCCGCCGCGCCGCGTTTCACCAGTTCGGCGCCGAAGATCAGCGTGGGCACATAAAGCGGCAGCACCAACAGCGACAGAAGCAGCCCGCCGCGCTTCAGCCCCACCGTCAGCGCCGCCCCGAAGGTGCCGATCACCGACAGCGCGGGCGTGCCAAGCGCAAGGCTCAGCACCAGCCAGGGATAGCCCGACCCGGGCAGGTTCAGCAGCAGCGCCAGCACCGGCGAGGCCAGCGTCAGCGGCAGGCCCGTGGTCACCCAATGCGCCAGCGCCTTCATCGTCACCACGCCTTCCAGCGGAATGGGCGCGGTCGCCAGCAGGTCAAGCGAGCCGTCCTCGTGATCCAGCGCGAAGATCCGGTCGAGCGACAGAAGGCAGGCCAGCAGCGCCGCGACCCACAGGATGCCGGGCGCGATCAGCGACAGCGTGCGCCCCTCGGGGCCGACGCCCAGCGGCACCAGGACCGCGACGATCAGGAAGAAGCCCAGGCCCAGCCCGAAGCCGCCGCCCGCGCGGATGGCCAGCCGCAGGTCACGCAGGAACAGGGCGATCACGGGGCGGCCCTCCTCACAGGAACGCCTCGTCGAAGGCGCCCATCAGACCGCCGTCGGCGGGGGCGCGGGCGCGGTGCGGGGCAAGGTCAAGCACCTCGGCCTCGGGCAGGCCCAGGTCGATGTGGGTGGCGATCAGCGCGGCGCCGCCCGCGGCCAGATGGCCGCGCACCACCTGGGCAAAGAGCGCGACAGAGGCCACATCCAGCGAGATGGTCGGTTCGTCCAGCAGCCAGAAGGGCCGCCCCGTCACCAGAAGGCGCGCCAGACCCAGCCGCCGCTTCTGCCCGGCTGACAGGTTCTGCGCCTGCCGGTCCAGAAGGCCGCGCAGGTTCATCCCGTCTACCGCGGCGTCAATGTCACCCGTGCCGAAGATCTGCGCCCAGAACGCCAGATTTTCCGCCACGGTCAGCGTGGCCTTCAGCCCGTCGGCATGGCTGGCATAGGCGATGGTTTCCGGCGGCGCGGTGATCGAACCCGCCAGCGGCGGCTGAAGCCCGGCGATGGTGCGCAGCAGCGTGGTCTTGCCCGACCCGTTCGGCCCGCGCAGGATCAGCGCCCGCCCCGGATGCAACGTGAAGGTCAGCCTCTCGAGCACGGGCAGCCCCCCGCGCGAGACGGCAAGATCGGTTGCGGCAAGGGCGGCGGCGGGCGGGGTCATGCCCCTGCCCTAGCCGAAAGCGCGCGGGGCGGAAAGGGCCGCACGCGCCGCCCCCGCCTCAGACCGGCAGAAGGGCCGCGGCGATGCGGCGGCCCTCCGAGGCCAGGACGTTGTAGGTGCGGCAGGCGGCGGGCGTGTCCATCGGTTCCAGCCCGATCCCCGCGGCCTCGACCGCCGCACGCAGCGCGGCGGGGGGGCGTGCGATCTGCGCCCCGGTGCCCAGGAAGATCACGTCCACCTCGGCCGCCAGCGCCACCAGCGCCGCCGCATCGTCATAGCCGCCCCAGCGCAAGACGCCGGTGGCGGTGACAAGCGCCGCGCCCTGATGCACTTGGCCCGCCACCCGGAAGAAGCCGGGGCCATAGCCGTCGATCGGCCTGGCCCCGTCATAGCGGATCTCTTCCAGCTGCATCAGCCCTTGGCCTTGGCCTTGGCCGCGAACTGGGTGCCCGCGCCGCTGTCGTCCTTCTTGCCCCAGTCGCGCTTCACACCCAGCATCAGCACGATGTTCTTGGCGACATAGATCGACGAATAGGTGCCGGTGATGACGCCCCAGGTGATCGCGAAGACAAAGCCCCGGATCACGTCGCCGCCCAGGATCAGAAGCGCGATCAGCGGGATCAGGGTCGAAAGCGAGGTCATCAGCGTGCGGCTGAGCGTCTCGTTGGCTGACAGGTTCAGCACGTCGCGCAGCGGCATCTTCTTGTACTTGATCAGGTTTTCGCGCGCCCGGTCGAACACCACGACCGTGTCGTTCAGCGAATAGCCCACGATCGTCAGCAGGGCCGCGATGATCGACAGGTCGAACCGGATCTGCAGCGCCACGAAGATGCCGATGGTCAGCGCCACGTCATGGATGGTGGCCACCGCCGCCCCCAGCGCGAACTGCCATTCGAACCGCAGCCAGATATAGGCCATGACCGCCACGATGGCGCCGGTGATCGCGATCACCGCCTGTTGCATCAGCTCGCCCGAGACCTTGGGCCCCACCGAATCGACCGACGGAAAGGTCATCGACGGGTCGACCTTCTTCAGCGCGTCCTGGATCTTGTTCAGCACCTCGGGCGGGATCGATTCGTGCCCCTGTTCCGCCGAGACGCGGATCGAGGCGACGTGCTGGTCGGCGCGGAAGTTCGGGTCGAACACCTCGTTGATGACCACGTCGCCCAGCTTCAGTGGCGCCAGCGCGGCGCGATAGGCCGCCACGTTGACCGGCTGCACCGCCTCGGTGCGGATCGTGGTGCCGCCCAGGAAGTCGATGCCGAAGTTCAGCCCGAAGATGAAGGGTGCGATCAGCGACAGCACCACCAGCAGCATCGAGCCGCCGAAGGTGACCCGCGCGATGGCGAAGAAGTCGATGTTGGTATGGTCCGGGACCAGGCGCAAACGACGCATCTTACACCTCGATCGTCTTGGGGCGGCGGCGCTCGAACCACATCACCAGGATGAGGCGCGAGAGATAGACGGTGGTGAACACCGAGGTGAGGATGCCAAGCGCCAGCGTCACGGCAAAGCCGCGCACCGGTCCCGACCCCTCGAAGTAGAGGATCAGCGCCGAGATCATGGTGGTGATGTTGGCGTCGATGATGGCGCTCAGCGCGCGGTCATAGCCCAGCTCGATGGCCCGCGCGGGGCCCTTGGCGTGGCGCAGTTCCTCGCGGATGCGCTCGTAGACCAGCACGTTGCCATCCACCGCGGTGCCCACCGTCAGCACGATGCCCGCTATGCCAGGGAGCGTCAGCGTGCCGCCGATCAGGCTCAGCGCGCCGAACATCATGCTCAGGTTCAGGATCAGCCCGAGGTTGGCCACCCAGCCGAAGAAGCCATAGACCGCGACCATGAAGACGCCCACGGCAAGCCCGCCCGCGATGGCGGCGATACGGCCCGCGCGGATCGAGTCCGAGCCAAGCTCGGGCCCGATGGTGCGTTCTTCCAGGAAGGTCATCTTGGCAGGCAGCGCGCCCGCCCGCAGCAGAACCGCCAGGTCATTGGCGCTCTTCACCGTGAAATTGCCTTCGATCTGCCCCGAACCGCCGATGATCGGCTCGCGGATCACCGGATCGGTGAGAACCTTGTTGTCGAGGACGATCGCGAATTGGCGGCCGACATTGTTCTTGGTGATGTCGGCAAACTCGCGTGCGCCCACGCTGTCGAAGCGGAAAGTGACCACGACCTGACCGGTCTGCTGGTCGTTGGCCCAGCCGGCGGTCGTCAGCCTGTCGCCGGAGATCAGCACCCGCTTCTCGACCACGTCATATTGCGGCGGACCCTTCGCGTCGCCGGTGTCCTTCTGCAGCAGTTGGTCGCCGATGGGGACATTGCCCTTCATCGCCGCAACGATGTCGGCCGACGAGTCCACCATCTGGAACGTCATCTTGGCCGTCGTCTTGAGGATATGGAGCAGCTCGGTGGGGTCCTGCAGACCCGGCACCTGCACGACGATGCGGTCTGCGCCCTGCTGCTCGATGGA
>DAIEJF010000028.1 GCA_027351005.1 Paracoccaceae bacterium | reverse complement strand
CCGCCCCGACCTGCTGGCCCGCCTGACCCGCCGCACCGCACCCGCCCGTGGCGCGGCCGAGGCGACGGTGCGCCGCCTCGCGCTGGGCCGCGCCCGCGATCCGGGGCTTGCACGGCTGCTGCGGCGCCACCTGCCGCCGGGTACGGCCTATCTGAACGTCGGGCATTCCAACCTGCGCGCCGCAGTCTTTGCCGCCCTGCGCCAGGTTCCCGGCGCCACTGTTGCGGTGATGATCCATGATGCGATCCCGCTCGATCACCCCGACTTCGCCTCGGAGGGGATGCCCGCGGCCTTCGCGGGGCGCCTGCACCGGGTCGGGGCGGCGGCCGATCTGGTGATCTACCCCTCTGCCGCTGCCCGCCGCAGCGTCGAGGCGCATCTTGCCCGGCTGGGCCGGGTGCCGCCGGGGATGGTGGCGCCGCTTGGCATCGACATTCCGCGGCCTGACCCCGCGGCCCTGCCGGCCGGGCTGGATCTGGCGCCGCCGTTCTTCGTGGCGCTGGGCACCATCGAGCCGCGCAAGAACCTGGGCTTCCTGCTGGATCTCTGGGCCGATCTGGCGCGCGCCCCGCCCGCCCGCGGTCTGCCGCGGCTATACCTGGTCGGCCGCCGCGGCTGGGCCGCCCCCGACCTGATCGCGCGGCTTGACGCGCTGCCAGCCGGCGGGCCTGTGCGCGTACTGGGCCCCCTGCCCGATGCGGCGGTGGCCGCCCTCTTGCAACGGTCGGCCGGGCTTCTTTTCCCGTCTCTGGCCGAGGGTTATGGCCTGCCCCCGCTGGAAGCCGCTGCGCTGGGGGTGCCGGTGGTGCTGAACGATCTGGCCGTCTATCGCGAAACGCTGGGCAACTCTGCCGTTTACGCTTCCGTGAACGATCGGTATCCTTGGCGAAAAGCAATAACCGACCTCGCGGAAGGGGCAGGGCGGGCAGAGACGGCGCGGCACCACAACGACGACCGCCCGCTGCCCCGTTGGGAAGACCACTTCAAGCCTGTCTTAAGGCTGACGTGATATCCCGTGCCCCGCGGCGGCGCGTCGGGCGGGGGAAGGCGGGCGGGTGGCGTTCATCAAGTCATATCGGTTGCGGCTGGCCAGGAAGCGCTGGCGCCTGCGCGCCGTCCTGAAACGGCGCGACCTGCGCGCAGTGGTCAACCGCACCGACCAGATCCGCAGGCCCGACATCCTCCTGTTCTGCACCCTGCGCAACGAACGCATCCGGTTGCCCTGGTTCCTGCGCTACTACCGCGATCTGGGGGTCAACCACTTCTTCTTCGTCGACAACGGGTCGGATGACGGCTCGCGCGAATATCTGGCCGAACAGCCCGATGCCTCGGTCTGGACCACGACCGCCAGCTACAAGGCCGCGCGCTTCGGGGTGGATTGGCTGAACGGGTTGCAGATGCGCTACGGCCATCGGCACTGGACGCTGGTCGTCGATCCAGACGAATTCTTCGTCTACCCGTTCTGCGACACCCGCTCGCTGCGTGCGTTGACCGACTGGCTCGATGCCGCGGGCATCCGCTCGTTCGGGGCGATGCTGCTCGACATGTACCCCAAGGGCCCGATCGGCGCGCAGCCCTACCACGAGGGGCAGGACCCGTTCGAGATCGCCTGCTGGTTTGATGCGGGCAACTACACGATCCGCCGCAACGCCACCTATGGCAACCTCTGGATCCAGGGCGGCCCCCGCGCCCGCGTCTTCTTTCCCGATGACCCGAAGGCCGCACCTGCGCTCAACAAGATCCCGCTGGTGAAATGGCACCGCGACTACGCCTATGTCAGTTCCACCCACATGCTGCTGCCGCGGGGGCTGAACCTCGTCTACGACGACCGGGGCGGAGAAAAGGCATCGGGGTGCCTTCTTCACGCCAAGTTTCTGCACACATTTGTAACCAAATCGACCGAAGAACTGCAGCGCCGGGAACATTATGCCAACAGCGCCGAATATCGCGCCTATGATGCCGGCCTGAAGGACAACCCCGACCTCTGGTGCAAATGGAGCGAGAAGTACATCAACTGGCGCCAGTTGGAGATCCTCGGGCTGATGTCCAAGGGCAACTGGGCATGAGGGGGCGTGGATGACGATCGGCTTCGTCATGCTCTGCCACACCGCGCTGGACCGCGCCGCCCAGGTCGCGCGGCATTGGGCCACGCGCGACTGCCCGGTGGTGATCCATCTCGACAAGCGGGTTCCCGCACGCCAGTTCACGAAGCTGAAGAAGGCACTGGCCGATCTGCCCAACGTGGATTTCAGCCCGCGCTTCGCCTGCGAATGGGGGATGTGGGGGCTGGTCGCCGCGACCCAGACCGCGTCCGAACTGATGTTGCGCCGCTTTCCCCAGGTGCGGCACGTCTACCTGGCCTCGGGCGCCTGCCTGCCGCTGCGCCCGGTCGAGGACCTGCGCCGCTATCTCGACGAACGGCCCACCACCGACTTCATCGAATCGGTGACGACCGAGGATGTCACCTGGACCGTGGGCGGACTGGATTACGAACGCTTCACCCGCCGCTTCCCCTTCAGCTGGAAGACCCAGCGCCGCCTGTTCGATGGCTACATCGCGCTGCAACGCCGTCTGGGCTTCACCCGCCGCATCCCCGACGGGCTTGACCCGCATCTGGGCAGCCAGTGGTGGTGCCTGACCCGCCAGACGCTGTCGGCCATCCTCGAAGACCCGCGTCGCCCGGACTACGACCGCTACTTCCGCCGCGTGTGGATCCCGGACGAATCCTACTTCCAGACCATGGTGCGCCGTTATTCGCGCAACGTGGAAAGCCGGTCTCTGACGCTCAGCAAGTTCGATTTCCAGGGCAAGCCGCACATCTTCTACGACGACCACCTGCAACTGCTGCGCCGGTCGGATTGCTTTGTCGCCCGCAAGATCTGGCCGCAGGCCGACCGGCTCTACAAGGTGTTCCTGTCCGCCGACAGTGCGGGGACGGCGGCGACCGAACCGAACCCTGGCAAGATCGACCGCCTGTTCGCCAAGGCCGTGGAACGGCGCACCCGCGGCCGCGCCGGGCTTTACATGCAAAGCCGTTTCCCCAACGAGAACTGGGAAAACGGCCGCACCGCCGCCCCCTATTCGGTGTTCGAGGGGTTTTCCGAACTTTTCGACGGGTTCGAAACCTGGCTCGCCAAGGCGGTCGGCAGCCGGGTGCATGGCCACCTCTACGGCCCCGACCGGGTGCAGTTCGCGGGTGGCGAGACCGTCTACAACGGCGCCCTGTCCGACAGCGCGGCGCTGCGCGACAGCAATCCCAAGGCGTTCCTGACCAACCTGATCTGGAACACCCGGGGCGAGCGGCAGTGTTTCCAGTTCGGCCCCGCCGACAATCAGGACATAAGCTGGCTCATCGCGCTGGACCCGAACGCGCAGATCTCGGTCATCTCGGGCGCCTGGGCGGTGCCGCTGTTCCAGTCGAACCGGAACTTCTCGGACATCCGCAAGGAGGCCGCACGGCTTCAGAAGATCGAGGGCGAACATCTGAACATCCTGCGGTCTCCCTGGCTGAAGGCGCGGGTGCGCATCTGGACGATGGCGGAATTCCTGGAAAACCCGATGGAGCCGTTGCAGACCGTGATCGACGAGATCAGCCCCCGCGGCATGCGCCGCCTGACCGAGGTGCCGCGCCTGCAGGATCTGACGGGCTTTGGCCGCTTCCTTCAGAACCTGAAGAACCAGGGGATGCAGCCGGTGCTGATGGGCGATTTCCCGGTGGGCGACGGCCCGCCCGACAGCGCCTCGCCCCGCCGCGGCAAGCCCTATCTGGTCAGGTGATCGCGTGACGCCCCCGTTCGACAGCTACATCATCCTGGCCCGGATGCGCACTGGCTCGAACCTGCTCGAGCAGACGCTGAACACCGTGCCGGGCCTTGTCTGCTACGGCGAGGCGTTCAACCCCGGCTTCGTCGGCGCCGCCGATGCCGAGGAACTGCTGGGCGTGACGCTGGCCCAGCGCGAGGCCGATCCGCTGCGCCTGATCGCGCGGATGAAAGAGGCGGCGCCGGGTCTGCCCGGGTTTCGCTTCTTCAACGATCATGACGGGCGGGTGCTGGCGCATTGCCTGGCCGACCGCCGCTGCGCCAAGATCGTGCTCACGCGCAACCCGCTGGAATGCTACATCTCGCTGAAGATCGCGGGGCTGACCGGCCGCTGGAAGATGGGCAGCCTGCGCGGCCACAGCACCGCGCTGGCCCCCTTCGACGCCATCGAGTTCGAAGGCTATCTGGCCACCCAGCAGGCCTTCCAGATGGAGGTCCTGCGCGCCCTTCAGGCCACGGCGCAGACCGCCTTCTACATCGATTACGACGATCTGCACGATCTGGAGGTCCTGAACGGTCTCTTGCGCTTTCTCGGGATCGACCACCAGATCACCGTGGTCCCCGACAAGATCAAGAAGCAGAACCCCGAGGCGCCCGCCGACAAGGTGGCCAACCCCGCCGAGATGGAACAGGCGTTGGCGCGGCTCGATCGTTTCAACCTGTCGCGCACGCCCAGCTTCGAGCCGCGCCGCGGCCCCGCGGTGCCGGGGCTTCTGGCCGCGGCCGGGGCGCCGGTGATGTTCATGCCCCTGCGCGCTGGCCCCGAAGCGCAGCTTGCCGCCTGGCTGGCCGGGGCCGGGCGCGGCGGGCTGATCGAAGGCTTCACCCACAAGGAACTGCGCCAGTGGCGCCGCGCAAACCCGGGCCACCGCAGCTTTGCCGTTCTGCGCCATCCCGTTGCCCGCGCGCACGAGGCCTTTGCCGAGGTGCTGCACAACGGCGGCAAGCCGCTGGACCTGCGCCGCCTGATGCTGCGGGTCTACAACCTTGCCCTGCCGCAATCGGCCGCTGACCCGTCGTGGGATCTGGCAGCGCACCGGGCGGGGTTCCTGAACTTCCTGCGCTTCCTGCGCGGCAACCTGACCGGGCAGACCAGCGTTCGGGTTGATCCCCGCTGGGCAACCCAGGGCGCGCTGTTGCAGGGCTATGGCGCGATCAACGGGCCTGACGTGGTGCTGCGCGAGGATCGGCTGGCCGAAGGTCTGGCCTTCGTGGCGGCCGAGGCAGGCATCAGCGCCCCTCCGCTGCCCCCGCCCGACCCCGAACGCGCGCCCTATCCGCTGGCACAGGTCTACACGCCAGAGATAGAGGCCGCCGCGCGCGAGGCCTATCAGCGCGACTACCTCGCCTTCGGGTTCCCAAACTGGGCGGGATGAGGCGGGTCGAAGGGCGGGCCCCTCAGGCCGCCTGATGCGCCCGCGGTTCGGTCAGCACGGCGTAAAGCTTCGCGGGGTCTGTATTGGCGCGCAGCTTGGCGCAGATCGCCTCGTCGCGCATCGTCCGCGACACCAGCGCCAGCGCCTTCAGATGGTCCACCCCGGCATCCTTCGGGGCAAAGAGCGCAAAGACCAGATCGACCGGCTGACGGTCGACCGAATCGAAATCCATCGGCCGTTCCAGACGCACGAACATCCCCACGATGGAATCGAGCGACTCGATGCGGGCATGGGGCAGGGCAATGCCGTGCCCCACCCCGGTGGGCCCCAGGCTTTCACGTTCCTGCAACCCGTCCACCGCGATCCCGGCATTCACGCCATAGACCGAGGCCGCCAGGTCGCCGATCTCCTGAAACAGGCGCTTCTTGCTGGTGAGCTGTCCGATCACCTTGACGGCGCCCGGCTTCAGAATGCTGGAAAGGTCCATTGGCTGCCCACTGTCCACAGCGCCCGTTCCGGCGCCTATTTCGTGTTGAGCGGGTCGATCCAGCCGATGTTGCCATCGTCCCTGCGGTAGACCACATTGACGCCGCTATTCTTTTCGTTCCGGAAGACCAGCACGGCAGAGTTCGCCAGCTCCATCTGCATCACCGCTTCCCCGACCGAGAGCGAAGGGATCCTCGCTTCCATCTCGGCAATGATGAGCGGTTGCAGGCTTGTCGGTTCGGCGCCGTCCGGGTCCTCGGATGCGGCGAGGATATAGGCCGAGGCGTCTTCGAATTCAACCGGCTGTGCGCGGGTGTGCGTGTGGTCCCGCAGGCGGCGCTTGTAGCGGCGCAACTGCTTGTCCATCCGCTCGCGGCAGCCCTCGAAGGCGGCGTAGATTTCGGTCGCATGGCCGCGGGCGCTGACATTCAGCCCGGTCGACAGGTGCACCGTGCTTTCGCAGACATATTCATAGGCGTCGCGGGAAAAGGTCACCACGGCCTCGGTCGGTCGCTGGGAATACTTGGTGACCGTCTCGTCGATCTCGGATTTGACGTGGGTCTGCAGGGCGTCGCCCACATCCATCTGCCGTCCGCTGATCTGATAACGCATCATGCCTCCTCTGGGTCGGGCTGGCCGATGGGCTTTGCGGTGCAAAGGGTCGGCCGGGGTGATCCTCTCTACAGATCAATGTGTCCTGCGCGGCCTTTTCAAGGTCTGTCATCCCTTGCGGCGTCGGCGTTCGGACGAGGGCGGTATACGCATCCATTCCCTGTATTTGGCGACCGTTCGCCGTGAAATGTCAACGCCATCGTCGCGCAGCCGTTCACAGACTGCGGCATCGGTCAGCGGATGCCCGGCAGGTTCGGCGTCGATCAGCCGCCGGATCGCCAGCCGCACCGCCTGCGCCGACACGGGCGCGCCGCCGGGTCCGGGCAGCGGCGTGGAAAAGAAGCTTGCCAGCGGGTGCAACGCGCCCTCCCACAACAGCCCCTTGCCTGCAACGGCACGCCCCAGGGTCGAGGGGTGGACCCCCAGCGCCGTCGCCATCTCCTGTCGGTTCATCGGTGCCAGATGGTCGGGGCCAAGGGCAAAGAAGCGGCTCTGGTCATGAACCAGCCGCTGCCCGATTCGCAGCAGCGTGCGCCCGCGGGCCTGCACCGCCCGGATCAGCGTCTGGGCCCGCCCGCGAGCCCCGGTGATGAACGGGTCGCTGTGCCCTTCGACCTGCCGCAGAAGCGCACGGTCGATCGCCAGCGATGGTAGCGCCCGCCGCCCCAGCCGCACCCTGAGCGCCCCGGCCCTGTCGCGTTCCACCACCAGGTCGGGCATAAGCGGCGCGGCTGACGGGGCCTCGGGCTCGGGCACAGGCCGGGTGCGCAGCCGCCGCAACAGCCCGGCGATCCGCCGAACCTCGGTCGCGCTCAGCCGCAGGTCATGCGCCAACTGCGCCCAGCGTTTCTCGCCAAACAGCGAAAGCCGCGCCACCACCCGGTCGGCCAGCATCCGTTCCAGCCCGTGGTCGCCCAGTTGCAGCGCCAGGCATTCGGCCAGCGTGCGCGCGCCCACCCCGGTCGGCTCGCATCGCTGCAGCGCCGACAGTCCCTCCAGCACCTCGGCCACCGGCCGCCCCGTGGTCTGGGCCACCTCTGCGACGCTCGAATCAAGATAGCCGTCGTCGCGCAGCTCGCCGGTCAGATACAGCGCCATCGCCCGGACGGGGTCGGGCAGCACCATCGCGCCGATCTGCTGGCGCAGGCTTTCGCCCAGCGACAGCGCCCCGGCCATCGTGTCCAGCGCCACGTCATAGGCCGACCGCCCCGACCGGCCCACCTTCAGGAACGGGTTTTCCCCCGCCTCGCGTTCGATTTCCTGCGCCAGGTCGGTGGCGCTCATCCGAAGGATGCGCAGGTTTGCCTGCATTCCGGGCGTCAGGGCCAGCCCTTGCCGCAGCCCGGTTTCCAGGGTCTGCCGCAGCCGTCCTGCGGCTGCGGGCTCAGAAGATCCGGAAGTTCTGCCCGAGGTAGACACGGCGCACGTTCTCGTCGCGGATGACTTCGTCGGCGGTGCCGCTCATCAGCACGCGCCCCTCGTGCAGGATATAGGCCCGGTCCACGATCTCCAGCGTTTCGCGCACATTGTGGTCGGTAATCAGGATCCCGATGCCGCGTTCCTTCAGATCGTGCACCAGGTGGCGGATCTCTCCGACCGCGATCGGGTCCACCCCGGCGAAGGGTTCGTCGAGCATCAGGAATTTCGGGTCCGCGGCCAGGCAGCGCGCGATCTCGACCCGCCGCCGCTCGCCCCCAGACAGCGACAGCGCCGGCGCCCGCCGCAGATGGGTGATGGAAAAGTCGCTCAGCAACTCCTCCAGCCGCTCGCGCCGTTTGTGGCGCTGGGGCTCCACGATCTCCAGAACGGCCAGGATGTTGTCTTCCACCGACAGGCCGCGAAAGATCGACACCTCCTGCGGCAGATAGCCCACACCCATCCGCGCCCGCCGGTACATCGGCAGTGCGGTCACCTCGCGCCCGTCAACGATGACCTGACCGCCTTCGGGCGTCACCAGCCCGGCGATGGCGTAAAAGCACGTCGTCTTGCCCGACCCGTTCGGGCCCAGAAGCGCCACGACCTCGCCGCGGTCGAGCCGCATCGACACGTCGCGGATCACCGGCCGCTTGGAATAGCTCTTGCGCAGATTCCGCACCGACAGGCCGCCACCGCCGCCCGTCACCGTCAGGTCGGGGGCGGCGGTCATGGCTGGGTCGCCTGACCCTGGCCCGCAGGGTGGAACACCGTCTGCACCCGGCCTTCCATCTGGCCGGTGCCGGTGGTCAGGTCGATGTCCAGCCGCTGCCCCGACATGGCGTTCTGCGCCTGCGTCAGGATCACGTCGCCGGTCATGACGATCCGGCCCTTGTCGACATCGTAGACCGCTTCCTTCGACTGCGCCGCCTCGCCGCCGCTGCTGAAGGTGACGCCGCCGCTGGCGACCATCCGGCTGACCTTGCCCTTCGCCCCGGCATCGCCCTTGGCGTATTCCACCCGCACCTCGGCCGCGCCCAGCCGCATCTGGCCCTGGCCCACCACGACATTGCCGGAAAACACCGCCGTTCCATCGCTCTGGCTGACCTTCAACTGGTCGGCCGTCACCTGGACCGGCAGGGTCGGGTCCTGTTTCAGCCCGCCGAAGCTGACCTGCGTGCCCTGTGCCAGCGCGGCCAAGGGCAGGGCGACCGCCAGCAAAACGGCCAGAATGCGGGTCTTGCGCGACATCGGTCCCCTCATTGTCCGGGCTGATATACCAGCTTCACGCCGCCATTGAAAACCAGAACGTACTGATCCGGGGCCGCCGGATCGGGCCCCAGCGTCACGGTGTCGGCCCGGATCTGTGATCGCGGGGCCGTCGCGGTGACGCCGCCCGTGGCCTCGACCGCGGTATGGTCCAGCGCGGCGGTCATCTCGGGGGCCGAGATCTGGTAATCGTTCGAGGTCTCGAGAGAGACATCGCCGGTGAAATGCACGCGGTTCGCCTGGCTGTCGATCTCGCCCGCCGCGGAATGCATCGTGGCGGTCAGCCCCGACGGCATCTCGATCCGGGCCGCAAGGTTGCTGGCCGTCGCCCGCCCCGGCACCGTGGGGTCGGGGCGCGCCTCGGCCGCGATCACCGACACGGCGGCGCCGTCGCTGGTCACACCCGCGTAGCTGGGCGCCGTGATCCGCGATTCGCGCGCCAGCGTCGTCACGTCGACCTTGGCATAGGGAATGGCGCGCGACGGATCGATCGTGCGCGCGATCAGGAACATGGTCGACAGGATGACCAGCGCGCCCAGCGGCAGCAGGATCTTCAGCCAGAACACCAGCCGCGAATAGGCGTTGTCGCGCCCGCCCACGGTCTTACACCACCCCGGCGCGCAGGCAGTCGTGGATATGCAGGATGCCCACGGCCCGCTGGCTGCCCGCCGGGTCCACCACGAAAAGGCAGGTGATCTTGCGATCGTTCATCAGCCCCACCGCGGCCTCGGCCAGCGCGGCCGGGCCGATGGTGCGAGGCCCGCGCGTCATCACCTGTGCCGCGGTCAGGTCCAGCAGCCCCGCCAGGTGCCGCCGCAGGTCGCCATCGGTGATGACGCCCACCAGCGCCCCCTTGGCATCGGTCACGCCCACCACGCCGAAGCCCTTCTGGCTGATGACCAGCAGCGCCTCGCCCATCGGCGTGGCCTCGGCCACCAGCGGCAGCGCGTCGCCGCGGTGCATCAGGTCGCCCACCTTGGCCAGTCGCGCGCCCAGCTTGCCGCCCGGATGGTACTGGCGGAAATGCTCGGGCGTGAACTTGCGGTGTTCCATCAGCGCCACGGCCAGCGCATCGCCCAGCGCCAGCGTCATAGTGGTGGACGTCGTCGGCACGATCCCGGTGCCGCAGGCCTCGGGCGCCTGTGGCAAGAGGATCGCCACATCCGCCTGCCGCAACAGCGTGGACCCCGCGCGCGAGGCGACGCCGATCAGCCCGATCCCGAACCGCCGGGTATAGGCGATGATGTCGGCCAGTTCCGGCGTCTCGCCCGAATTCGACAGCACCAGCGCCACATCCCCCGGCGCGACCATGCCAAGATCGCCGTGGCTGGCCTCGGCGGGATGCACGAAATGCGCGGGCGTGCCGGTCGAGGCCAGCGTGGCCGCGATCTTGCGCCCGACATGGCCCGATTTTCCCATGCCCGACACGATCACCCGCCCCGGCGCCTCCAGGATCATCCGCACCGCGACGGCAAAGCTATCGCCCAGACTGTCGGCCAGCAGCGACAGCGCCGCGGCCTCCACGCCGATCACACGGCGGGCGGTCTCCAGGAACGGGCTGGGGGTGGGCAGGTCGGCTGACACGGGCAACATGACGCTCAGATAGGCATTCGCGGGCAGAAGTCACCATCCCGCCCGCGAATGCAAGCGCGAGAACGTCACGGTAGCGTCGCTGCGGGGCGTCTTTCCGCCGACGCCGGGATTAGTGCCGGAAGATGTCCTGTTCGTCGCCCAGCCCCATCAGGTCCAGCGCGGCGCGCGTCGGCAGGAAATCGAAGCAGGCCTGCGCCAGCGCCGTCCGCCCCTCGCGCTCCAGCCGAGTGTCCAGTTCGGCCTTCAGCCGGTGCAGGTACAGAACGTCCGACGCGGCATAGTCCAGTTGCGCATCGCTCAGGTCTGCCGCGCCCCAGTCGCTGGTCTGCTGCTGCTTCGAGATATCGACCCCCAGCAGGTCCATCAGCAGGTATTTCAGGCCATGCCGGTCGGTGAAGGTGCGGATCAGCTTCGAGGCGATCTTGGTGCAGTAGACCGGCGCCGTTACCACGCCGAAGGCCTTTTGCAGCGCCGCGATGTCGAACCGGCCGAAATGGAACAGCTTCAGCACCGCCGGATCCGCCAGCATCCGTTCCAGGTTCGGCGCACGGGTCTGGCCGCGGGCGATCTGCACCAGATGCGCGTGCCCGTCGCCCGACGACAGTTGCACCAGACACAGCCTGTCGCGATGCGGCAGCAGGCCCATGGTTTCGGTGTCGATCGCGACCACGGGGCCAAGGTCAAGGCCGTCGGGCAGGTCACCCTTGTAAAGATGGTTGGTCATGGGCAGCTCCTTTGCCGCGCCTTCTGGCCGCGGCGCGCGTCGGCGTCAATGCCCCGCCCCGGCGGCGTGGTGCGGCTCCACCCGCGCACGCAGCGGTTTGGCTTCCAGAAAGAGGGTCAGCACGAAGGCCAGCGCGGCCAGCCCCGCCGAGACCAGGAAGATCGGCCGCAGCGCGGTGGTGAAGCCTTCGATCACCTGTGCCCGCAGCGCCTCGGGCAGGGCGGCCACCTTGGCGGCGGTCATCGTGGCCGGGTCTACCCCGCCGGGCAGCGCATCCCCCAGCATCACCCCGAAAAGCGTGCCGAAGACCGCGATGCCGATCGAGCCGCCCACCTGCCGGAACAACTGGAACCCCGCTGTGCCCACCCCCAGCATCTCGCGCGGGACGGCGTTCTGGATCGCGGTGGTCCCCACAGACATCGTGGGCCCCATCCCCAGCCCGACCATGGCGATCATCATCGTCAGTGCCCAGCCGGGCGTCTGCGGTGTCAGTTGCGTCAGCAGCCCCAGCCCCAGCACCATCAGCGCCGTGCCCCCGACGGGCAGCATCCGGTACTGCCCCGTCCGGCTCATGATCCGCCCCGAGGCGACCGAGGCCGTCACGATCCCCAGCATCAGTGGCAGAAGCTGCAGTCCCGATGCCGTGGGGCTGACCCCCTGCGCGACCTGCAGGTAAAGCGGCAGGAAGGTGATCGCGCCGAACATGGTTGCAAAGACCAGAAACCCCACGGCGCTGAACACCACGAAGGTGTTGTGGGCGAACAGCGCGGGCGGCAGGATCGGTTCGGCCGCCCGCCGTTCGGTCGCGATCAGCGCCACCGTAGACAGCACCGCCGCCACCGACAGCCCCAGCACGAAGGGCGACCCCCAGGCAAAGGTGCGCCCGCCGAGGCTGGTCACCAGCACCACCGACGCCGTCAGGAAGACGGCCCCCAGGTAGTCGATCCGGTGGCTCTTGCGCAGCCCGCGCGGCTTGAAGGCCACGGCAAAGGCCGCCAGCGCCGCGATGCCCAGCGGCAGGTTGATGTAGAAGATCCACCGCCACGAGAAATGGTCGACGATGTAGCCTCCCGTCAGCGGCCCCGCCACGCTGGACAGGCTGAAGACGGCGGCGAATACGCCCTGGATCTTGCCGCGCTCGCGCGGGGCCACCACGTCGCCGATCACCGTCTGGGCCAGCACCATCAGCCCGCCGCCCCCCAGCCCCTGCAACCCCCGCGCCACGATCAGGAACACCATCGAGGTCGCCTGCCCGCACAGCATCGACCCCAGCAGGAACACCGTGACCGAGATCTGCATCATCACCTTGCGGCCATAAAGGTCGCCCAGCTTGCCATAGAGCGGCGCCACCACGGTCGAGACCAGCAGATAGGCCGTGATGACCCAGCTCAGGTGATCCAGCCCGCCCAGATCGGCCACGATGGTCGGCAATGCGGTGGACACGATCGTCTGATCCAGTGACGCCAGCAGCATCATCACCGCGATCGCGGTGATGATGAGCTTGCGCGACTGTGCCGGGGCTTCGGCGGTGCTCATGCGGAAATCCTTCGCCGGGGGCTGGCCGAACCCGCCCCGTGCGCCAGAACCTAGGCCGTGGGCAGGCCCGCGGCAACCACGGCGCAGGGGAACCGGAGAGCGAGATGCAGAGCGATCGGCGCGGCGCGCTTCTGTGGGTGGGCTGCCTGCAATACTTCCTGGCCGAGGCGCTGGTGGCCCAGGGCTATCGCGGCCCCTACAGCCTGCGGCTGAACTACATCAGCGACCTTGCCGCCACGGCTTGCGCCGCCGTCTGTTCGCCCCTGCATCCGCTGATGAACGCGGCCTTCATCCTGCAAGGTGCGCTGATCCTGGGCGGGTCGGTCGCAGCCTGGCGCCTGGGCCCGCCCGGGCTCTGGCGGGTCTCCTGCGCGGTGATGGCGGCCTCGGCCCCCGGCATTGTGCTTGTGGGGCTGGTGCCCGAGGATGCGGGTTCGCCCCTGCATGTCATCGGCGCGGGGGAAAACCTGCTGGCCTCTGGCGTGGCAATGGGGCTGATGGCGCTGTCGCTGCGGCGCGTGGCGCCTTTGCGGGCCGCGATCGGCGGGGTGGGGGCGGTTCTGGCCCTTGCGGCGCTGGCCGCGCTTGGCCAGCGGGCCGATCCGGGTCTGGGCATCGGTGTGGTGGAACGAATCGCCGCCTATCCCACGCCGGTCTGGCTGGCGGCGACCGGCCTTTGGCTGTGGCGGGAAGGCTGGCGACCCCGGATGGATTCGAACCATCGACCTGCCGCTTAGGAGGCGGCCGCTCTATCCCCTGAGCTACGGGGTCGCGCGCAGCCCTTTTGCCGGGATTTTCGCGGCGCGGCAACCCGGCAGCAGGGCGGCAATGTCAGGCAAAGGGAAAAGGGGGAGTGAATTTTGGCCCACCACTCCCCCTTCAGGGTCCAGACGTCACGGATAGAGAGCTTGCAGGACGCGCTGGATTAGGCCGGTCCGAGGACCGTTAGCGGTAACATAGCGCATCACGAAGGCTTGGACAAGCGCGAGGTTGGCGCTAACAATGAACTTCCACAGACCGTTTCAGGCAGAGCCTTGGCAACCGACCACCGCCCCGACAGCCGCCGTACCCTGACACTTCGCGACGTGTCCGAAGCCTCGGGCGTCAGCGAGATGACGGTCAGCCGCGTGCTGCGCAACCGGGGCGACGTGTCGCGAAGCACCCGCGACCGGGTGATGAAGGCCGCCAAGGATCTTGGCTATGTGCCCAACAAGATCGCGGGGGGGCTTGCCTCGCAGCGGGTGAACCTGGTCGCGGTCATCATCCCCTCGCTGTCGAACATGGTGTTTCCCGAGGTGCTGACCGGCATTTCCCAGGTGCTGGATGATACCGGCCTGCAACCCGTGGTGGGCGTCACCAACTATTCGCCCGAGCGCGAGGAGCGGGTGCTCTACGAGATGCTGTCCTGGCGCCCCTCGGGCGTGATCGTCGCGGGGCTTGAACATTCCGACGCCGCGCGGGCGATGCTGACCAACGCGGGCATCCCCATCGTCGAGATCATGGACGTGGATGGCCCGGCGATCGATTCGGTCGTGGGCATCTCTCACCATCGCGCCGGGCAGATGATGGCCCAGACGATCCTGGCCGCGGGCTATCGCCGGATCGGCTTTCTGGGCACGCAGATGCCGCATGACCACCGCGCCCGCAAGCGGCTGGAAGGCTTCACCGCCGCGCTTGCCGCGGCAGGCCTGGCGCTGGAGGACCGCGAATATTACGACGGCGGCTCGGCCCTGCTGAAGGGGCGCGAGATGACCGAGGCGATCCTCTCCCGCCGCCCGGATCTCGATTTCCTGTATTACTCCAACGACATGATCGGCGCGGGCGGGCTTTTGCACTGCCTCGATGCCGGGATCGACGTGCCGGGGCGGCTGGGTCTTGCCGGCTTCAACGGTGTCGAACTGCTGGACGGGCTCAGGGTCCGGCTGGCCACGATGGACGCCTGTCGGCTCGAGGTCGGCCGCGCCGCCGCGGAAATCCTGACCGGCAAGACTGCGGATGGCCGGTCATCGGGCGTGCGGATCGAACTGACCCCGCGGCTTGATCCCGGCCAGACCATCCGCGCGCCCCGGTAGCAGCCCGACCGCGCCTCAGCCGCCGAACTTGACCGTCAGCGTGAAGCTGTAGCTGGCCCCGCCCAGAGTGTCGGGTGCGGCTGGAAACGGCGCTGCGGCCCGCACTGCCTGCACCGCCGCAAGGTCAAGCGCGGCGATCCCGGAAGGCGTCACCACCCGCGCCGCCGCCAAGGCGCCGTCCCGCGTCACCGTCAAGGCAACGCCCACCGTGCCCCGCGCATCGCCCGCGGCGACCGGGAACCGCTTGTGCCGTTCCACCCCCGCCATGATCTGCGCGCCCCAACCCGCAAGCGCCGACCGGTCAACCCCCGGCCCGGTGGTCAGCGCGGCCGCGCCGCCCGCCCCTGCGGCGGCCCCGGCCCCCGCGCCCCGCGACTTGCCCCCCGCTTGCGCCGGGCGTGCCACGGCCGGTTTCGGGTGCGTCTTGGGCGGCGCAGCGGGCTCTGCGACCCGTTGCGGGGGTGTGGGCTCTGCCCGCGGCTGTGGCGCGGCAAGGCCCGCGGGGGGCGGCGGGGCGGTGCCATCCGGGGCG
>DAIEJF010000305.1 GCA_027351005.1 Paracoccaceae bacterium | reverse complement strand
CCGCCGACGGCCGGGTGCTGGGCCAGGGGCTGGCCGGGCCCGCCACGCTGCGGTTGGGGGCCGAGGGCGCCTGGGCGGCCGTCACCACCGCGGCGCAGGCGGCGATCGCCGAGGCGGGGCTGACCGGCGCCCAGGTCGCATCGCTGGTCGCAGGCATCGCGCTGGCCGGGATCGGGCGCAAGGGCGCGCGCGCCGCGCTGGAGGCCCTGCCCCATCCCTATGCAGGGGCCGCCTTCACCAGCGACGGGCACGCCGCCTGCCTTGGGGCCCATTCCGGGCGCGATGGCGCCATCGTCATCGCGGGCACCGGCTCGATCGGTCTGGGCCAGGTGGGCGAGCGCGCCTTGCGCGTGGGCGGCTACGGCTTTCCGGTGTCGGACGAGGGCAGCGGCGCCGATCTGGGGCTGAAGGCGATGCAACTCGCGCTGCGCGCTCAGGACGGCCGCCACGCCGGGTCGGCCCTGCTGACCGAGGTGATGGCCCGCTTTAACGCCGACCCGTTCGAGGTGGTGGCCTGGATGGACCGCGCCACCGCATCGGATTACGCGACGCTTGCGCCCCTTGTGCTGCGCCATGCCGACCAGGGCGATGCCGCCGCGCGCAGCATCGTGCAGGGGGCGGCAGAACAGATCGACACGCTGGTGCGCGCGCTGCTGGCGCAGGGCGCGCCGCGGGTGGCGCTGCTGGGTGGGCTGTCCAGCGCCATCGAGCCCTGGCTGTCGCCCGACGTGCGTCGCACCCTGCGCCCCGCCGAAGGCGATGCGGTCACAGGCGCGATCATCCATGCCCGCCGCGAAGCGGGGCTGGAGTAGAATAATATATTCCAGATACCCGTTGACACGCGGAATGTATCATTCATGATCGTTTCCGTGATCCGCGCTGCCACGCGTCCCGCCGGGACCGAGCGGATCGGGGGATGGGGATGCGGCCAGAGCTTCTGTCCGAACTGGACCAGCTTGTGTCCGAGGGGCGCAACCCCCGCACGTCGGATCTCGACCTTCTGCCGCTGCCCGAGCTTCTGTCCCGGATGAATGCCGAGGATGCGGCCGTGCCCGCCGCCGTCGCCGCTGAACTGCCGCAGATCGCCCGCGCGGTCGAGGCGATCGCCGCGGCGTTCCGTGCGGGGGGGCGGCTGGTCTATGCCGGCGCGGGCACCAGCGGGCGGCTGGGGGTTCTGGATGCCTCGGAATGCCCGCCGACCTTCGGGGTGCCCGAAGCGATGGTGGTGGGGCTGATCGCGGGCGGAGACCATGCGCTGCGCCATGCGATGGAAGGCGCCGAGGACGACGCCGCCGCGGCGGCGGCCGACCTGCGGGCCATCGCGCTGTCGGCGCGCGACGTGCTGGTGGGCATCACGGTTTCGGGGCGCACGCCCTATGTGCTGGGCGCGCTGCGCCATGGCCGGGCGGTAGGGGCGGTGACGGTCGCGCTGTCGTGCAACCCGGGATCGGCGGTCGCGGATCTGGCCGAGATCGCGATTTCGCCGGTGGTCGGCCCCGAGGTGCTGACCGGCTCCACCCGGCTGAAATCGGGCACCGCGCAGAAGCTGGTGCTGAACATGCTGACCACGGCCAGCATGATCCGCATCGGCAAGGCCTATGGCAACCTGATGGTGGATCTGCGGGTGACCAACGACAAGCTGGCCGCCCGCGCGACGCGCATCGTGATGCAGGCCACCGGCTGCACCGCGACCGAGGCGCAAGAGGCGCTGGCCGCGGCGGGCGGGCAGGTGAAACCCGCCATCCTGATCCTGCTGACGGGGCTTGCCCCCGATGCCGCCAGCGCCCGGCTGGAGGCCGCGGGCGGCGTGCTGCGCGCCGCGCTGGCGCGCGACTGAACCAAGACGACGACGACAAGAACCAACACGGGAGATGAAATTGACACGGCACCTGAACGGACTTTCCTCTCTTGCGCTGGCGGCCCTGCTGGTCGCCCCCGCGCTGGCCCCGGCCCAGGCGGCAACGCTGAAAATGGCCTGGTCGCAGGATGCGACCGGGCTCGATCCGCAGAAACAGACGGCGTTTTCCTCGATCCGGCTGCTGGAGCTGATCTACGAACCGCTGGTGCGGCTGGACGCGAAGCTGAACGTGGTGCCCGCCATCGCCAAATCCTGGGAGTTTTCGGCCGATGGCCTGTCGCTGACCTTCCATCTGGACCCCAAGGCCGCCTTTTCCGATGGCGCGCCCGTCACCTCGGCCGATGTGAAGGCCTCGTTCCAGCGGCTTCTGGATGAAAAGACGGGGGCTGCCGCGCGGTCCAACTATACCTCGATTGCCGCGATCGACACGCCCGACGCGCAGACCGTGGTGTTCCGGCTGAGCCAGCCCGACGTGCCGATCCTGGCCGCCCTGGCCGGTGTCAACGCGGCGGTGCTGCCCGCCGCGGCCATTGCCGATGGATCGGTCGGCACCAAGGCCATCGGCTCGGGCCCCTTCATGCTGGCAAGCTGGGACCCGAACGCGCGCGAGGTGCTGACCGCGAACCCCCATTGGGCGGGCGGCAAGACCGGAGTGGACGAAATCGACATCTCGGTTCTGCCGGATGAAACCGGCATCCTTGCCGCGCTGCGGGCCGGACAGATCGACCTGGCGCTGCTGAACGACCCGCTGGTTGCCACGCTGGTGCCGAAGGAACAGGGGCTGACGCTGGTGCGCACCCCGTCGATTTCCTACAACGTCCTGCAACTGAACCCCGCCCGCAAGCCGATGACCGAGCTGAAGGTGCGCCAGGCGATTTCCTGCGCCATCGACCGCAAGGCCGTGCTGGACACTGCCGCGCTGGGCGAAGGGCAGGTGACCGGCCCGATCACGGTGCCCGCCTATGCGACCGATCCGGCCAAGCTGTTCTGCTATACGCCCGATCTGGCCAAGGCCAAGGCGCTGATGAAGGACGCAGGCTACCCCGACGGCTTCAGCGCCACGGTGATCGCCGCGACCGGCGAGCCCGCCACCGCCGAGGCCGAGGCGCAGGTGATGCAGGCCGAGCTGAAGCAGATCGGCATCAAGCTCGACATCAAGATGATGGAGCTGAACGTCTATGTGGACGCCTGGCTGAAGGGCGATTTCGACATGGCGGTGGCGTTGAACGGCGGGCGGCCCGACCCCTACACGATGTACAACCGCTACTTCACCAAGACCGGAAACCTGCTGAAAGTGTCGAACTACACCGACGACACGCTGGACAGCCTGCTGAACGAGGCGCGGGTGACGACCGACCCGGCCAAGCGCAAGGATCTGTTCGCGCAGTTCGACACCCATCTGGCCGAAGTCTCGCCCTGGATCTGGCTGTTCACGCCCTACACCTATGTGGCCGAACGGGCCAATGTGCAGGGCTTCGTGCCGACGCCGACGGGCTCGCTTTACGGCCTCTCGGCGGTCACGCTGAAGTAACCGAAACCACCCGGCGCCGCGGTGGCGCCGGGCCTCCGGATCACCGCCGATGAACACCCTGACCCGACGACTGGCGGCCTTTCCCCTGGTGCTGCTGGGCGTGTCCAGCCTTGTCTTCATGGCGATCCGCCTGGTGCCGGGCGACGCCATCACCGCGATGCTGGGCACCGAGGCGGGGCTGCTGACGCCTGCGCAGAAGCAGGCGCTGGCCGCCTATTTCGGGCTGGACCGGCCCTGGATCGTGCAATACGGCCGCTGGCTCTGGGCGCTGCTGCATGGCGATCTGGGCATTTCGGTCACCTATGGCAAGCCCGTGCTGGGCGTGATCCTTGCGCGGTTCCCGCTGACGCTGGAACTGGCGGTGCTGTCCCTGCTGATCGCGCTGGCGATCGGCGTTCCCGCGGGCGTCTATGCCGCGACCCGGGCCGAGAAAGGCGCCGACCTTGCGGTCCGGGTGGGGGCCATGATCGGGCAATCCACCCCCAGCTTCGTCTTCGGCCTCCTGCTCATCTACCTGTTGTCCGCGGGCTTCGGGGTGCTGCCCGCCATGGGCACCTTCGCCCCGCTCTGGGTCGATCCGCTGGCCAACCTGGGCCAGATGATCCTGCCCGCGCTGACACTTGGCGCGGCCTTCGCCGCCTCGCTGACGCGGATCGCGCGGTCGGCCATGCTGGACGTGCTGTCCGAGGATTATGTGCGTACCGCCCGCGCCCGCGGCGTGCCCGCGCGCCAGGTGATCTGGCGCCACGCCCTGCCGAATGCGCTGATCCCAGTTGTCACCCTGTCGGGGATCGAATTCGGCTATCTGCTGGGCGGCGCCGTGATCGTGGAACAGATCTACGCCTTGCCCGGTCTTGGCCGGATGGTGCTGGATGCGATCCTGCAACGCGACTATGCGCTGGTGCAGGGCACGGTCCTGTTCATCGCGTTCAACTTCATGCTGGTCAACCTGCTGGTGGACCTGGCCTATTACGGGCTGGACCCGCGCATCCGGGGGCGCGGCTGATGGCTTTTCTGCGCGCGATCTTCCGCCACCCCAGCGGGCGCATCGGCGCCGCCATCGTGCTGGCCTACCTTGCCCTTGCGGGGCTGGGGGCGTTGGGCCTGACCCCGCATGACCCGCTGGTGCAGCACCGGCTGGACCGGCTGCACCCGCCGTCGGCCACCTACTGGCTGGGCACCGACCTGTTCGGCCGCGACATCACCAGCCGCCTGATGCAGGGCATCGGGCAATCGTTCCGGGTGGCCTTCCTGTCGGTTGCGGTCGCGGCGGGCATCGGCACGGTTCTGGGGCTGGCCGCGGCCTGGTTCGGGCGGATCTGGGATGGCGCGCTGATGCGGGCGATGGACATCCTTCTGGCCTTTCCCGCGATCCTGCTGGCGATGCTGATCGTGGCCGTCATGGGGCCGGGCACGCAGACCTCGGTTCTGGCGATCGCCTTCGTCTACATGCCGATCTTCACCCGGGTGGTGCGCGGCCCCGCGCTGTCGCTGAAGACGCGCAATTTCGTCGATGCGGCGCGCAGCTTCGGCAGCTCTACCGTCTACATCCTTACCCGCCACCTGTTGCTGAACATCGTGGCGCCGCTGACGGTGCAGGTGACGCTGGCGCTGGCCTGGGCGCTTCTGACCGAGGCGGGGCTGTCCTTTCTGGGTCTGGGCACCCAGCCGCCCGCGCCGTCGCTGGGGGTGATGCTGTCGGACAGCCGCAACCTGATGGAAACCGCGCCCTGGCTGATGATCGCACCGGGGCTGACGATCATGGGGGGCATCCTGGGCTTCAACCTTCTGGGCGACGCGCTGCGCGACATCCTGGACCCGAAGACGCGGGGGCGGGCATGACGCTGCTGTCGGTCCGCGACCTGCATGTGGGCTTTGGCCCCCGCCCCGAGGAGGCCGAGGTGCTGCAGGGCCTGGGCTTCGACCTGGCCGCGGGGGAAACCCTGGCGCTGGTCGGCGAAAGCGGCTCGGGCAAGTCGGTCACCGCGCTTGCGCTGACCCGGCTGGTGGATTTCGGCGGCGGGCGGATCACCCGCGGCGCGATCCGGTTGACCCGGCCCGATGGCGCGGTGCTGGACCTGGCCACGGCGCCCGAGGCCCGGATGGCGCGCATCCGCGGTGCCGAGATCGGCATGATCTTCCAGGAGCCGATGACCTCGCTGAACCCGGTGCTGCCGGTGGGCGCGCAGATCGCCGAGGCGTTCCGCCTGCATCACGGGCTTGGCGCCGCCGCGGCGCTGGCCGAGGCGAAGCGCGCGCTGGACCGGGTCCGCATCCCCGATGCGGCGCGGCGGCTGGTGCAGTTCCCGCACGAGCTGTCGGGGGGAATGCTGCAACGGGTGATGATCGCCTCGGCGCTGGCCTGCAACCCGCGCCTGCTGATCGCGGACGAACCGACGACGGCGCTGGATGTGACGATCCAGGCGCAGATCATGGCGCTGCTGGCGGACCTGCGCGATGAAACCGGCATGGCGATGATCTTCATCACCCATGACATCGGCCTTGTCGCGGGCATTGCCGACCGGGTGATGGTGATGCAATCGGGCCGCGCGGTGGAACAGGGGCCGCTGGCGCAGGTGCTGGATGCGCCGCAGCATCCCTACACGCGCCACCTTCTGCATGCGGTGCCGCATTTCGCGCATGGCGCCGCCGCGCGCGCCGATGCGCCCGCCCCCGCCCCGCCGGTGCTGGAGGTGCGCGACCTGACCGTACGATTCCGTGTCGGCGGCGGCCTGTTCCGCCCCGCGCGCGGCCATGTCCATGCGGTCGAGCGGGTCAGCCTTGCCCTTGGCCCCGGCGAGACGCTTGGGATCGTGGGCGAATCCGGCTCGGGCAAATCCACCACGGCACGCGCGATCCTGGGCCTGGCCCGAAGCCGGGGCGACATTCGGGTGACCGGGCCGGGGCGGCGGCCGGTGCAGATGGTGTTCCAGAACCCCTATGCCTCGCTCAATCCGCGGCTGACGGTCGAACACCTGCTGGCCGAGCCGCTGCGGGCTGCCGGGCAGCGGCTGGACGGCACCGCCCGTGCCCGGATGCGGATGCTGCTGGAACGGGTCAGCCTGCCCGCCGACAGCCTGGGCCGCTATCCGCACGCGTTTTCCGGTGGCCAGCGGCAGCGGCTGTGCATCGCGCGGGCGCTGATGCTGAACCCTTCGGTCGTGCTGCTGGACGAGGCGGTCTCGGCGCTCGACGTTTCGGTTCAGGCGCGGGTGCTGGATCTGCTTATCGACCTGCAACGCGACTTCGGGCTGGCCTACCTGTTCATCTCGCATGACATGGCGGTGGTGGAACGCATCGCCCACCGGATCGCGGTGATCCATCGCGGCCAGATCGTGGAAACCGGCCCCGCCGCCGCCGTGCTGGCCCGCCCGCAACACAGCTATACCCGCCGCCTGATCGCCGCGGTGCCCAGCGTCGCCCGTCGCCACGCGCATTATGCGCTGGAGACGACCGAGGTGCCCTCGCTTTTGCGCCCCGCGGGATGGGAGCCGCCCGCGCCCCGCTGGATCGAGGCGGGCCCCGGCCACTTGACCCGCGAGGAGGCGCCATGACCGACCGGTTCGACCAGGCCTTCGCGCCACTGGCCGCAGCGGTTGCGGCAGGCCGCATCCCTGGCGGCGTTCTGGCGCTGAGCGAGGGCGGCCGACGACGGCTGCGCGCGACGGGCCGGGCGCAGGTGGTGCCCGCGGTCCGCCCGATGACCGAGGACACCTGGTTCGACCTTGCTTCGCTCACAAAGGTCGTCTTCACCACGCCCCGCATCCTGGCGCTGGCCGCGGAGGGGGCGATCGATCTTGACGCGCCGCTGACCACGCTCTTGCCCGACCTGCGGCAATACGATCCCGCGGCCTGGGAACGGCAGGTCACCTACCGGCAGTGTCTGGGCCACCAGACGCCCTTCCCCGCGGTCGAGCCGATCTACACCTACGGCCGCGATGCGGATCTGCTGCGCGCCTTCGTGCTGCAACGCGAATGGCGCCGGGGGCCGCCGGTCTATTCCGACATCAACTTCATCCTGCTGGGGCTCGCGCTGGAACGCCACGGCCGTTGCCCGATCCGCGCGATGGACCCGGGTCCCGGCTTTGCCTGGGCCGCCCCGCCCGAGGCCAGCGCCGCGACCGAGGATTGCACCTGGCGCCACCGCGTCCTGTCGGGCGAGGTGCATGACGACAACTGCGCCGCGCTGCAGGGCGCGGGCCATGCGGGGCTTTTTGGCACCGCCGAAAGCCTGCTGGCCTTTGCCGAAGGTCTGCTGGCGGCGCCCGACGCCCCCGCCACCCGGCTGATGCGCCATCGCCTGTCACCCGAGCGCACGCATGGCTGGCAGGCGGCGCATCCCGGCTGGCCCGGGGGCGATCTGTGCCCGCCCGGTACCATCGGCCACACCGGGTTCACGGGCACCGGGCTCTGGATCGATTTCGAACGCGGCCGGGCCTGGGCCCTGCTGACCAACCGCATCCACCCCACGCGGCATGTCGATTCCGGCATCGTCGATCTGCGCCGCGCGACGGGCGATGCGCTTTACGGGGGATGAAGGATGCAGCCTGTGTGGTCCGTCGGCCTGATGACCGGCACCGTTCTGGATGGCAACATCGACGTGGCGCTGCTGCGCACCGATGGCGAGCGGGTGGCCGAATTCGGCGCCTGGACGCTGGCACCCTACCCCGGCTGGATTCGAAATCTGCTGGAAGAGACACTGATTCAGGCCCGCGCCTGGGCCTTTGCCGGGCCAGAGCCCGAGATTTTCGCGGTGGCAGAACTGGCCATCACCCAGGCGCAGTCGGCCGCGGTGCGTGCGCTGGTGGCCGAGGCCGGGCTGCGGATGGATGAGATCGGCGCCGTGGGCTTTCACGGCCAGACCGTGCTGCACCGCGCGCCGCAACCGAGGCGGCCGGGGCAGACCCGGCAACTGGGCGATGGCGGGCGGATGGCGCGGCTGCTGGGCGTGCCGGTCGTCCATGATTTCCGCAGCGCCGACATGGCCGCGGGCGGGCAGGGCGCGCCCCTGTCGGCGGCCTATCACCGCGCCCTGCTGCTGGGTGCCGGAAGGCCGGGCGATACGGCGGTGCTGAACCTGGGCGGCGTGGCCAACGTGACCTGGTGGGATGGTGCCGAAGGGCTGGTGGCCTTCGACACCGGCCCCGCCAACGCGCCGCTGAACGACTGGATCAAGGCGCAGGGTCTGGGCGAGATGGACCGCGACGGCGCGCTGGCCCGCAGCGGCCGGGTGGATGAAGCGCGGCTGGCCCGCCTGCTGCAACACCCCTACCTTGCCGCGCCCTGGCCGAAATCGCTGGACCGGTTCGACTTTTCCGCCGCCATGGCCGAGGGGCTGAGCCCCGCGGACGGCGCCGCCACCCTGACCGCCTTTACCGCCGCCGCGGTGGGGCGCGGGCTTGACCTCTTGCCCAAGCGGCCGCGGCGGCTGGTCGTCTGCGGGGGCGGGCGGCGCAATCCGGCCATCATGCAGGCCCTGCGCGACCGCGCGGGGGTCGAGGCGGTGGCGGCCGAAGAGATGGGCTGGCGGGGCGACGCGATCGAGGCGGAATGTTTCGCCTTTCTTGCGGTCCGCAGCCTGCGGGGCCTGCCGATCAGCTTTCCCACCACGACCGGCGCCCCGCGCCCGCTTCCCGGCGGCCGGATCGCGCGCTAAAGCCGCTTTTGCAGGTAGATGCGGCTGCGGCCTGGCGGGAAATCGGCCACTTCGCCGAACCGGGCATAGCCCTGCTTTTCATAGGTATGGGCCCCCACGGGGCTGAACGTGTCGATCAGCGCGCCGTGGCAGCCGCGCGCCTTCGCCTCGGCCTCGGCCGCGGCCAGCATCCGCCCCGCCACACCCTGCCCCCGCAGGCGTTCATCGACCCAGAGCCACTGGACGTAAAGCCAGCCCCAGGCGGTATAGCCCGACAGCCCCGCCACGATCCGCCCGCCCTCGCGCCGGAACACGGCCAGCGGCTTGCGGTTCGCGGGGCCCACGTCTGCGTCGTTGAAGGCGCCCAGCGCGCGGCTCAGCGCCTCCAGATCGGCCGCCGTCGGGGTTGCGGTCAGTTCCAGCCCGCCGCCCGCCGCGGCCGGGGGCGCCTCGGCGGCCAGCGCCTGAAGCGCGTCACCGTCAAGCCGGTAGCGGATCCATTCGTTGTGCGGCGTGGCGCTCAGGCTGTCATAGAAGCGGATCGCGGGGGCGTTCCAGTCCAGCACGCTCCATTCCAGCCGCCCGCAGCCCTGTGCCACCGCCTCGGCCGCCAGATGCCGCATCAGGGCGCGCCCCGCCCCCTGTCCGCGCCGGGCGGGCGAGACATAGAGGTCTTCCAGATAGATCCCGTTCCGCCCCAGCCAGGTGGAAAAGCTGGTGAAATAGACAGCATAGCCGACCGCCTCGCCCGCCGCCTCGGCCAGCAGCGCCCGCGCCGCCGCGCCGGGGGCAAAGAGCGTGCGGACAAGATCGGCCTCAGTGGCAAGAACCTTGTCCTCGGCCTTCTCATAGCGGGCCAGCTCGCGGATCAGGCGCAGCAGGTCGGGGGCGTCGGCGGCCAGCGCCGGGCGGATCGTCAGGGTCATCGGGGGCCTCTTGCAGCTTCCTCCGGCATGCCCCGCCCTGCGGCGCGGGGCAAGGGCCGTGTCACACCACCCGGCCCGCCCGCCAGACGCCTGCCAGCGTCAGGTCATCGGACAGATGTACCAGGTCGGCGGCCCGCCCCGGTGCCAGATGGCCAAGCCGGGCGCCCGCGCCGATCACCGCGGCGGGGATCGCGGTCACCATCCGCAGGGCGCGGTCGAGCGGCAGGCCAACCTGTCGCACCATCACCTGCACCGCCTGCGGCAGGGTCAGATCGGCGCCCGCCAGCGTCCCGTCCTCCAGCGTCAGACGCCCGCCCTGCCGCAGGATGCGCCGCCCGCCCAGGGTGAACGCGGTCAGCCCGGTGCCTGCGACGGCCATCGCATCGGTCACCAGAAACAGCCGGTCTTCCCCGCGCTTGGCCGCCACGGCGATCCGCATCGCCTCGGGTGCCACATGGATGCCATCGGCGATCAGCCCGGCATGGGCGGTTTCGGCATCGAGCGCCGCCCCCACCAGCCCCGGCTCGCGGTTGCCAAGCTGGCTCATGGCGTTGAACAGATGCGTGACGCAGCGCGCCCCGGCGGCGAAGGCCGCGCGCGCCGCCGCAAGGCCCGTATCGGAATGGCCAAGGCTGACGATCGCCCCCGCCGCCGCCAGCGCCGCGATCTGGTCGGGCGTGGCGCTTTCCGGGGCCAGCGTCACCATCAGCGCGGGCAGGTCACGCGCCGCCCGGCAGAGCCGGTCAAGATCGGCCCCCGTCATCGGCCGGATCAGCGCCGCGTCATGCGCCCCCTTGCGCCGCGGGTCCAGGTGCGGCCCCTCGAGGTGCAGCCCCAGAAAACCGGCCACCCCCGCCCGCGCCGCTGCGATCCCGGCCTCCAGCACCCGCGCCGTCACCTCGGGCGTGTCGGTGATGAGCGTCGGCAGCAGCCCCAGCGAGCCGAGCGGCGCATGGGCGGCGCAGATCCGGGCGATCCCGTCCACGCTGGCCGCGTCACCCAGCATCACCCCGCCCCCGCCGTTCACCTGCAAATCTAGAAAGCCGGGCGCCAGCACACCGCCCGACAGGGCAACGCGTTCGCCCGCGGGCGCGGTGGCTTCGGGCAGCAGCGCCAGGATACGACCATCCTCGACCACAAGGGCCATGCGGTCATGCAGCGCCGTTCCGTCGAACTGCCGGGCGCCGGTGAAGATCGTGCGGGTCATACCGTCTCCGTGACCTTGCGCAGATGCGGGGGCGTATCAGGGTCGAAGCCGCGGCGGCGGGCCAGCGCCTCGACGAAGGCGTAGAAGGTCACGACCAGCACCAGAGGCGCGACCAGCGGGTGCAGCCCGGCGACGGCGGGCAGCGCCCGCACCCCCTCGGCGCCCCCCGGCGCGGTCAGGAACACATCGGCCCCCTGCCCGGCCAGCCTGTCGGCCGTGGCGATCACGCCCGGCAGCGCGGCGTCCTCGACCCCCAGCGCCAGCACCGGAAAATGCGCCTGCACGATCGCCGCGGGGCCGTGCAGCACCTCGGCCGCCGAATAGGCCTCGGCGTGCAGGCCAGAGGTTTCCTTGCACTTCAGCGCCATCTCGCTGGCAATGGCAAAACCCGGCCCCCGGCCCAGGACGTACAGCGACTGCGCCCGCACCAGCCGGTCGGACAGGGGCGCCCAGTCGCAGGCCAGCGCCTGCGCGAAGGCGGCGGGCAGGGCCTGCACCGCCGCACCCAGCGCCGCGTCCTGTTGCCATTCGGCCAGCAGCGCCAGCCCCGCCACCACCGAGGCCACGAAGGATTTCGTGGCGGCGACCGATTTCTCCTCGCCCGCCGACAGGGGCAGCGCATGGCCCGCCGCCCTGGCCAGCGGCGAGCCGTCCACGTTGGTCAGCGCCAGCGTCAGCGCGCCCCCCGCACCGGCGCTGCGCATCATCTCGACGATGTCGGGGCTTTTGCCGGATTGCGAGATGCCCAGGCACAGCGCCGGCCCCAGCCGCAATTGCCGTCCGTAGACCGACGCGATCGACGGCCCGACCGAGGCGACAGGCACCCCCGCCGCCAGTTCGATGGCGTATTTCAGATAGGCCGCCGCATGGTCGGACGACCCCCGCGCCACCGTCACCACGAGCGCCGGATCGCGCGCCCGGATCGCCGCGCCGGCGGCCGCCACCGCCGGGCCCGCCGCCCGCAGGAAGCGGTCGGTGGCTTCGGGAATCTCCTCGACCTCGCGGCGCATGTGGGTTGTCATCGGCTCGGTCCTTCCGCGTCTGGCGACAGTTTCAGTTCGGCGGCAAAGTCATAGGCATCGCCGCGGTAGAGCGAGAGCGTGAATTCCGCCACCCGTCCCGAGGCAAGGTAGGCGATCCTCTCGATCCGAAGGCAGGCGGCGCCGGCGGGCACGTTCAGAAGCCGCGCGTCCTCGATGCTGGCATTCACGGCCGACAGCCGCTGCACCGCGCGCACCGGGCGCAGGCCCCGCGCGCCCAGCACGGCGTAAAGCGAGCTGTCCACCCCCGCGGGATCCGGCAGGATGGTGGCGGGCAGGCTGGCCCGTTCGATGGCCAGCGGCACCTCATCGGCCATCCGCACCCGTTCCAGCCGCGCCACCCGGTCATGCGCGCCAAGGCCCAGCACCATCACCTCGTCCGGGCGGGGGGCGGCCACCGTGCGGCTTAGCCAGACCGACCGCGAGGCCTTGCCCCGCCGGGCCATGTCTTCGGAAAACGAGGTCAGGAGCGACAGCGCCTGTTCCAGCCGCTCGACCTTCGGCGCGACATAGGTGCCCGAGCCGCGCTTCTGGATCAGCTGACCCGAGGCCACCAGCGCCTGCACCGCCTTGCGCACGGTCACCCGCGACAGCCCCGTCAGCGCCGCCATGTCGCGTTCGGGCGGCAGGCTTTCGCCTGCCGAAAGCCGCCCGGTGGTGATTCCGTCGGCGATCCGGCGCGACAGTTGCAGATAAAGCGGGCCGCGGCCCGTCTCTTCGAACCCCTCGGGGCGGAACAGGTCGGTCATGGCGTGGCCTCGCGGGCCAGGGCCAGCGCGCCGTCAAGGCCGGTGCCAAGCGCGGGCCGGATGCGCCCGCCATAGCGCCCCGTCAGCCGCGCGGCATAGACGGCGCCAAGCCCCCCCAGGAAGGTGACCGGCAGCGCCTCGGCCCCCGCCAGATGGTCGATGAACCGGCAGACCCAGGCATCGCCCTCGGCCAGCACGGCGGCGGCGGCGGGGTCGCGGGCGGCGGTGATGCGCGGAGCGAGACGGGCGAAATCCACCGGCCGGGCGGCGCGCGCGGCCTCGACCAGCGCGGGGCCGCCGCCCGCCTCGTCCAGCACCTCGGCCAGCAGCGGTGTCATGTCCACCATTCCGTCTACCGCCAGAAGCGCGCGCGACATCAGCGCCCGGCCAAGCCAGCCGCCAGACCCCTCGTCACCCAGCACAAGGCCCCAGCCGCCGATGACCGTGACCTGCCCGCCGCGCTGGGCGGAAAAGACCGATCCGGTGCCCAGCGTTGCCACAACCCCATCGGCCAGCCCCAGCGCCCCCCGGCTTGCCGTGACCGCGTCCGAGGTGATGCGGGTGCTGGCGAAGGGCAGCGCCGCCGTCATCCGGGCGGCTGCGGCGGGCACATTCGCCCCGGCAAGGCCAAGCACCGCATGCAGGGCGCCGATGTCGATGCCGGTTCCCGCCAGCGCGGTTTCGACGGCAGCCAGGATGTTGGCCCGCGCGCCGTCCGGATCGCTGAGGATATTGGCCGGCCCCGCGGTTGCGCTGCCCAGAACGCGGCCCGTGGCATCCGCCACCGCCGCCCGGCACCCCGTGCCACCCCCATCGACCCCCAGCAGAAACGGCATGGCAACTCCTTTCCGCAAGATAATACCAAACAAATACCTGATGGCAAGATCAGACATAAAAGAGGCCACAAACTGCCAGTTTCAGATTTCTTCTGGACAATTGGTATTAGTTTGGCATTATCAGTGCAACGACAGGGGGAATCGCATGGCCGCGGCGACGGAACACCGCCACCCAAGCGCAGAGGGGTTGCACCGTCTGCCGCCCGAGACGGCGCTGGCGCGCCTTCTGGACGCGCAGCTTGCCTCGGCGGCCTGTCTCGGCGCCGCGCTGCCCGCGCTGGCGCAGGCAGCGTCCGTCGCGGCACAGGTGCTCGGCGGGGGTGGCAGGCTGGGCTATGCGGGGGCGGGCAGTTCGGGGCTGATGGCGCTGGCCGATTGCCTGGAACTGGCGGGCACCTTCGGGATTCCGCCCGCACAGACCCCGATGCTGTTTGCGGGCGGGGCGGCGGCGCTCTTGCACATGACCGGTGGGGTCGAGGACGATCCCGCCCTGGCCGGGGCCGACCTTGCCCGTGCGGGGCTGGCCGCGGGCGATGCGGTGGTCTGCGTCTCGGCTTCGGGAAGCACGCCCTATACGTTGGCGGTGGCGCGCGGGGCGCAGGCGCTGGGCGCGCGGGTGATCGGCCTGGCCAACGTGCCGGGCAGCGCGTTGGTCCGGCTGGCCGACGTGGCCGTGCTGCTGGACACCGGGCCCGAGGTCGTCGCGGGGTCCACCCGGATGGCGGCGGGCACCGCGCAGAAGATCGCGCTCAACCTCTTCTCGACTCTCGTGGGGATGCGTCTTGGCCATGTCCATGATGGCTACATGGTCAACGTGCAGGCCGACAACGCCAAGCTGCGCGACCGTGCGGCGCGGATGGTGGCCGCCATTTCGGGCAGCGCCCCCGAGACCGCCCGTGCCGCGCTGGAGCGGACGGGCGGCGCGGTGAAACCCGCGGTGCTGATCGCCGCCGGGGCAGACGCGGCCCGCGCGGCCGCGCTGCTTCAGACCCATGCCGGGCATCTGGCCCCGGCGCTGGACGCGCTTTTGAAGACCGGGCCCCAAGGGCCGCAACCAGGGAGGAACGACCAATGAAGACGACCTTCGGCCTGCTGATGGCGGGCACCATGCTGATGGGCACGGCCGCCTGGGCCGAGACAACGCTGACCATCGAAAGCTGGCGCAATGACGACCTGCCGGTCTGGCAGCAGACCATCATCCCGGCCTTCGAGAAGGCCCACCCCGACATCAAGGTGGTCTTCGCCCCTTCGGCGCCGACCGAATACAATGCCGCGCTGAACTCGAAGCTGGACGCGGGCACCGCGGGCGACCTGATCACCTGCCGTCCGTTCGACGCCTCGCTTGCGCTCTTCCAGAAGGGTAAGCTGGCCGACCTGAGCGGCATGGCCGAGATGGCGAACTTTGCCGACGTGGCCAAGGCCGCCTGGCAGACCGATGACGGCAAGCACACCTTCTGCATGCCGATGGCCAGCGTGATCCACGGCTTCATCTACAACGCCGACGCCTTTGCCAAGCTGGGCATCACGCCCCCCAAGACCATGGACGAGTTCTACGCCGACCTCGACAAGATCAAGAAGGATGGCACCTTCGTTCCGCTGGCGATGGGCACCCATGACCAGTGGGAAGCCGCGACCATGGGCTATCAGAACATCGGCCCGAACTACTGGATGGGCGAACAGGGCCGTCTGGCGCTGATCGCGGGCAAGCAGAAGCTGACCGATGCCGACTGGGTGGCGCCGTTCAAGGAACTGGCGAAGTGGGGCCCCTACATGGGCGACGGCTTCGAGGCCCAGACCTACCCCGACAGCCAGAACATGTTCACCCTGGGCCGCGCCGCGATCTATCCGGCCGGGTCGTGGGAAATCGCGGGCTTCACCCAGCAGGCGACCTTCAAGATGGGCGCCTTCCCGCCTCCGGTCGCCAAGGCGGGCGATCCCTGCTTCATCTCTGACCAGCCCGACCACGCGCTGGGGCTGAACGCCGCAAGCAAGAACAAGGACGCCGCCATGGTGTTCCTGAAGTGGGTGGGCAGCGAGGAGTTCGCCAAGCTCTATGGCAACGCGCTGCCGGGCTTCTTCCCGCTGATCGACAAGCCCGTGCAGATCGACAACCCGCTGGCCAACGAGATGCTGGGCTGGCGCCAGAGCTGCAAGAGCACGATGCGCTCGACCTACCAGATCCTGTCGCGCGGCACGCCGAACCTGGAAAACGCCACCTGGGCGGCCGCGGCCAATGTGATCAACGGCACCCAGACGCCGGACGCCGCTGCTGCCGAGCTGCAGAAGGATCTGGCAAGCTGGTACAAGCCCCAGCAATGACCCCCTGAGGCGGGACCGCGGGGGGCTGTCTGCCCCCCGCACCCCCCGAGGATATTTGCGGACCGAAAATGAAGGGGAGAGCCGATGGCTGACCGGAAGGCTGTGCGCTGGCATATCGGGATCTTCCTGGCGCCGGCGCTGATCGTCTACACCGCGGTCATGATCGTGCCGCTGTTCGCCACGCTGGATCTGTCGCTTTACACGACGGTTGACCAGGTGCGCCATTTCGCGGGGCTGGCCAATTTCCGCAGGCTCTTCGGCGACCCGATCTGGTCCGAGCAGTTCTGGAATGCGCTGGGCAACAACACCTGGTTCTTCGTGATCCACATGTTGGTGCAGAACCCCATCGGTGTGGGGCTGGCGGCGCTGCTGTCGTCGCCGCGGCTGCGCTTTGCCGCGGTCTACCGCACGGCGATCTTCGTGCCGACGGTGCTGAGCTTTGTCATCGTGGGCTTCGTCTGGAAGCTGATCCTGTCGCCGCTCTGGGGCATCGCGCCGGGGCTGCTGGACATGGTGGGGCTGAAGAGCCTCTTCGCGCCCTGGCTGGGCAAGCCGGGCACCGCATTGACGACGCTGGCGCTGATCTCGGTCTGGCAGTTCGTGGGCATCCCGATGATGCTGATCTACGCCGCACTGCTGTCAATCCCCGACGAGGTGCTGGAGGCGGCCGAGATGGATGGCGTGACCGGTGCCGCGCAGTTCTGGAAGATCAAGCTGCCGCTGATCCTGCCCTCGATCGGGATCATCTCGATCCTGACCTTCGTGGGCAATTTCAACGCCTTCGACCTGATCTACGTGGCGCAGGGGGCGCTGGCAGGGCCGGACCATTCGACCGACATCCTGGGCACGTTCCTGTATCGCACCTTCTTCGGCTTCCAGTTGCAGTTGGGCGACCCGAACATGGGCGCGGCCATTGCCACCGCGATGTTCGCGATCATCCTGGCGGGCGTGTGCCTTTATCTCTTCGGCATCCAGACGCGGCTGCGCCGCTATCAGTTCTGAGGGCAACATGGCCAAGGCAAGACAATCGCTGCCCCGCACCGCCGCCGCCCACGCGATCCTGATCGCCTATACGGTGATCGCCCTCTTTCCCGTCTTCGTCGTGCTCATCAATTCGCTGAAGTCGCGCCGGGCGATCTTTGCCCATCCGCTGGCGCTGCCGGGGCCGGGCACGTTCGATCTGATCGGGTTCCAGACGGTGCTGAACCAGGGGGATTTCCTGCTTTATTTCTGGAACAGCCTGGTGGTGACGGTGGTGTCGCTGGCCTTCGTGCTGCTCTTCGGGGCGATGGCGGCTTTTGCGCTGTCGGAATACCGGTTTCGCGGCAACATGCTGATGGGGCTGTACCTGGCGCTGGGCATCATGATCCCGATCCGGCTGGGCACGGTCGCGATCCTGCAGATGATGGTGGCGGCGCATCTGGTCAACACGCTGCTGGCGCTGATCCTGGTCTATACCGCGCAGGGGCTGCCGCTGGCCGTCTTCATCCTGAGCGAGTTCATGAAGACCGTCTCGGCCGATCTGAAGAACGCAGGACGGATCGACGGGTTGAGCGAATACCGCATCTTTTTCCGCCTTGTGCTGCCGCTGGTGCGCCCCGCGATGGCGACGGTGGCGGTGTTTTCCATGATCCCGATCTGGAACGACCTGTGGTTTCCGCTGATCCTGGCGCCCGCCGAGGCGACCAAGACGATCACCCTGGGGGCGCAGGTGTTCCTGGGCCAGTTCGTGACCAACTGGAACGCGGTGCTCGCCTCGCTGTCGCTTGCCATCCTGCCGGTGCTGGTGCTTTACGTCCTGTTTTCGCGCCAGCTGATCCGGGGCATCACCGCGGGGGCCGTGAAATGATCCGTACGCTTGTCGTGGGCCTGGGCAACATGGGGCGCAGCCATGCGCTGGCCTATCACCGCAATCCGGCATTTCAGATCGTGGGGCTGGTGAACCGGTCGACCCCCGCGCTTGACCCCGACCTTGCGGGCTATGCGGTCACTGCCGATTTCGCCGAGGCTCTGGCGCGACTGAAGCCCGACCTCGTGTCGATCGCCACCTATTCCGACAGCCACGCCGACTACGCGGTGGCGGCGATGGAGGCGGGGGCCGATGTCTTCGTGGAAAAGCCGCTGGCCACCACGGTGGCCGATGCCCGGCGGGTGGCCGCCTGCGCGGCGCGCACCGGACGCCGGGTGGTGGTGGGTTACATCCTGCGCCATCACCCAAGCTGGCAGCGCCTGATCGCCGAGGCGCGCGCCCTGGGCGGGCCCTATGTGTTCCGGCTGAACCTGAACCAGCAAAGCAGCGGCCCGACCTGGGAGGTGCACAAGGCGCTGATGCAGACCACGCCGCCCATCGTGGATTGCGGGGTGCATTATGTCGACGTGATGCTGCAGATCACCGATGCCCCGGCTGTCGAAGTGCGCGGCATGGGCCTGCGTCTGTCGGCCGAGATCGCGCCCGAGATGTACAACTATGGCCATTTCCAGGTGATCTTCGCCGATGGCAGCCTGGGCTGGTACGAGGCGGGCTGGGGGCCGATGATGTCGGATACCGCCTTCTTCGTGAAGGATGTGGTCAGCCCCAACGGCGCCGTGTCGATCCGCATGCCTGAAAGCGCGCGATCGGACGACATCGAGACGCATACCAAGACCTCGCTTCTGCGGGTCCACCGCGTCGCTGGGGGCGATCAGGACATCTCGATGGCCGATGAGCCCGGCCACCAGGACCTGTGCGACCGCGAGGGGGCCTTCGTGGCCCGCGCGGTCACCGAAAGGCTCGACCTGTCCCGCCATCTGGCTGAGGCTGTCCAGTCGCTTGTCATCTGCCTTGCGGCGGATGAAAGCGTGCGGACCGGCCGGGCCATCAGCCTGAAGGAGGCCCCATGGGCGCCCTGACCCTGTCCGCCGTCACCAAGTCCTTCGGCTCTGTCGATGTCATCAAGGGCGTCGATCTGGAGGTGCAGGATGGCGAGTTCTGCGTCTTTGTCGGCCCTTCGGGCTGCGGCAAATCCACCCTGCTGCGGATGATTGCGGGGCTGGAGGATGTGACGGCCGGCGACGTTCGGATCGACGGAGTGCGGGTGAACCTGACCCCCCCGGCGCAGCGCGAGATCGCGATGGTGTTCCAGAGCTACGCGCTTTACCCCCATCTGAGCGTGCGCGACAACATGGGGCTGGCGCTGAAGCAGGCGGGCGTGGCCCGGGCCGAGGTGGGCGCGGCGGTCGCGCGGGCCTCGGCAATGCTGTCGCTGGACCCGCTGCTGGAGCGGCGGCCCGCCGAACTGTCGGGCGGCCAGCGGCAGCGGGTGGCGATCGGCCGGGCCATCGTGCGGCGGCCGAAGCTGTTCCTGTTCGACGAGCCGCTGTCGAACCTTGACGCCGCGTTGCGGGTGCACACCCGGATCGAGATCGCGCGGCTGCACCGCGAACTGAACGCGACGATGATCTACGTCACCCATGACCAGGTCGAGGCGATGACGCTGGCCGACCGCATCGTGGTGCTGAACGCGGGCCGGATCGCCCAGGTCGGCGCTCCGATGGAGCTTTACAACGACCCGGCCAACACCTTTGTGGCAGGTTTCATCGGCTCGCCGCAGATGAACTTCCTGAAGGCGGGGGCGCTGGGCCAGCGCGGGGAAACGCTGGGCATCAGGCCTGAACATCTGCAGATCAGCCGCGAGGCCGGGCAGATCGGCGGCACCATCAGCCATGTCGAGCATCTGGGGGGCGAGACCAACGTTTATGTCCACACCGAGGTGCACGGGCTGCTGACGGTGCGCCTGTTAGGCGAACACCGCTTTGCCGTGGCCGAAACCGTGTGGCTGACGCCCGAGGCCGGACGCAGCTTCCTGTTCGATGCGGCGGGCGTGCGTATCCGGGGCTGACGTCCGGCGCCGCCGGTCACACCAGGAACGCGTCGTCCACCGGCAGTTGCATCGCGGTGACAAGGTGGTTGGTCTGCGCCGCCAGCCCGATGATCGCCATCAGTTCGGCATGCTGGGCATCGGTCATGCCCTTGGCCCGCGCCGCGGCGGTATGGGAATGCACGCAGTAGGTGCAGGAATTGGCAACCGACACCGCGATGTAGATCATCTCCTGCACCGCCGGCGTCAGCGTCGTGGGCCCCGCCATCACCGCCTTCAACGCCGCCCAGGTGCGCTCAAGCACCTCGGGGTGGTTGGCCAGCCCGCGCCAGAAGTTGTTGACGAAATCCGATTTCCGCGTGGCGCGGATGTCGGCGAAGACGCGGGCCACCACCGGATGGGCGGCGGCCTCGTCATCAGTCCAGAGCTTTACCGTGGCCATCGAACCCTCCTTGCGAATGCGCCCAGTCCCAGTAGAGGGCGCGGGCCCTTTGCGTGACAGGGCCAAAGGGCAGCGCGCGCCCGTCGAACCCGATACAGGGCACCACCTTCGAGATGTTGCCCGACGAAAAGATCTCTTCCGCCTGGGCAAAGTCGGCAAGCGTCAGCGTGATCTCGTGCACGCTGACGCCCGCCCCGCGCAGAAGCGTGATCACCCGCTGCCGGGTGATGCCATCAAGGAAGGTGCCATTCGGGATCGGCGTGAACACCTCGCCGCCGCGCACCATGAACACGTTGGCGGTGGCAAGTTCGGCCACATTGCCGTTCGCGTCGCAGACCAGCGCGTTGTTGAACCCGCGCGCCTGCGCCTCGCGCAGCATCCGCGCGTTGTTGGCGTAAAGGCAGGCGGCCTTGGCGTTCACCGGCATCACCTCCAGCGTGGGGCGGCGAAAGCGGGTTGTGGTCAGCGTGAAACCGGTCGGCGCCACCATCGGCATCGCTTCGAGGCACAGCGCGAAATCGGTCGAGCCCGGGTCGGGCGCGATCATGACGGGGCCGCCGTCCTCGGCCCAATACATCGGGCGGATGTAGGCATCCGTGCCGGGGTCGAACTTCTTCAGCCCGTCGCGGCTGAGACCTGCGATTGCCTCGGCGGTCAGCGTGGGTTCCAGCATCAGCGCCCGCGCCGAGGCGTTGACCCGCACCGCGTGGCGGTCGAGATCGGGCGTCACCCCCTCGAAGAGCCGCGCGCCGTCGAAAACAAGGCTTCCCAGCCAGGTGCCATGCGAGGCAGCGCCCAGGATGCGCAGATCGCCCCTGTGCCAGTCGCCCCGCCAGTAGGTCCAGGTCTCGCGCATCGCCCCCTCCTCAGTGAACCGCCGCATACATGATCTTTTCCTCGCTCGCCTCCAGCGGCGACAGCTCCTCGACGATCCGGCCCTGGCGGCAGACCAGGATCCGGTCGGACAGGTTCAGAACCTCGGGCAGGTAGGATGAGATCATCACCACCGCCAGCCCGCTATCGGCCAGATTGTTGATGATCCTGTGAATTTCGGCAATCGCCGCAACGTCCACGCCGCGCGTGGGTTCATCGAAGATCACGACGCGGGGCTTTTGCACCAGCCCCTTGCCGATCACCACCTTCTGCTGGTTGCCGCCCGACAGCTCGACCACGCGGGCGCTGTCGTCGATCGCCTTCACGTTCAGCCGCGCCGTCCAGTCCGCCGCCAGCGCGCGCATCTCGGCCAGGCTGATGATGGCGGCCCGGTGGTGCGGGGCGGCCAGAAGCCCGCCGAACAGGTTTTCGGCCACGCTCATCGTCTCGAAGAAGCCTTCGGTCTTGCGGTCCTCGGTGACGTAGACGATGCCGTCGGCCACCGCTGCGGCGGGGGTCAGATAGCGCACCGGCCGGTCGTCAAGCGTGATGGTCCCGCCGCGCAGGAAGTCACGCTTGGTGATGCCCGCCACGATCTTGAACGTCTCTGTCCGGCCAGATCCGATCAGCCCGAAGACGCCGGTGATCTGCCCCTCGAACACCGAAAACGAGGTGTTGCGTACCATCCGGCCCTGGCTGATGTCCTGCACCGACAGCACCTTGCGCCCCGGTTTGCGCAGGCTGTCGGGCGACCGCTTGCGGTAAAGGGCGCCCGACAGCGTGCGGCCCACCATTGCGGCGATGATCTTTTCGCGGTCGAAGTCGGCGGTGTCGCCCTGCGCCACCCGTTCGCCGTCGCGCAGGATGGTGATGCGGTCGGAAATCTGCAACGCCTCTTCCAGCGCGTGGCTGATGAAGACGATGGCAACACCCCGCGTCTTCAGCCGGGCCAGCAGCGCGAAGAAGTGGCGCTTTTCCTCGGGCGTCAGGCTGGCGGTGGGTTCGTCGAAGATGATGACGCGGGCGTTGTGATGGACCGCGCGGGCGATCTCGACCATCTGCCGCTTGGCGGCGCCGAGCGTGTCGACCATCGCGGCGGGGTCCACCGGAAAGTTCAGCGATTGCAGGAACTGCTGGGCCGAGATGTAGGTGCCCCGCAGCCGGTTCAGGAACCGTTCGGACCCCAGGTACAGGTTCTGTGCTACCGTCATCGAGGGGATCAGGCTGGTTTCCTGGAACACCATCGCGATTCCGGCCGCCAGCGCCGCGCTGGGGGTGGCAAAGCGCACCTCGGCCCCCTCCAGCAGGATGCGGCCCCCGCTGGGTGCAACGACACCCGCCATCATCTTGGTCAGGGTCGATTTTCCGGCGCCGTTTTCCCCCAGAAGCGCGTGGATTTCCCCCGGGCGCAGGTCGAAATCCACCTCGCGCACCGCCGGGACGCCGCGATAGGCCTTCGAGATGCGCTCCATCCGGATCAGCGGGGTCATGCCGTCACCTCCAGCACCGCGTCGCCCCCCTTGGCGGCGATGTAAAGCCGCCCGTCCGTCTCGTGTACCGAGGTCACGCCATGCCTCTGCCCGTTCGCCCGGCTGTGCAGGCTGGCCACCGGCGCCATGTCGGGGCCAAGGCGCACCACCAGCCCGTAGGACCGGCTGGGTGACCAGGCCTTGTGCACGCCCATGGTGCGGATGCCTCCGCATTGCAGCGGCTCGAGGAAACTGCGCCCCGAGGCCAGCGCGGGGGCGATCCAGTAGTCGCGCGGCACCTCGGCCATCATGTCATGCCGGTAGCGGGTTTCCTGCAGCACGAACTCGATCAGCCGGGTGCGCGGGGCAAAGACGGCAAGCCAGGCGCCGCCCTCCGCCGCTGGGCAAAGCCGTGCGGGATAGCCCGGCAGGTGCAGCAGAACGGGGTCCAGCCGCCCGCTTTCCAGCCGGATCAGCCGGTGCCGCCAGGCCTCGCTGACGATGCAGCCCGCCGTGCCGGGCAGGAGCCCGTTCGGCCAGGCAAGCCCGCCCGCCACCTGTTCCCAGCCCGCGCCGGGTCTGCGCCGCCAGACCGCGCCGCTGGCGCCCCGTTCCATCAGGTCCGCAACCCAGCCCGAGGCCGGGTGGTGCCGCGATCCGTTGGCCAGCCACAACGTGCCATCCGGGCCATGTGCCAGGGCTGTGATGCAGGCGACGCCGCCCGGTAGCGGCACGGCCTGCCCGCCCTCTGAAAGCCGCCCGTCGTCGGTGGCCACCACCAGCGCGCCCGCGGGCGAAACCGACAGCGCCGTCACCTCGGCCGGGAATTCCGCCAGCGGCAACCGCTGCCCCGCCTGTAGCGCCAGCACCGTGGCCCCCGAGGAACAGACCAGCCGCCCGTCCAGCCAGCTCAGGTTGTCCGGCGCGGCCAGCCCGTCGAACACTGGCGCCGCGTCCAGCGCGGTGTTGGGGCGCAACGCGCCATCCAGCGGCGGAATGGTGATCGCGCGGCCGCGGAACAGGTCAAGAAGCGGATCGAGCCTCATGGCCGCCCCCAGTAGGCGTCGTTCGCCGTCCAGGTGGGGTCTGCCCCTTCGATCCGGTAACGGCCGATCCGGTTGTTCAGGATGCCACCGATGTACAGATAGCCCTTGTGCTCGCGCATCGAGGTCACCATCGGATGCGCCGTCCCCGTCAGGTCGCCGAAGGTCTGCAGAATTTCGCCCCGGTCGTTGAACTTCACCACGCCGCCGGTGTTGATGTTGGGAAACAGCCATTCGTCCTGCGGCAGCCGCCGCGCCATCCGCCGCCGCATCCCCGGATGCCGCAGCGACAGGTCGAACGAGGGTGTGCGCATCCCCAGCCAGGCCATCCAGTAGGTGCCGTCCGAGGCGCGGTTGATGTTGTCGGGGTAGCCCGGCATGTCGCGGATCAGGCATTCGGCGGTGCCGGCCTTCGGCCCGTCAAGCCAGTAGCGGTGGATGCGGCAGGCCCAGCTTTCGCAGAACAGCACCGATCTGTTGTCATGCGCCAGCGTCACGCCATTGGTGTAGCGATAGCCGTCCAGCAGCGTCCGGGTCCGGCCGGTGGCGGGATCGTAGACCAGAAGCCGCCCGGTGGCGCGGTTCTCGATACTGTCCAGCGCCCAGTCATGCGCGTCGTAGCGCTTGGTCGAGTCGGTGAAATAGACCTTGCCGTCCGGCGCGATGTCCAGATCGTTGGGGTCGCGCAGGCGCGCGTCATCCTGAATCGAGGTCCAGCTTCGCCGGGTTTCCGCCGACAGCCGCGTCACCCGCCGGTCGGGCGAGATCCGGTAAAGCCCCATCGCCCCCACGCAGGACAGAAGGTTGCCCGCCCGGTCGAAAGCAAGGCCCAGGGGAAAGCCGCCGACATGGGCGAAGACCTCGCTGCGGGTGTAGTCGGGCGCGAAGAACCGCACGATCTCGCCATGCCGGGTGCCGCAATACAGGTGATCGTCGCGGTCGAGGATCACGTCTTCGGGGCCTTCCAGGTCGCCAAGACCGATCGCCTCGGCCTCGGCGAGGCGGTTGTTCAGCGCATAGGGCGTGCCCGACCCCGGCGCCGCGCTCTGGGTTTCGCCCATCCGCAGGTAGACCGGGGCCACATAGACCTCGTTCAGCACCTTGTGGCGGTTCTTCAGCCAGCGGATGTCGATCGTCACCGCGGCCGCCAGCAGCAGGCCCAGAACCATCTGGTTGGTCCCCGTGCCATAGCCCAGCCGGATCAGCCCGTTGGTCATCACCAGCACGATGACCGCGCCCATGATCCCCTTGACCACCGATCCGCGCCCGCCGCCCAGGCTGTTGCCGCCCACCACCGCCGCGGTCAGTGCCAGGATCTCCAGCCCCTGTCCGGTGCCGGGGCCGGCCCCCGACAGCCGCGTCGCGATCAGGAAGCCCGCCGCGCCCGCACAGGCGCCGGAAAAGACATAGGTCAGGAACACCGTCCGCCGCACCCGGATGCCCGCGTTATGCGCCGACCGCCGCGAACCACCCACCGCCAGTACATGCCAGCCGGGGCGCGCGCGGGTCAGCACCACATGGGTCACCACCGCCAGCGCCAGTGCCGCCAGGACCGACACCGACATCCCCAGAAGGGTACCGTCGCCGATGAAATCCCACAGGTCGGACTGCGCGTCCGACAGTTGCACCCGCGCGCCGAAGCTGACCACCAGGATGTCATAGATCGCGCGGCCGATGATGAAGGTGACCAGCGTGGTGATGAAGGCCCGCAGCCTGAGATAGCCGACCAGATAGCCGTTGGCCGCCCCGAACAGCACCCCCACCCCCAGCGCCGCCAGAAAGGCCACGCCCGTGGGCAGGTGGAACAGGAAGAAGCAGGCGACCGCGGCAAAGCAGCCCAGGGCGAAGATCGAGCCGACCGACAGGTCGATCCCGCCGCCCAGCATCACCACCGTCAGGCCGATCACCACCAGCGTGAATTCGCCAAGCTGCCGGGTGGAATCCTGCAGCGACGCCGGGTTGAAGAAGCCGGGGATGGCCGAGCCGAAGCCCGCCACCACGATCACCAGCGCCAGAAAGGGGATGGCGTTGTCGATCCAGCGTTTCTGGAGAAGCTCGCCGATCACATGGTCGGGGATCAGGTTGTAGCGCCAGGCCTGCAGCCGTTCGCGGAAGTGCATCGAAGGTCCATCACTGTCGGGCGGGCGGCCCGGTCGGGGCCGCCCGGATCGTCATGTCAGGGGGGCCTAGTTTCCGGCCATCGCCTGCAGCGCCTTCAGATCCCAGCAGCTGTCCGGGCGCATGTTGGCCTTGGTCGTGGCCTGTTCCAGCGTGTAGAGATGCGCGGTGTAGCTGCCCGGCTTCATGCCCGTCTGCAGCAGGTACTTGATCATCGCCACCATGTCGCCCGCCTCTTTCGGCAGCTCGGTCATGACCACCGCGTCATAGGTGCCGTTTTCCAGCATGTCGCAATCCGCCGACTTCTCGCCTCCGCCGGTGGTGATCAGCTTGACCTTGCCCTGCAGGTTCGCGTCGCGGATCGCCGCCGCGGCCCCGGTCGCGTCGCCGTCCCAGAAGTCGATGATGGCGCAGAGGTCGGGGTTCTGCTGCAGCATCGTGGCGGTGACGGTGCGCGAGGTCGTGGGATCCCAGTTCGACACCGGCTTGGCCACCACCTTCAGGTCGGGGTGCTGGTTGATGACGTTCATGATGCCTTCGTACTGGAAGATCGAGGTGGCGTTCACCTCGTCGCCCTGCACCAGCCCGATCTTCTTCGACGTGCCCTCGCCGCAGGCCTCGACCGCCGCGCCCGCCTCCACCGCGCCAAGCTTCGTCCAGTCCGATCCCATGTAGGTGTCGGCCTTGAAGTTGGCGGGGTTGTCGATCAGCAGCACGAAGATGCCAGCGTCCTGCGCCTTCTTCAGGATCCGGGTGTAGGAATTCAGGTCGGGCGCCATCACCACCAGCACATCGGGCCGGGGCGAGGACGAGATCGCCTCGGTGATCGCCTGCGCGCCCGCCTCGGTCGACCAGTTCGGATCGCGCGTCTCGAATGTGCCGCCAAAGGCCGTCACCTCGCGTTTCAGGATTGCGGCCCAGCCCTGCGCCAGGTCGAACCCCATCGCCAGCGGGATCAGGATCACCCGCTTGCCGTTCAGCGCCTTGGCATAGTCGGCCGGGGCCGTATCGCTGTCGGCAAGCACAGGCTGCGCGACCGCCAGACCGGCCAGCACGATGGCCGCCGCGGCGGCCAGGGTCTTCATCCGTCTCATCGTCTCACCTCTCCGTTGCGTTGCAGCCCGGTTGGGCCCGGGTCGTTGTGTTCAGATGTCGCCCTGCTGCGCGGTCTGTTCGTCGCGCGGGTTCAAGAGGCCGTCGACCACGATGGCGACCAGCAGGATCGTGGACTTGATCAGGTTCTGGTACAGTTGCGGAATATCGAGGATGGTCATCGCGTTCAGCATGATGCCGATCAGCGCCGCGCCGATCAGCACGTTGCGCACCCCGCCCTTGCCGCCCGACAGGCCGATGCCGCCGATCACCGCCACCAGCACGATGTCGTAAAGCAGGGTCGAGTTCACCACGCGGGTATTGATGGATTGCAGGCTTGCCGCCGTCAGCAGCCCGGCCACGAAGGCCGACAGCGCCGCGATGACGTAGCGCAGCACCAGCATCGGGCGCACTGGCATCCCGGAATTGCGCGCCGCAACCGGGTTGTCGCCCGCGTAATAGACATAGCGCCCCCATTTGGTGAAGCGCAGGAACAGGAAGGCCGCAACGGCAAGGCAGAGAAAGACGTAGATATCGGCCGGAACCCCGCCGGGGCGCATCTGCCCCAGCGTCAGGATCCAGTGCCGCGCGGGCACGTTCACCGCATCAGAGGTGATGACCTGCGAGCGGACGAAGCCGAAGGCGAAGGACCCGGTGGCCAGCGTGACGAAAATGGCGGGCACCTCGGCATAGGCCACCAGGACGCCGTTGATCGCCCCGATCAGCAGCACCGCGCCCAGCGTGACCCCCAGCGCGGCATGATCGCCCCAGCCCGCGTTCAGCAGGTGCAGGTACCAGGCGACCGACATCGCCATCACCGCCACCATCGACAGGTCGATCCCGCGGCCGATCACCACCAGCGCCATCCCCAGCGCAAGGATCCCCAGGACCGAGATCGACCGGACGATGGCGATCAGGTTGCCGGGGTCCAGAAAGCCGGGCAGGCCCAGGGCGGCAGCGATGAAGATGGCGACCGTGATCGCCAGCACGATGCGCGCCTGATCGAGATTGCGCAGGAGCATCCGCACCTCGCAGCCCCCCCATGTGTCGACGGTGTGGCGGGCGCCGGTCTTGTCGCGCCGTAGCCCCGGGCCCAAAGCCTAGACCCGCGCGGGGCGATGCGTCTACCGGAATTTCACAGCCTCGTGATGGCCTGGCCCGCGCCCGCGGTCAGCCCCCGCCGGGTGTCCGCCGCCGCCGGGGCCCGAAGAACCCCTGCGGCCGCCACAGCAGGATCATGCAGAGCATCACGCCGATCACCACGATCTGCAACGCGGCCGCGCGCGCCTGGAAGGCCTGCGGCACCAGCGCGGCACTCAGCGCCCCGGCGCCCA